>CAZKIB010000027.1:13458-21156 GCA_964552425.1 uncultured Anaerolineaceae bacterium | reverse complement strand
CCTTCAGGATCACCGCCGGGTATTTCATGGTCAGCTTGCTGCCCAGGTTGGCGTCAACCCATTCCATCGTAGCGTTTTTCTCGGCAACTGCGCGTTTGGTCACGAGGTTATAGACATTGTTCGACCAGTTCTGAATGGTCGTATAGCGGCAGCGCCCGCCTTCCTTCACGATAATCTCAACCACCGCGCTGTGCAGGCTGTCGCTGCTGTAGGTCGGGGCCGTGCAGCCCTCGACGTAATGTACATACCCGCCCTCATCCACAATAATCAGGGTGCGCTCAAACTGCCCCATATTCCTGGTGTTGATGCGGAAGTATGCCTGAAGCGGCATTTCCACCCGCACGCCCTTCGGCACGTAAATGAATGACCCGCCCGACCAGACCGATGTGTTCAGCGCCGCGAACTTGTTATCGTTCAGCGGGATCACCGTCCCGAAGTATTCCTTCACCAGATCAGGGTGTTCCCGCAGCGCCGAATCCATGTCGAGGAAGATCACGCCCTTGTTTTCAAGGTCTTTCTGAATGTTGTGATAGACCGACTCAGAATCGTACTGCGCCGAGACACCTTGCAGGAATTTCTGCTCTGCTTCGGGAATACCAAGCTTGTCGAACGTATCCTTGATTTCCGGCGGCACATCGTCCCAGTCGCGTTCGGTCCGGTCCGTCGCCCGCACGTAATAGTAAATATCGTCAAAATTGATCTGGTTCAGAGCGTGGGTATCGCCCCAGTTCGGCATGGGGCGCTCGACAAAATGTTCGTAAGCCTTCAGCCGGATTTCGGTCATCCAGGCCGGCTCACGTTTCATCTCGCTGATGCCGCGCACCGTTTGCGCGTCCAGCCCCTTCTCGCTGACGTAACTGTACTTTACATCGTCGTCATGAAACCCATACGTGGTGTCGTAATCACTCCGCACATCACGCAGCGCGGATTCCGATTCGGTCAGTTCTTTCTGACTCTGCACAATCTCGATGTCGCTCATGCGCTGCTCCCTTTACTCGGTCACTTCGTATTTTTCACGAATCCATTCGTAGCCGGTTTCTTCCAGCTTCAGCGCCAGGTCCGGCCCGCCGCTTTCCACAATCCGACCCTTGAACATCACATGGACAAAATCCGGCTGAATGTAATTCAGAATGCGCTGGTAGTGAGTAATCACCATCACGCCCAGGTTTGGCCCCTTCAGGCTGTTCACCCCTTCAGAAACCACCCGCAGCGCGTCAATATCCAGCCCGGAGTCGGTCTCGTCAAGAATGGCAATTTTCGGTTCCAGAGTCGCCAGTTGCAGGATTTCCGCGCGCTTTTTTTCACCGCCGCTGAAGCCTTCGTTCAGGTAGCGTCCGGCGAAGCTGTGATCCATCTCAAGCTGGTCCATCTTACCGCGCAGCAGGCGCGCAAACTGCGGCACAGAAATCCCTTTGCTGTCCGGGTCTGCCGCTTTCATGCGCGCATTGATCGCGTGGCGCAGAAAATTCGCCACCGTCACACCGGGAATCGACACCGGATACTGAAACGCCAGGAACAACCCCGCGCGGCTGCGTTCGTCCGGTTCCATCTCCAGCAGGTCTTCGCCGTCGAAAATGATCTGGCCGGCGGTGACTTCATAAGCTGGATTCCCCAGCATCACGTTTGCCAGGGTGCTTTTGCCAGAGCCGTTCGGCCCCATCAGAGCATGAACCTCGCCCTGCTTGATCGTCAAATCCACACCCCGCAGGATGGATTCGCCAGTTTCTGCGATGGAAACATGCAAGTTTCGGATTTCGAGCGCTGCGCCCATGCGGCGGTTCCTCCAATGTTGAATATTGGTTAACTTTACTGTGTACCTGTAGGTTCAAATTCACCCACTGAGTATAGCAGTGACCCCTGACAGTGTCAATATTAAAGATAAAGATAATAATAATTGACTCATGATCGCGGATATGCTACCATGCTGGCAAATCAGATTTCTAAAGTTCTGTGCTGATTCAACTCAGGTGCTTCAGCACTGCTGTAAAGGAGACACTGCCATGACCGACCAGCAAGTTCAGAGTAAAGAAGAAGGTCTCTACGAAGCCCTGCGCGTGGTGGTGGACCCCGAAATCGGCATGAACATTATGGAACTGGGTCTCATTCGCGGGGTCGATATTCAGGATGACCGGGCGCACATCGTCATGATTATGACCACACCCTTCTGCCCTTACGCGCCTCAGCTACTGGAACAGACGCGCCGGACCGCGCAGAACTTTCTTGGCGTCCCCACCACCATCGAAATGGGCCTCGAAATGTGGGACCCCTCCATGATGGAAGATGGCGTCGCCGACGAATGGGGTTTATTTTAGATCAGCATAACGCGAATAAGCCTGCTGGTCTGTGACTCACGTCACGAACTGTGCCTGATGATAATCAGTGAACCCTTTCAGAGTCCGCTTCGGCGGACTTGTGTTTCATTGCGGCACATAATCGGCAGTCTTGCATTTTAAGAGTTATTGACACTTGTAGTTCACTTGAGAGTCTATTTTGGGGAGATTGTTCGCTTTTAAGAACAACCTGAAATTAGCTAAATCTTCCCAGCGATGAAACCGACTAAAGCTGAAACCACGACAATCACTACAATGCCGAGGAAAAGGCTTCCACAGCCGCAACTAGAAATACCGTCAACCATTCCAGCAGCACCTGCTAACCCTCGTGATACCTGCTTAAAGATAAAAAGTGCAACCAGTGAACCAATACTGATAGCGATAACAAGAATTAGAAATTCCATTTACTTTATACCTTTCTACCTAGCCCTCGTATATGACATTGGTTTCCTAAGAAACTCCTCTCAACAATCGGCTGTTTCTGTCTGGGGAGGTAATCCGCAATCGTGATACGATCTTCCTCAGCCTTTGCAACCATCTCATATCCTTAAATTGATTGCCTGCATTATAACCTGATTTCCCCCCTCGTGACTTGCCAACCATACAGCCACTGGCTCAGATCGCCGGGACAGCGACTATCCGAAAACCCCGCTCAATATCGCGGTAAATGGGCAGGCGTCCTGCGCGCACCGCACAGCGCACCAGATGCTGCAAATCACCCCAGGAACCGCCTCGCAGCACGCGCGGCCCGTTGATTGTCGTGTCCAGTGATCCTGTTTCCAGATCAGTCAGGCACCACTCCCAGACATTCCCGCACGTATCCATCACCCCAAAAGGACTCGATCCACCCGGAAACCGGGTCACAGGTGTTGCGGTTCCGATCCCGCTTTCAAAGGTATTGGCCCGCGCCTTATCAAAGCGATTACCCCAGGGATATTCGCGGCCATCATTGCCCTGCGCTGCCCGCTGCCACTCCTGTTCGCCAGCCAGTCGGATCGTTAACCCGCCCCTTTCGGCTTCTCCATGTTGACGTGAGGGCCAGGGAACCAGATGTGCTTTCACACTCAGCCACCGGCAAAAGGCTACCGCCTCATACCATGTGACATCCGTGCGGGGCAGATCATCACCCGCATAAGGCGGCGGACGCTGTTCTGGATTCTGATTCCGCCAGGTCTGCGCCGCAGCAGAGTAATCCCACCATCCCTCGTCGCGGTATCCGTCGTGAGCATCCACAAACACCTGAAACTGGGTGTTCGTAATCGGGTACTTTGCCATCCAGTATCGCCCCAGTTCAAACGTGGTCGGCTCTTTGAGATAGCCCCCAAGGTAGCCCCCCACATCGGTTAAAGTCACTTTCCCTGCCGGAATCTCGCACCACTCAAACGGCGGCGGCAGTATCCCGGACACATCCGGTGGCTGCTGCGGCAGGCTGTTGATGTCCTGACGGGTATGCGTGCGGGTTTCTTCCGTATTCGCCTCAGCCCCCAGCCGACGCTTTACGGTCCCGATGAGCCGTTCCATGCCAGCGTTATACTGCCCGTCAGCCCGAATATCCACCCACTGAAACGCCGCAAAACCGAACGGGATCGCACTGCGCTCATCACCCCGCGCCAGGATCAGAAACACCGGCTTGCCATGCAGTTCGGCATGGTCCAGTTCCGCCTGAACCCAGGTCGACACCTTTGCGTCCGGCGACAGAATACACACCAGACAGCCCGCGTCGATGATGGCGCCTTCAATCGCCTGTTTCCAGGAGCGTGTCCCCGGCTCGATGCCCTCATCCGTCCACACCAGCAGCCCGGTGGCGTTCAGATCGCGCCGCACCCGCTGCATCACATCGCTGTCTTTACGGCTGTAGCTGAGGAATATATGATGTTTCATAACATTTTTCTGCCAGTTCAGGAATGGGCCGATTTATACAGAAATTATAATTGGCGAAAGATTTTTAGACGACTTCAAAAAGTGGCCCGAAAACAGAACACACATTCACTATATTCCAGCCAGCGCATGTTAAACTGGTTCCATGACTCACCTGATCTTTTTTCTGACAACTGAAAACTGGCAACTGTTAACCCGGATTGCCATCTCTGCCGTGACTGAACGAGGGTGGCTTGCTATCCTCTGAAGGAACCCCTTTAGGGGCCGGACCCCCCTCGGCGGCAGCAAACAAAAACCCCTCACAGCATGTAAGGGGTTCTCGCGGGCAGTTTGTCAGCAGTCACGCATTACTGAGAACCCGGCATTCACCTGGGCCGGTTCGCCATAATAAACTCACGAGGGTCAATGTAATGCCGGATCAATTCGGTGTAGTTCTTGCCCGGCCAGTGCTGCGGCTGCGTCTCAAGGATCGTCGTCGGGCTGAGGTCAAAATGCAGGTGATAGGCATACACCCCAAAGGCGTTCCCCACGCGGCAAATCTGCTCGCCCCGGCGCACCCTCTGGCCCACCCGTACAATCATCTCCTCGACATGTGCGTAACGGCCATACAGCACCTTCCCGCTGGGGTACAGCGGGTCATGCTTGATGACAATTACGTTCCCCCACACCGGCAGGCGGCTGGCGTACACCACTACCCCGCTGGCGACAGCGTACACGGCAGCGTGCCGGTCCGCATCAGCCGGTAGGTTCAGGTCAGCCCCGGTGTGATAGGCTTCGTTGGGTGTGCCCACAAAATACAGGCGACCAAACGGGCTGGCATCCACCCACGACCCCGGCCAGACTGTACCGGTGCGTCGTTCAGCCAGTGTGCCCACCGGCGAATCGTAACCATCCGCGAATCCTGCCGGCACTTCGTCCGGTTCGTCACCCGGTGAACCCCCTTCAACAATCTCGCGCCAGCGCATAGCGTCAAACCCGATTTCGAGACCGCTTTCATAGGTCAGGTCATTCAGGAAGACCGCGCCGGCGTTCACCGCGCCCTTGTCGAACTCGAAAATCCCCAGTGGAACCCACTGGTTAAAATATTTCGACTGATCGACATCCACAGAAACCTGTGTGGTGGCGTTCTTGATTCCATGAATTTTGTAGCGCGCCTGTTTGGTGGTCGCGTGCCGGTTGGGGATAAACGCAGCAACCTCATATTTGCCCGATCTGGGAAGGATGGGCGACCACTGCGCCCACACCAGGCTGCGCTGCGTCACAGTCGGCTTATAAAACACCGTCCAGCCCCATGTTCCGGTAAACGAACTGAATTCATTCTTCCCGGTATAGGAGCCTTTCGCAAAACGGTTATCTGTAGGCCGGATGACGATCTCTTCGCCATACTGATCGGGCGGCACAGTCGGATCATCCGGTTCCGGCGTCCCCGGTGTAATGGGCCGGTTCAGCGCCTGCCACTGCGCTGGCCCAATCACCCCCATACGCCACCAGCTCACACCCGGAGCCTGATGCACCTGTACACTCAGGGTATGCGCAACCTGAATTTCCTGAGCGGAGGCATCCCCTTGCAACACGGGGATAATCGGCTTGCCGTAGCCTTTCCAGACATTAAACGCCTCGGTCAGCGCCGCATCCGGCGTCTTGCGGAACGTGACCCAGTACACCTGCGGATGCACACTGTTGACAAAGGGCGACCATTCTTCAGGGAAAATGCTGGCGTAATGATGCGCGCGCGGGTCTATCGACATACCAATATGGAACGAACCGGGGATCTGCCGGCGGATGCGCAGCATGTAAGGGCGAATACCGGCGCGCCCACCCGACCAGAAACCTTCATAGGGTTCCACATCAAGAATCATCGAGCGCACACCGGGACGCAGACACGCCTGCACGATCAGGTTGGTCTCGGCGGTGACATCCAGCCCACGCACCACACACCAGGCATGAAAATTCAGCCCATAACGCCCCAGCACCTGCACCCATTTGTCAATACTCGCCGGCCCATCAATCGCCAGCGCGCGGTCACTGTCCCAGTAGCCCTGCCAGCGCGCCCCGGTTCGCGGGGTATAATCATTTGTTTTTACAAACACTTCAGTCACATACGGTGCGACCCGCTTGATCGTCTGGGCCACTTCTTCAATACTGATCTCAGCCAGCACATCGCCTTTCCAGTGCCACACCGCCGATTTTCCATCGTAGGGGGTCGGCTGCGGGCGCGGGCCTGGCGGTGGCGATTGAATAGGTTCAAAGGTAACGACACTGGTGGCAACCCAACCGGTCAGTTGATTCTGTTCGGTCCAGACCCAACCATCAGAGGTGCGCGTATTCGGGTAATACACCACGACAGTGTTCTTATAAATATCGCCAATATCGCGGTAATTGGTCCCTGGGCCATTACGGACGTTAACATACGCAGCGCGCGTGTTCGCCAGCGCGGTCTGGGTCGGGCCGGGCGCAGCCGGTTTGGGAACTGCCGGTGGGAAAGAACTCATACCAACCTCCTGTGTCCATTACCAGGGCCAATACGTCATAACTTCGTAGTATAGTTGGTTTAGCGTTAGAAGCAAAACGAGACGGCCTGAGCCGTCTCGTTGGGGATAAATGCGGAAAACAGAGGAAATGGGATTACTGCTGTGTTTTGGTTTTGCGACCCTGCCAGCCTACCGGATACAGCGCAATGTCCAGCGCGGTCCAGAAGCGCCGCGCTTCATATTCAGACAGCCGAACCCACCAGGTCAGTTCGCCGACCATACCCACAATATCGAACCCGCCGTCATCCAGCGTCTCGACGGTCATATGCGTGGTAATCGTCGGCATATGATCGCCCCGCAGCGGCGTGGTCGAAACCAGAGCCGTAACCATTTCGGATTTTTCAGGAAACAACTGACGTGTCAGGTGATACCAGAGCATCTGCGCGGCACGCTGCGACAGCACGCGCGTCCAGCGGTGTTCGTTCTCACCGATTCCCCCGACTACCAGCGAATCGCCATTTGCTTTACGACTGACAAACAGATTGGTAGATAGGCCATAGATTTGTTTTGCGTTCTCAGCCATTTATCCACCTCGCTTTCTTTCATCCGATAACCCGGTTACAGCAAACAGGTATTTTAATGATGCTATGAATTTCACCTTGCATTTAACCAACTTAATCAATAATTTTGATATTATCTCTTCTGCACTACCCCTATCATATTCATATCTACAGCGTAAAGAAGTGATTTTTGTTGATCCCCCTGAAATTTGGGGGGAATTCTAACGGTATACTTTAATACGATCAACCACCTCATAGTGTCAGTATAAAGCCCCTGACCCTCAGAAGCAATTTGTTTACACAATACCCTGACAAACGCACCTTTGAGCCTTGCAAGCCATCCGATGGTCAGCTATACTATGCACTCTCACGGGGCGTGGCGCAGCCCGGTAGCGCGCTTGCATGGGGTGCAAGAGGCCCCCGGTTCGAATCTGGATACCCCGACAAAAAGACCTATCT
>CAZKIB010000027.1:5633-13414 GCA_964552425.1 uncultured Anaerolineaceae bacterium | reverse complement strand
GTATGTGAACCTGTTAACCACTTCAGTCTGAAGTGGTATTTTTATGTTCCATGTAATTTTTGAACCTGGCTCACAACCCGAAAGTAACATTGGTAGATGAATGCGGTCACAAGAGACGGCATCAGAAACGTATCTTTTTACTGAAGGAGTAAAGAATGAAAAAGTATGCGTTTACAGCGCTCGCAGCGCTGCTCCTGGTTGCTCTGGCTGTCCCACTGGCAGCCCAGGATGTTCCCAACGTTATTATCGAAGGCAATTCGGGCGGCGACCCCACCGCGCTTGATCCCCTGCTTTCGAACGATACGGTTTCCGCCGATATTCAGGAATTCATCTTCCCTGACTTTGTCGGTGTAGACCCTTCCAATGCCCAGTTTGCAGAGAGCCAGCCCGGCGCGATGGTCACCACCTGGGAAACATCAGAAGATGGCCTGACCTATACCTTTACACTGCGCCAGGACATGTTCTGGACCGATGGTGAACAGATTGATGCCGACGACATCATGTTCGTATGGGACGCCATCAACAGCGGCGAGATCGATTCGCCCCTGTCGTTTTATCTCGATCAGGTGAGCAATGTCGAAAAGGTGGATGATTTCACCGTTCGGGTCACCTTCGCCGAAGCCGACTGCGACGCACTCAGCAATGCGTCCTTCCTGGAACCCTATCCGTCGCATATCGCCCCGGAAGACCTGTCCACCCTGCCCGATCAACCCTTCAACCAGAACCCGCAGCCCAGCGCCGGTGTCTACACCTTTGGTGAGCTGCGTCCGGCTGAAGCCATCACGCTGATCGCCAATCAGGATTATGTCGATGCAGCCAATGGCATGGTTGCCAACGAAGGTTATGTCGCGCAGAACGTGCCGGACCTCACCGTCGAAGTCGAACGGTTCCTGGCTGGTGAACTGCTGGTCATCGACAGCCCACAGGAAGCCCGCCGCGCCGATATTTACGCGGCTGAAGAAGCCGGTGATGTCACTGTATATACCTACCCTGGCGATTCATGGGATTATCTGGGCTTCAACCTAGCCGACCCGCAGAACCCGCAGGATGGCCGTGACGCCGATGGCAACCCGATTGACCAGGGCATTCACCCCATTTTTGGCAACACCGAAACAGGTAAGGAAGTCCGCCGTGCGCTGAACCTGGCACTGGATGTTCAGGACATCATCGAACGCTCGACCTTTGGTGAAGGCACGCAGATGGCCGCCCATATCACCCCCGGTTCATGGGCGTTTGATGCCTCTCTGGAACCCGTGCCCTACAACCTCGAAGAAGCTGCAGCGATGCTGGACGCTGCCGGTTGGCCCAACAGCGACCCCGCTGACCCGACCAGCGTTCGTGTTTGCCAGGGCTGCGGAACCGCCGAAGATGGCACGGAATTCCGCTTCCAGTTGATTACCAATGAAGAAAATGCCCGCCGTACCTCCATCATCACCATCGCACAGGAAAACTGGGCACAGATCGGCGTGCAGGCTGAAATTCAGACTCTCGAATTCTTCTCGATGCTTGATATTCTGGATGCTCAGACTTTTGACGCCTATGTGCTGGGCTGGCGTTCAGGTTATCCTGACCGTCCCGATGCAACCCAGATTCTGACCCCTGCTGGCGATGTGGTCGGCGGTTGCAGCAACTGCGGTTCCTACGACAGCGCGGCCTTTAACGAAGTTAACGAACAGGCTCGTTTGCTGCCCGGCTGCGATGTGGAAGAACGCAAAGCGCTATATGCCCAGGCCCAGCAGATCGTTCAGGAAGATTCTCCCTATATTTTCCTGTTCGTCCGCAATGGCTTCTATGCGGTTCGCAACAATGTTGAAGGTTTTGATCCCTTCCCGGCACAGCTCTGGTGGAACGTCGACACCTGGTCGGTGCGTTCACTCGAGTAATTTTCATCTGACGGCTGACCCCCTCGGCAGATGGTCGAGGGGGTTTTGTTCCCCGGTCTGGAAGGTAACGCATGGTAAAATACACTTTACGTCGTTTGATTCAGGCAGTTCCCACGCTCTTCGGAATCACGATGCTCACCTACATCATTATGCTGGCAGCCCCCGGTGGTCCAGTACAGGCGCTGGCGTTTGGGCCGAAAGTCACGCCTCAGCAGCGGGCTGAACTGGCGGCGCGCCTGGGCGTGGATGATCCCTTCTATATCCAGTATTTGCGCTGGCTTCTGGGTGACGATTGGATGCGCTGGGACAATGATGGTGATGGCATCTCCGACGGTGGGGTTGAATTTCTGATCCCGCTGGATGCGGATGGGGATGGCGAAAATGAAGCCCCCGGCGAAAGCAAAGGCATTCTGCGGGGCGATTTTGGGCGCTCGCATTCTCATGGCAACCGTCCGGAGCTGGATGTCATCGCCGAACGCATCCCGGCTACTCTGGAGTTAGGGGTCGCATCCCTTGTGGTGGGACTCGTCATTGGGCTTCCTGTCGGCATTCTGGCAGCCGTCAATCGCGGCGGCATTTTCGATAACATCACCCGGGTTATTTCGGTCATCTTCAATGCCGTTCCTGTCTTCTGGCTGGGCCTGATGCTCCTGCTGCTCTTTGGCGGCACAGGACTGGGCCTGCTGCCGATGGGCAATCAGTGCAAGCCGGTCCTTTTGGGCGGGTGTCCGCCCCTCTGGCAGCGCCTGGAATTTATCCTGCTGCCCACATTCGTGCTTGCGACGGGCAACATCGCTGCTTTTTCGCGCTTCATGCGGGCTTCCCTGCTGGATGTCAGCCATCAGGATTATATTCGCACGGCCAAAGCCAAAGGCTTGTCGGAACGGGTCGTCTGGTTCAAACACGGCACACGGAACGCGCTCATTCCGATTGCGACCTTCCTCGGCCCAGCTATTACCGGCGTTTTAAGCGGCGCGGCCATTACCGAAACAATTTTCGCGTGGCCCGGTCTGGGTCGTCTGGCGGTTGAATCCGTTACGCAGCAGAATTATCCGGTGGTTATGGCGGTGGTCCTGTTTGCCGCCGTCGCTACTATTCTGGGCTACCTGCTGTCCGATATTCTCTATGCGCTCATTGACCCGCGCATTCGTCTCAATTAGAAACAGGCGCACTTATGGCCGCACAATCCAGCGTTACCAAGTTACATACCTCGCGTGAGGAAACGGCGACCAGTCCCTCGCTGCTCCAACTGGCAATGGGGCGGCTGTGGCGAGATCGTCTTTCGATGCTGGCGCTCGTCATCCTGATAATCCTCACGCTGCTCGCCTATGGCGCGCCTGTGATTACCGGGCTGCTGAACGTCAACCCGAACAGCATCGTCGGCGATTCCTTCGCTCCACCGGGAACACCGGGGCATATTCTGGGCCTCGATGACATCGGGCGCGATCACTTCGCGCGCCTGCTCTACGCCGGGCAGATTTCGCTCAAGATTGGCTTTCTGGCGGCGTTCCTGTCACTCGTGATCGGGGTCAGCCTGGGCCTTGTCACCGGCTATTTCGGCGGTGTGGTGGATGACATCATCATCTGGCTGATTACCACCATCACGTCCATCCCGCTGTTCTTCATCATTCTCATCATCGCAGCCATTTTATCGCCGGATGAGAATACACTGATACTTGTTCTCGGCTTTCTGGGATGGACCAGCACCACGCGGTTGGTACGGGGTGAAACCCTTTCCCTGCGTGAGCGTGAATTCATTATCAGTGCGCGGGCGATTGGCGCGACACGGGGCCGCATCATGTTCGCCCATATTCTGCCCAACCTGATCTCAATTATCCTGATTAATCTCGCCATCGACATCGGCGTCATTATTCTGGTCGAAGCTGGCCTGAGTTTTCTGGGTGTGGGCGTCAAACCCCCCACTGCCACCTGGGGCAACATGCTCACCAACGCGCAGACATTTTTTACACGCGGTCCACATCTGGTATTCTGGCCCGGCTTCATGATCTTTATCACCGTGCTGTGCCTGTATGTGTTGGGCGACGGCCTGCGCGATGCCTTTGACCCCACCACAGTGGACGATTAAACGACTCGTCCCGCACTATTCGTTGGTCTGCTGCGCCTGAAGCTGTTCTTCGAGCCGCCTGTTCAGGTCAGCCTGAATCGCGTCAATCTGGTCGAACTGGGCCAGTATTTCAGCGACGGTGTTCCCCAGGCTGTTCGCCTCGCCATTGATATAAGGTTGAAAACCATCAATCGCGCGGGTCATGGTAGTGACAATCAGGCGGTGGGCTGGCTCCGCACAGTCCGGCGCAGGAACACTGCTGAAATCGGCGCGCAGTTTCCCCATCAGCTCAACATCCGCATACATTTCTCCGGCGGGTTTACTGGCGGCAGCCGAAACCAGATCGTTAAACTCCTGCGCATAATAGGTGGAAAATTGCAGCCAGTCCGCCAGGTCACTGCTTAGATTACAATCGCCCGCTAGGGTCAGCGCCGGCGGCGGTTCAAGCGTGAGAGGAGTTATCGGAGTCGGTGGCAGGCCCTCACCCAGCGCACAGGCAGTCAGCAGCAGCGGAACCACACATACAAACGGGATGACACGCATCATATAAACTCCTCATATAGCACCATCTTAGACTAGCATGATGGTCGGTTGCGGTCAATTTAAGATCAGGGTAAAGTGAGTGAGGAACACATGCTTGGGGAGGCTTGCGGAAATGCCACAATTACTCAGCCGGAGAGATGAAACCGGTTGGTTGACGCCCTCAATGGCGGATATTCTGATTCAACGGACCGGGCCGCTGGTCCCGGAAGACGTGCTGCGCGAACAGATCGCGGAAATTCAGCAGCGTCTTACCGATCTGGAAACGCCCATCCGTATCACCGACATTCGCCCTTCGCCATCGCATATCCTTTACGTGGCCCGCCCTGAAGCGGCGCGGCGCGGCGCGCGCAAACCCGTAACTCCTACCGATATCCGCCGCAACCTGGGCAAACTTGCTGAGGAGCATCCCGACTGGACACTGGGTTTTATGGCTCCTGTTCAGGATGAAGCGGATACCGTCGGGATTCTGCTGCGAACCCCTCAGCACCAGCCGATCCAATTACGCCAGATACTCCTGAGCAACACTTTTCAGCATTATCAATCAACTCTGGCCGTTACGCTGGGGGTAACGCTCGAACAGCAGGTCATCATCCGCGATCTGTCCGGCATGGGCCATCTGCTGATTGTCGGTTCACAGAATGCCTCCCGACATCTTATTAACGAAATCCTGCTGTCGCTGATTATGCTCAACACGCCGGGCGAACTGCGCGTCGCGCTGCTCGGCGCAGGCAGCGGCGCTTTTGGTGAGTTGATTCATACCCCTCACGCTCTGGGCCGTCTGCTGGACACGCCTGAAACCGCACAGCGATTGCTGGATGGCATGGCGAAGGAAGTCCAGCGCCGCCATGACTGGCTGGTTGAAAGCCAGATGGACAACCTTGACAGCTACAATGCCCACCTGGTGAGCCGGGGTGAAGCGCCTTTACCCCACATTCTCATTTTGTTGTCGTCCCTGTCGGACCCTGGCTGGCAGGCCACAGTTGAAGACTGGTCGCCTGCGGTTTACGACCTCATTATCAATGGAGGTCGCGTGGGCATTCACATTCTGCTCACAGCAGAACAGCCCGGTGATGTACCGGAACTTATGGACCAGGTGATTGAGACACGGGTCGTCATGCGCTCGGTGGCAGATCCTGCGCTCATTGAAACTTTCAAACACCTGCATACGACAGCGTTACGATTCATTGATGGCTTTGTCATTAGCCGGGGGCGCACTACAGAAAATGTGCCTGTCGAGTTATGCACGGTCAGCGATCAGGATGTGCATAACCTGATCAGCTACTGGCGGCAGCTTGCTACCCAGCGCTCCCGCGATGCGCGTTCTCGTGAACGCAGCGGCCTGACGGACCTGCTGCCAGAACTGGAAGGCAGCGGCCTGGGCACGACAGAAACCCCCCAGCGCGCAACCGGCCCCCTGCCCACACGCACCCGCGCCGGCATTCTCGCCCGCGCAACTCAGGCGTTATCCGGCGAAGCGGCGGATGATAAACTGCTGGTTCAGTCCATGACCCTGGCTGCGTACCTCGGCTGGTTGGGCATCGGCCCGCTGCGCGACATATTCGGCCTGTCGGCTGGAGAAGCGCGCACCCTGATCGTCGCGTTGCAGAATCAGGGCATTATTGAAGATGGGGAGGGCCCCATTTATCGGTTTCTGCGCCTCGTCGAAAATCCGTTGGACACCTCAAACGACGGCGATAATCCCTAACCATCCACAGGCAGCACGCTGAACGTGCAGGAATTGTAGCTGCTGCCTACATAAACCTCGAAATCCACCTCGCGGTTGGTGTCGGGTTCCACGCGGATATTTTCAGGTTTCACGTTCAGTATTTTGGCGATTTCCGCACGGCTGCTGCCTTTGGAACCGCCTTTATAGTCGATCAGGATCGTGTCGGCGTAATCGGTGCGTTCCGCCGCACCAGCCGCCACAGCCGCCAGGCCATCCCACGCCAGCCGGCTGGCCGCGACCTGATCCCAATTGGCGTTGGCAGTGCCGTTAAAAACGCGAATCTGCGCCCCTTCCAGACGTACCTGATTGGTGGTCGGTGGCAGATAAAAATCTTCCAGCAACGGACGCAGGGTGTCATAAAGGGGCAGTTGAACAAAATCGCCACTCGGCGGCTGCCAGGGCTGTGTATGGTAGGTGCGGATAAACGCGAAGTTTTCAATCAGACCCGGCTGCAAATTGAGCGCCGTCGGGATCAGGCCAATCACATCCTCAAAACGCAGGTTGGTCTCCACAATTCCGCTGGAAAGATTCCACAGGTCCAGCAGTTGGGTTGGGTTGCTCGTAAGCTGGCCGCTGTCGAGCGCCTTGCGCCAGGCAGCGCGCAAAATCTGCTGCTGCCGCCGCCCCCGGTCAAAATCGTCGCTGTTGCTGCGCGAACGGGCATACCACAGGGCTTCACCGCCACTGAGATGATACTGCCCCACATCCAGAATATGATAGCCTTCCTCACCGATGGGCCGGGCCGCCGCAGGAATGTCCGCGCCGATGAGGGGTAAGTCCTGAAGCGCGCAGTCCACCGCCACGTCAACCCCGCCGAGCAGATCAATCGCTTCACGAAAACCGCTGAGGTCAATCAGAGCGTAGTAATGGACATTGATTCCGAGATTATAAAGAATCGTCTGGCGCACAAGTTCAAAAGGTCCATCGTTCCAGCCGCCATTTTCGCCGCGTGCCCAGGCCAGGTTAAGTCGCTGCATCCCCCAGGATGGGATATAAACAAACAGGTCACGGGGCAGACTCAGCATGGCGACTGTGCCCGTATCCCGGTTAATCGAAAGGATAATCATGGTGTCGGTGCGGCGAAAGCCATCGTTGGTGATTTCTTCGTCCGTCCCCATGAGCAGAATATTCATCAGGTTGTAACCCTGCCGGTCAATCGGGTCGAGACGCGTCGGAATCGCGGTGACATCCACCTGGCCGGGGTCAGGATCGCCCAGAAACATAATGGTCGGCAGAGGTCGGGGGGTTCCGGCTTCGATTTCAACCGGGGCAGACTGTGGTTCGTTATTGATGGCTGTGGGAAGAACCTGTGTCGCTTCTACAGTGGGTTCAGCCGGCGCATCCTGTGAACCGCCAGCCGGGGTATTGGTCGCAAAGGCCAGTTCCGGTTCCGCTTGACCGGCGGGGGTATTGGTGGCAAACTGCGCAATCTGCGTCCCCAAATCCTCAACAGCGGGCTGCGCCAGGATGCGCCCTGCCCCGCGAATGCCAGATTCACCGGCAGGGGTTGCGGACAAAGCCAGCGCGGCAGCGGTCTCTGCATAACCGGGTTTATTCTGTGAGT
>CAZKIB010000027.1:0-5592 GCA_964552425.1 uncultured Anaerolineaceae bacterium | reverse complement strand
CAGCCCGAACCCGGCCCAGGCGATTGCCAGAATCAGAATCAGCGGAATCAGTCGAAATAAGACAAAGCTCACTAAGCGACGAACGCGTGATGGGCGATTGGACATACTGGCTCCGTCCCTATCAAAACGGAGCAAGTGTAACCTATGTCTGCGCCTGATTCTATACTCAATCAAAAAAGACTGGAATCGTGCAGGGGGTCACGCTGGTGCCGCCCGTCTTGTCCACCACGCTGACACGAATCCAGTGCAGGCCCGGTCCAAACAGGCGTGTATCGATGGAACCCAGCACGTCATTGATTACTGGCTGTTCAGAACGTGCGTAAAAATTGAACACATCCACAGCGTCGGAGCGCACTTCAATCCGATAGTAGGCAAAATTGTCTGCCGAGGCACTGCCCCGCAGCACCACCATCCCGCGCAGACGCTGGCCGGGTGAAGGGCTGACAATGACGGTGCCTGGCTGTGTACACCCTTCCGCCGCCAGAAAATCATCTGGACCCGGCAGTACCGGCTGCGTAAGACCGGCTGGCACACGCGGCACGTACAACCGTGTGGCCGGTTGGAAGTCGCTCACAACACCCAGACAGTTCGCCACGCGCAGTTCATCCGCCGTGATACCCACTGCTGTCGCCACAGATGCCAGCGTGTCGCCGGCGCGAGTCTCATACACAACCCAGCCAAAGGGCGCGATACAGACATCGAAAACCGGGGTCGCGGTGATGGTGGCCTGCGGCACCGGAGTTACTGTGCTTGTGCTGGTTGAGATTGGAGCGGGGGTGCGGGTCTGCGTGAGCGTCGGCGCTGTAGTCCGGGTCAGAGTAAGGGTCAGCGTCGGTGTTGGGCTGGACGTTGGGGTTCGGGTATCTGTCGGAACCGGAGTCGGCGTCTTGGTTGCAGTTGGAGATAAGGTGCTGGTCAGCGTCGGCGCTGTAGTCCGGGTCAGGGTGAGGGTCAGCGTCGGTGTTGGGCTGGCCGTTGGTGTATCGGTATGCGTTGGAACCGGAGTCCGCGTCTCGGTTGCAGTCGCAGATGCGGTGGCCGGACGGGTGGTGGCCGTAAGCGGAATTTCCGTATCCTCCACCTCCTCAGTGACCTGATCAGTCTCATCGGCAGTCGCCAATGCAGCGGTTTCCGTTATGTCAGCGGCTGCGGCAGTGGCAACATTACTCTGGGCCGTCCCGGCGCTATCTGCGTTGGAATTGGACAGGGAGAGAATAATTCCAAAGGTCAGCGCGAATGCCAGGACTCCGACAACGATGATTGCGACGATGACTTCATTGCCTACATCACGCTGCATGTCCTAACCTTCTGCCTCAAGACTGGCCTCAAGAGGCAGCACAAAGCTGAAACGACTGCCAATGCCCTCTTCAGTTTCCAGCCACAGGCGTCCGCCATGCGCTTCGACCAGCGCCTTCGCAATCGACAACCCCACGCCAGTATCGCCCAGACCCTGAATCAGGGGGTTATCCGCCTTGTACTTTCGGCTGAATACGCGGGCCTGATCTTCCATGGCGATGCCGCCCCCGCGATCCTCAATCGAGACATACAGAGCATCGGTAGGCTCACCCGCGCCGTTCAGGTGGGTCGGTGTGCGGCGTGCGGTGATAATCACCTCGGTGTTGGGCGGGGATGCCAGATACGCATTAGTGAGCAGTTGGCCTACAATCTGGCTCATCGCATCCTGGTCAGCCGGCACAAGCGGTATATCCTCGCTCAGGTCCAGGTGAACTGCCAGCCCCTTTTCGCGGAACTGGCTGGCAGAATTGGTTATGGCGTCCTCAATCAGACCCACCACATCCACCGGCTGTGCAACCAGAATAAACTGTCCGGTATCCAGCGCCGTGATACGGGTGAGATCGTCCAGCATCGAAGTCAGGCGGGCAATGTTGGTCTGCACACGCTGGAGAAACTTGCGCTGCATCTCGCCCAGAATACCGGCAGATTCCGACAGCAGCAGGTCCACATACCCGACAATCGAGGTCATGGGTGTGCGCAGTTCCTGCACCATACCCAGCACCAGCGCGGGGTCTTCCAGCTTGGGTGTGACCTGCGCTTCACGGGCGTTGACTTTGACTTGCAGAAGTTCGATCCGATCTTCCGCCGCAGACAGCGCCGTGCGGGTCTGGTTCAGTTCACGTTCCAATTGGGTACGCTGTTCGGTCAGGTCTTCGATCATCAGTGTGAGCGAACCGACCCCATCCGTCCCCAACTGCTGCAAACGGTCACGATCCCCCTCCACACGTGCCAGAAGCTGATCGCGCTCATTAATGAGCTTCTGACGTTCAGCGTGCAGCCGGTCCAGTGATTTCATGAGGTCGCTGCGGTCATCAGACTGCTGCTGGAGCTTACTGCGAAGCTGCGCCTGCTCTTCGTGCGCCTCTTCAAGTTCCATACGGTAGCCTTCCGCTTCGGCCAGCAGGCGCGCGCGATGTTCCTTGATCGAATCCAGCTTGGTGAGCAGTTCTTCACGCTCGGCGCGCAGTTTCTCGCGCTGTTTCAGGGTCGCTTCGCGGTCCGCGGCGAGGTGGGCAATTTCCTGCTGTAAATCGTCGATCTGCCGGTCTCGTTCCTGTTCGCGTTCGATAGAGGCTTCCAGACGGGTACGTTCACGCAGCAGCGTATCGCGCTCGTTTTTCAAGGCATCAAATTTCGCCTGCAAGCTGGCGCGCTGTTCATGGAGCTGCCCCACCAACTGGGCCAGACCCGATGGGCCATTCTCGATACCCAGTGTACTGAGCTGCGCTTCCAGATCAGCCAGTTTGCTGCTCAGACGGTTGCGCTCGACTTCCAGCCGCGCCTTATCGTCCGTCATCCGGTTGAGCATCTGCTGGAAGGATTCTGGCAGCATGGCCTGTCCGCCCATGCGCAGTTCGGTCAGTTGAGTCTGCAACTGCTCCCGCTGTGCCATCAGATCATCACGTTCGCGCTGCAACACCTCGATCATAGTCTGGAAGATGTCACCGTCCGCAGTGCCAGTCGCCCCGGCCAGTGTCGTTTCCGCCTCTTTCAGCCGGTTCATGAGCGCGTCACGCTCTTCCTGAAGCCGCACCTGCTCATCATGCAAGGCCGTCAGCCGCTGCGAAACCGACAACCCCTCCTGAGTATCACCCAGAATATCGGTTAAACGGCTCCGTTCATCATCCAGTTCAATCTTGAGTTGTGTCACCTGCTGCGTGAGCGCCATTATCTGCTGGCGGGCGGCTTCAAGTCCGGCCTGCATTTCTTGGCGGGCCGCCATCACGTCGGTGTCACCGATTTCTTCCACGTTGACACCCTGAATCATCGCCTCAATCGCGCGTTCTTCAGCCCGACGCTGGGCATCCATCGCCTCAAAACTAAGCGCCAGCAGACCACCGGAAATGATGGCGATGCCTTTCAACCGCTCACGTTCCGGGCCGGTCAGTTCACGACCTGCGTAAGGCATGGCGATCACCAGCACCGCAATCAGAGTTTCTTCTTTGGTTAACGGTTGAATATAGGCCGGCCCCATCTGCCCGATGTCGAGGCGGGTATAGAGGTCCTGAAGTTCCTCGGCGTTGCGATCCGGGTACAGAGGTCGCTGCGCCAGACGCTCCAGCGCGTTCACCAGTGTTGGTTGATCGCCCAGATTGAGCGACATCGCCGAAATGGTTTGATTGCGAACCCCATCATAGGCGTAAACAATGTCGGCATAATTGGCATCGTGCAGGGTCAGCAGCAGCCCGACATCCGCTTTGAGAATTTCCAGAGTCGTCAGCACGATATGCTGCGGGATTTCTGACGGAGAGGGTCGTTCCAGTATAAGGCCCAGTGCGCGCAGCAGTTGAGCAGACTCCCGTTCAACCGGCGAACCCGCCGCAAGCACTTCCGTCTGAATAGTGGGCATCGAATGGGGCGTGGGGTCCGTGGCCTGCTGCGCCAGCAGTGCCTGGCTTGCCGACAGGCGTTCCATATCAAGATGGCCGACTACCAGCCGGTAGATCACCGCCGGCACGATGGGCATCGCCGCCAGAAACGTCAAACGGGCCAGCCCCGCCGCGTCACCAATGATATTCCCCTGAACAATCTGGATCAGTGTGCCGCCATAACCCACCAGCAGCACCGCGAAAAAAACCATTTTCAGCGGCGCGTCTGCAATCAGGCGGAAATAGGTTACGGTCAACAGAATACCAGCCAGCGCCATCAGCAGCGGGATCACGGTCCATGCAACCCCGAATGAACTCTGGTTAAAGTCGGTGGTTTCAACAAGGTCAGGCCATTGCACGCCGGTGATAATGTAGGCGATTATCAATAACGACAGACCCACCAGCAGAATGACATTGGCGGTTCGTCCCCACTGCACGTGGTCTGCGGTCAGAAAGGCCCACCCGAATAACACAATCGTGACGACCTGGGCGATCCGTTCCAGCGGAGGCAGGATAGCGCCGGCGTCCTGGTCAGTCAGCAGCGCAAACACCGCGCCCACCATCAGCAAGGCCCAGACAATCGTCGCGCCAATACCCGCAAGCAGATAGCGTTCTGCCCCGCGATCATCCGGTGCGCGCAACCGCCGCTCCAGAGCCATAAACACGCCAGCCTCAATGATGAGGACAGCAGCCAGGAAAAACAGAAGATCACCCGGCGAACGAACAAAGATGTCTGTAAAATCCAGCGTTGCCTGGCCCAAAGCGCCCGTCCTGAGCAAACCAATTTGTTATGTAAATCAAGTATAGCATAATCAAGGATTGTGCGCGTTTCGTTACAGTTAATTCAAGATTAGAGGACAATTTGCGACGGTTGACGATCTTCATGCGCTCCGTTACACTGGCGAATTGGGTATCGTACCGCTGTGAAGCAGAGTGGAAATAGCGCGGTGGAGATAACTTTCTGGCGGCGTGTTGCCACCCTTGTACGCCGTGCCCCCTGGATCGTCTATGTGGCGCGGGTGGTGTGGCGCATTCGTCAGGCGCGCTTTACCGCCGGGGTTGTTGGGGTGGTTTTTAACGCCAGCGGGCAGATCCTTCTGGTGGAACATGTCTTTCATCCCCATCATCCCTGGGGCTTGCCTGGTGGCTGGGTCGACCATTACGAAGACCCGGCAGATGCGCTGCGGCGCGAAATGTGTGAGGAACTGGAACTGGATATTGAAGTGGGTCCGGTCTTGCTGGTCAAAGTGGACTTTGGCAATCACATTGACCTCGCTTATCTGTGTCATCCAAATGGCGAGGTGGGCCAGCTCAGTTCTGAATTGCTTGACTATCGCTGGATATTGCCAACCGAATTACCTCATCTACGGTCTTTTCACCAACTTGCCGTTGAACAGGCTCTGACTATACAAACATCCTCCTGACTATGACTTCATCACTGACGGGTTTAGGGACACGGCGCAAACGCCGGCAAAGCTTTCCAATCCTTCCGCTGCTATCCAGCCTGATGCTGCTGGGTGCTGTCGGCCTGTTTATCTTTGAGCTGACCACCTTCAGCCAGCGGCAGGATCGTCTGCCTGCCGGGGTCACAGTCGCCGGGGTGGATGTCAGCAGCCTTTCGCCCAGCGAAGCGGTTGCCGCCTGGGAACGGGCACTGTCCCGCCCGGTCACGCTTTGGTATGAAAACAGCCCTATCCTGCTTGACCCG
>CAZKIB010000026.1:40103-45202 GCA_964552425.1 uncultured Anaerolineaceae bacterium | reverse complement strand
TCTTTGGCTCTTGACCTGCCTCAGCTCGAAGCTCTTATCCCGAACTGAGGTTAGACTACGCCTAATTCTGGATTAGACAGCGGGCTTCAGCCCGTTGCCAATGGGCTAAAGCCGCATTGTCTATCAGGCTTTTTCTTTTCCGTTTATCCATTACTTTCAAAACCTGGCTCCAATGTGGAAGGGAATCCCAGATGACCCGGATCGGCAGTATTCAGTTCGTCCAGATTCAGCGCGAAAGTCTGAAGGTGGAAACCGGCGGTGTCCGGCGCTATGACCCCACGCCGCTGCTCACGGTCCCGCGTCTCAGGCTGACCCGTGACGGCGTGATCGGCCTGACCGCAGCCGGGGAGGAAATCATCGACGTGCATCATACCGGCCATCCCCGTTCCCGCAATCGGGCCGATAATTTTGTGTCGATAGGTTTCACCCATCATTACACCCTGCTGCGCGAACGTTATGGCGCTCACCTGACCGATGGCATCGCCGGGGAAAATATGATTGTGACCTGTGACCAGCGCATGACTCCGCAGGTACTCGGCGCTCAGATCGTCATTGAAACGCAGACCGGTGAGCGTATTCTACTCGAAGAGGTTATCCCCATTCCCCCCTGTGAACCCTTCAGCCGGTTTGCCGCCGCGCGTGATTTATCCGCGCCCGAAATGAAAGCCACGCTTCAGCATCTCAGCGAGGGCACACGCGGTTTTTACATGCGCCCTGTCGTGCCATCCGCCGGCGCGTTCGTCCAGCCCGGCGATCAGGTTTTTGCAGCAGAGTGATGGCGTCCTGATTGCGCGCTTAACCGGACTCAGCCGTAACAGACTCAACGCGATAGAAACGATGCTGCCCAGGGGGTGAGGGTTGTGCCCGCTAAGGGGCTAGCCAGCCAATACGCTGTGCTTCACCCCTTCGCCCAACTGGCCCGCCCGCGCCGCGCCCGGAAGTAGACATACTCCTCCTCCGGGTCCGGGGCAGAGACATTCCCCTGCGAGGGGTACTTCGCCACCGCGTCCTCGATAATATCCATACCCAGCCCCGGCGCATCCGGCACGAGGATATGCCCATCCACCACCTGGGGCAGGGGGGTGATGACCTCATAACGCTGCGGCACATCGTCTTCCAGATGCTCCATAATCAGCGTATTGGGCAGGGTCGCCAGGAGATGCAGGCACGCGAACTGCGCCACCGGCCCCAGCGACCCGCTGTGCGGGGCCATCGTGATAAAGTGCGCTTCCGCCAGCGCCGCGATCTTCTTGAGCTGCAACAGGCCGCCCGCGCGCCCGGTATCCGGCTGCACCACGTCGATAATCTCGCGTTCGATCAACTGCCGCACGCCGTAAATGTGCGCGTGCCGTTCGCCCGCCGCAATCGGCAGGTCCACCGCGTCCGCCACCCGCGCAATCGACTCAATATCCTCTGGCGCAACCGGGTCTTCGTAAAACAGCAGGTCGAATTCTTCCAGCGCTCTGCCGAGCCGGATCGCGTCCCGCGTGGTCAGCCAGGGCGGGCCGTGCGCGTCCACCATCAGGTCGATGTCCGGCCCCACCGCCTTCCGAATCGCCTCGATTTTCCCGACCACACCCGTGACTCCGCCCGCCTTGAGCGCCGTGAAACCGCGTTCGACCAGTTCCAGCGCCCGTTCCGGCGTGCTGGCGTGTGGGTACGCCCAGATGCGATCCCGAATCTTGCCGCCGAGCAGATTCCACACCGGGGTATTGAGCGCCTTGCCCTTGATGTCCCACAGCGCCATGTCGATTCCAGTCAGCGCGCCGCCGCCGACAATCCCGGTCATGCCGTGCCCCATCATCGCCAGGTAGAGCTTCTGCCACAGCTTTTCGATCTGGAACGGGTCTTCGCCGATCAGCAGGGGAGTCAGGTCCTCAATGGCCGTCTGCACCACACGCGGCCAGCCGCTGGCTTCGCCCACGCCATAAATACCTTCGTCAGTGAAAATTTTGACGAACAGCCAGTTGCGCGCCGCCCAGCCGCCCCCCGGCCTGCCCGCGTGCATCAGATATGTCTTGACTTCCGTAATTTTCATGTCGATGCAAACTCTCTTTCTGGTTTGGCTTGATCTTTTCCCTCACCATCACATATGGATGGGGGTGCCGCGTTCTCGGCGTTACAAAGGGCCGGACGCTTTCAGAGCTACGTTGTTCATGCGGCGCGCCGGAATCACATCGAGTGATATATTGCGCCTCATATCTTGAAATTTGGCCCTTTGTGATCTGTAATAGCCCCTTTAGTGGGCTTGATTTTCGCTAGCCAGGCGGTTTTAACCCCTGGCACTGGCTGGCTCAAAAAACCTGCCCTTGTGAGGGGGCCGGGGGTGAGGTGGTTATCCCACCAGCCCCGCAATCGTCCCAAGCACCGCATCCATTTCAGTCAGCACCGCCTCATTCGTGAAACGCGCCATCCGAAACCCCAACGCCTCCAGAAACGCCTGCCGCAGGGCGTCTTCTTCAGGCGTGTAATCGTGAATTGGGCCATCGACTTCCACCAGCAGACGCGCCTCGGCACAGTAAAAATCCACGATAAAACGGTCAATCGCGTGCTGGCGACGGAACTTCGCGCCGTTCAACTGCCGGTTCCGCAGGCGCTGCCACAGCGCGTCTTCCGCCGGGGTGGGTGCGCGCCGTTTCTGCCGCGCCAGGGGTTTGATTTTGGCCCACACCGCGCGCGGCGCAGTCGCCGGGTACAGGATAGGGGAATCGTCGTCGGTCATGGCTGTATCTCCTTACCTCACCCCCCGGCCCCCTCTCCCTCAGCGGCGCAGGTACTTGTCCGATGACGCAAAAAATCTCACGCACGCGCCTATGGAGAGGGGGAGAAAACAAAAACAATGAACCGTTTTCGTCGCCTAAAATAGGCTTCTCATGATTACCTGAATCTCAAACCTGACCCGTCAGCCTGTCTTGCTCCCCTCTCCATAGGCGCGCGGGCGAGACAGTCTGCATCCCACAAGGCGGGGCGCGCCGTTCATGGAGAGGGGCCGGGGGTGAGGTCTACTCCTCAAACAGCCCCGGCTGCATCATGTCCTGCGGTCCGCGTGAACGCGCCGCCTGTTTGAACGTCCCGTGCTGGGGGCAAGTCGATTCCCCGACCCGCCAGCCTGTCTTGCTCCCCTCGCCATTTTATGGAGAGGGGCCGGGGGTGAGGTCTACTCCTCAAACAGCCCCGGCTGCATCATGTCCTGCGGTCCGCGTGAACGCGCCGCCTGTTTGAACGTCCCGTGCTGCGGCGGCATGTCGATCCCCTGACCGGCCAGCAGGTCAGCAATCGTGAGTATCTGAATCTTCCGATAGCGCTTGCCCCACAGCGCCGACTCATACGTCCCCGCGCTCAGGGCTTCTGTCTCCATGTCCCGCGTGGGAGCCTCCAGCGTAATCAGCACCCCAATCGCCGCGCCTTCCCGCTCCACCGTCCCCACCAGATCGCGCACGTCCCGGCTGCTGACTTTGCCGCTTTTCACCTGCACCAGCACGCGCTGCGGGGTCTGCTTCTGACCCGCCCCATCCAGAAAGCGGATCACGCCGTCCACGCCCCGGTCCTTGCCCTTTTTCGGCTCCCCGCCCAGGGGCTGCGCTTCCACCAGCGACGCCGCCCAGAACTGGAACTGGAAGCGATCATCCAGCGCCAGCGCGCGCGCCCCATCCACCGTCGTCGGCTCCCCGATCACCTGATAATCCGTCCCCGGCTTCAGGTCGAACATATCCCGCAGGCGATATTTCAGCAGCGCCACGCTCAGATGCGTGATGTCAATGCCGATCCAGCGCCGCCCCAGCTTCTGCGCCGCCGCGACAGCCGTCCCACAGCCGGCGAACGGGTCCAGCACCACATCCCCCGGATGACTGCTGGCCGCGATGATGCGTTCCAGCAGCGCTTCTGGTTTCTGCGTCGGGTAGCCGAGGCGCTCTGTTGCCAAATTGTGTAATGCCCTAATATCATCCCACATATCCTGTAAAGGATTACCTGGCAAATCTTCCGGGTATAGTTTTAAGCGAGGCATTCCCCCTGGTTTCTTGGGCCAGTGTATCTTTCCATTCGCATCTAACGCATCCATTTTCTCTTTAGTCATGGCCCAACAACGTGATGGAGGTGGTGTAATACCCTTCCAAGTATAGAGTTGACCGCCAGATGCACGTTGCATGGATGCAGTCAAGTCGCGTCTTGCATAGCGCCTTCCATCTTCATCTATCTGGTCAAAAAAAATTTGTAAGTATTCCTCATCATAAGGCGTGTGCTGCTGATTCCAAACCCACCTACTCGACTTTGTATAGAAAAGGACAACATCATGTACTGCACCATATTTCTTGCCCACATTAGCGTGTGCAGAGGTGCGCTTCCAGATAATTTCATTCCGGAAATTTTCTTTGCCAAAAATCGCGTCGAGGATGATTTTGAGGTAATGGCTGGCGGTGGGGTCGCAGTGCAGGTACAGGCTGCCGCTGGGCTTCAGCACGCGGTGCAGTTCCACCAGCCGGGCGGTCATCATCACCAGGTAGGCCATCATCTGGTTCGTGCCTACCAGCGTGTACATGGCGCTCATCGCCGCCGCCACCCGCTCCGGTCCCTTCTCCCACAGTTCCTCATACGTTTCCTGCGCCGTCCGCCCCCAGTGCCAGGTGTCCTCAAACGCCGTGATCTGCGCGTCGCTGTCCCGCCCGCTTTCGTCCTTGAACAGCACGTTGTAATTGCGGTCACTGTTAAAAGGCGGGTCAAGGTAGATCAGGTCCACGCTCGCGTCCGGGATATACTCCCGCAGAATGGTCAGGTTGTCGCCATAATACAGCCGATTGTCGCCCATGCCGCCCTTCGCTCATCCGGTCTATTCTCTGCCGCTATTATACGCCCGTTAACCCCATCCAGCCACCACATCCCCATCCGCCGCCGATCTTCTCCCCTCTCCATCGCATGGAGAGGGGCCGGGGGTGAGGTATCTGGCTCCCCCCATCGATGCAGCGCCGCGTGTTTGGTGATACACCGATAAGCCGTTTTTTCTCCCCTCTCCATCGCATGGAGAGGGGCCGGGGGTGAGGTATCTTTCTCCCCTCACCATCGATGCAGCGCCGCGTGTTTGGTGATACACCGATAAGCCGTTT
>CAZKIB010000026.1:34456-40003 GCA_964552425.1 uncultured Anaerolineaceae bacterium | reverse complement strand
GCAGCGCCGCGTGTTTGGTGATACACCGATAAGCCGTTTTTTCTCCCCTCGCCATCGTAATGGAGAGGGGCCGGGGGTGAGGTAAAAAGAGAACATATGTTCACCATTTCCCCGCCAACTTATCGTAAACTGAAACGGCTGTAGTCCGTCAGAACACAAGGAGAACCTATGTCCAGGCAGTATACCGATGAAGAACGGGTTGAGGCCCTCGCCCTGTTGCGGTGCAACCGCAGCAACGTCGCCCTCACCAGCAAACAGACCCGCATCCCGGAGCGCACCCTTCGGGAATGGCGGCGTCTCCAGCGCGTCCAGAATGGCTTGCCGCCAGACCCCCTCCCGGCGGCGGCGGCGGCAGACATGGCCCGCCAGTTCGCCGAATCGTCCGAAGCAGTCGAATATGTCCGGGACCAGTTTCTGAACCTGCTGGTCGACCTCACCGACAGCCTGCCCGAAATTCTCAGCGCGGCGTCGCCCTATCACCAGTTGCTCACCGTCATGCAGATGATTGACCGCATCGAAAAGTTGCAGATGCTCGTCCCGCTGTCCACCCGTGAGCCGTCCATCCGCATCCAGTTCGTGGACGCCGATGGCACAACCCACGACGATCCCTATTGGCAGCGCTCGCTCGCAGGTGACGACACCCTCAACTGACCCATCTGCCTCACTTCGCCTGTCTTTCTCCCCCTCTCCATTGCGATGGAGAGGGGCCGGGGGTGAGGTGTGGCGGACAAGTTCGTTACCGAACTATTTTTTTAAGAGCATTAACCCCTGGCGCTGGCTTGCCGTCGATTTCAATCGGCAGCTCATCAGGGAGGTGAAGCGGTTATTTCTCGGTATCTTTCGTGCCCTTCGCCGGCCTGGTGTCCTTTGGGTCTCTGGCAGCGCCAGGCTCCTTTGTTTCGGGGGTGTCCTTCGGCCCATCTTTCGCCCCCAGCCTGATCTCGAAGACCTCTTCTTTGGTGGCGTTGAGGCGCAGTTCGGTGGCGTGCAGTTCGTTCCCGTCGGCGTCTTCGATCACGACAAACAAATCCGGCCCCGGTTCATCACCTTCGCGGAATGCCTGGGTGCGGAAGGTGATTTTGAACACGCCTTCCTTGTTGGTCAGGGCCGCGCCGAGCAGATCATCGTAACGACGGTCCCGGTCATAGGCTTTGACCATCAACCCGGCGGCGGGCTTGCCTTTGGGGTCCACCACACGCCCGGCGGCGGTCCATTCGCCCACTTCCGGCGGGCGCACTGGTTCCATCGGGCGCGGCGTGCGCGGCACAGGCGCGGCGGCCTGTCGCCGTTCGACATCCAGGCTCAGGTCCCGGCTGACGACGGCCCCTTTTTCAAAGGTGAGCGGCTCGGTTTCGCGCAGCACCACCTTCTGGTTGGGCGCAGAGACGCTGAGATACAGTTCCTGACCGGCCAGCTTCGCGGCGGCGCTGGGGGAGATGCGCATTTCGTACTGCCCGCTGGCGCTGGTTTTGACAGTCCCGGCGGCGCGGACAACCTGGCCTTTGTCGTCTTCCAGCGTGACTTCCAGGTCGCTGACACCCATCAGGCGTTTGTCATGTACCCGCCCGTAGATGACGACCTCATCGTCTCTGGTCTTCTCGACCTCTGGCGGTACGGCGTCCTGCTCGACTTGCAGGTTCTGGCGGGTCTTCTGGTGGTTGAGCAAACGCGCCTCGATCTGAAGGACACGCGGGTCCTGCGCGCCATGTTTGCGGCGCAGGCGATTGGCTTCCAGTTGCAGCAGCATCTGGCCGGCGCTGTGAACTTCATTGAGCGCGTCCAGCCGGGCGCTGTCCTGTTCACGGAGTTTTTTCGTTTCATCAGCCATTGGCGATTCCTCCTGTTCGGGTAAAGCTGGTTCCCAGCATCTGCGCGATAGCAGCCTGAAGCTGCTTGTTCAGCACGGCGCTGATGGCCTCACAGATAGTGTTCCCGATGATCGAAATATTATTGTCTTCCCGCAGCAGCGAGGGAAAGGGCGTCACAGCAAGGATACAGTAATGTCCCTGGTTGTCCGCGACGGTGTTCATCGTCAGGCTCAGGCTGACGAGCGAAAAACGCAGCGTGGCGGCATCAGAGTTCAGCAGCGGGGCCAGCGGCTCCTTGAAGCGGTTGTTGGTGGCGCGCACGGTGATCGCATACAGCGCGGCGGTGCTGAGAATAGCGCTGCCGTTCAGCACTTCAATCTGGTTCCCGCTCATGCCAATGTCATCCAGCGAGACCAGCGCGACGATGCTGGTGTGGTCCAGCGACGCGCCCAGCCGGAGTTGATTATCGGCAAACAGGATGTTGCCATCCGGGTAGCTGGCCGGGACGATGCTGGCCTTCTGGCCTCCCCCGGTCAGAAAATCGAGGATCAGGGCGCGGCCCAGGTTAAAGACCGATACCAGCGGGGCCATGAAGCTGACGCCGCCAATGCGGGCGCTGCCCATAATGCGGCTCAGTAACCCGGATGACGCAAGCTGCACTTCAGCCGGGAGCGCCAGATCGCTGTAGAACTGGTTGCCGGAAATGGCAGTGGAGCCGAGCGCGTTGAGAGTCAGCGCCGGGCCAACGGGTTGAACCACATAGTTATCGCTGATGCGCGCGGCATGGCGTCCGCGAGTGGGCGCGAGGCTGCGCACCCCGGCTGCATCCACTTCGCCCCCGCCCAGAAAGTCCGGCAGGGTGATGGTGGCGCACAGCGGCAGCACGATCCCCCCACGCGGGCCAATATCGATCTGGCCGAGCGCGGCAATGAGCGGGCCGTTGTTGGTGATGTGATTGGCGCTGATGTCCAGGCCGCTGGTGTAGGACGCGAAGATGCCACACACAGGCTGGTAGTGGCTGACGCCGTTGTCTTCGATGACATTCTCTTCGATGATGGCCTGTTCGCTGAGGCCGAGCGAGACCCCGCCGACGCCGCGTTCCAGCAGGGCGTTGGGCGCTTCCGGCAGGTTGACATTCTGCAAACAGCCGGTGATGTGGTTGCGATAGATGGTCAGTCGGATGACAAAGCCGGTGATCGTGCCCGTGAGGAAGTAGATATACAAAAGGACCTGCAAATAGCCCCGGCTGACAGCGGTGAGTTTGGTTCCGGCGATGGCCGCGCCCAGTTCTTTGATGAGGGCTTCGTCCAGCAGCGGCATCCCGATCCCGGAAAGGCCCATGTTGGCGATGGTGTTGCTTTCGATGGTGACATCATAGATAAATGCCAGCACATCGGCGATAGCGAGCGCGGCGCTGGCAGCGCTTGTCAGTTCGACGCGGTAGTAGGGCTGGCCGAGTTCATTCTCGGTTTCCACGACCACACGGCTCACCCGATACTGCGGGTCCGCCACTGAGACGACATACTCGCCTTCTTCCAGCTTGCTGTAGAATTGGCCGTCGGATTCGGCAAAGATCGTCTCAGTCTCGCCCGTTGAGCGGCGCATAAAGATCGTCTGGTCGCCGACAGCCCGGTTGTTGTACACGGCGCGCCCGTCGAAGGTGGCATAGCGCTGGGTAAAGGCCACTTCCGCCTCGCCTGCGCCATCGCCAAAATCCGTGTCGCGCAGGTCACTTCCCAGCGTGATGCCGTTGCCCGCGCCCCCGGCGATGTGATTGCCGCGAACGGTGACGCGCTCTGACCCGCTGCCGATCTGGATGCCACCGAGAGTTTTGTAGGGATTCTGCGGGCGCAGGTACAGGCCGAGCAGCGTCCAGACGTAATAAATGTAGACGTACAGGTACAGAAGATTGAGGTAGAACTCCTGCGGGTCAAGGCAGGGATCAGTGGGGTTGGGGGGCGGCACGTCGTCATCCGGGTCGGGGTCTTCGGGTGGCGGGGGCAGCGTACCATCCGGGACCACCAGGAGATCGTTATTTTCGATCAGCATGTCCTCGCCCAGCGCGAAGATCGCCACATCACCCCCGGCCTTGTCGATCATGCGCAGCGTGTTGTTGACAATCTCGACCTGCTGGCTGTCTTCCACATCAATGGCGTTGATGTAGGCCAGAATGCGGTTGTCGTCAATGCGCACGCCCACGCTGTCGGCCACGACGATGGCCGAGCTGTCGACGGTCACGATGTCCAGCCCGCAGATTTTGAGGTTTTCGCAGCCCGTCGCGGCGATCACTGGCTGGCCGTTGATCTGCGGGAGGACAATGGCGCGTCCGCTGCACCCACAGATGGTGATGTTCTGGCGATCCGTCAGGATCAGGGTGGCGGTGTGCGTGCCGGGCAGCACGCAGATTTCCCCGCCGCTTTCCGGCAGGCGTTCCAGCGCGTCCTCGATACTATCCAGGTCGCCAAAACTGTTGACCCCGTCGCCGACGGTGTAGGTGCAGCAGGTATTCTGGTGGGTGAGGGGGCGGAAGGGCGTGCGGCAGTCGGTGATAAGCACACTGCCGCTCGGACGCCAGCGGATGACAGCCAGCGGCGCGAAGAAACGGCGCACGCCATGTGGTGCGCGGCCATTTTCCAGTTCCCAGGGCACGACCTGATCGGGCGTTTCGGGCCGGGCGGCGATGATCCAGTGGTCGCCGGGGGCGCGGTCATTCCCGGTGATCGTCACCTGAATGCCGGTGTAGCCCAGGTCGAGCGGCATACCGGGGGTGAAGCTGACCGCCGGGTCGGATTCGATGTCCGCGCCGCGATGCCACAGGCGCAGGAAGTAACTGATGCCTTCGCTCTCCATCAGGGAGGGTGCATCGGACCGGCTCTGCCAGTCATCAAAGCCGGCAGTGGGCACGGCGGTTTGCAGCACAAGCTGGCCTGTCACCGGGTCGTAGGAAGCATCCACCCGCGAGAGGTGTCCGGTCAGCCCGGCGGTGATTTCGCCGTTGGGCAGCAGCGCCGACCAGGGCAGAATCTCAACCGTCTGGCCGGCCAGCGGCTGTTGAAATTCATCTTTGGGTGGCGTGAGCAGGGTGACGGTGCGGCGGTCCGCGCTCAACTGCACGCGGTAGAGCGGGGCGGCATTGTTGAAGCCCCAGACCACCTGCGTACTGCTGACCAACTGCACACGGATGGCCTGATTTTCCGCGCCGAGATAGCCACCTCCGACAGGCGGTTCGCACAGGTCATTCTGCACGCCCTCGCTGCTGTAGGTGACGGTCAGGCGGGTATCGACCACACGCTCATATTCAGCGTTGAGCGTGCCCAACTGGTCGGCAGCCCACTGTTCGATAAGCTGGTCCCAGGCTGTGCCACAGTCGCTGCGCCCCACATCCGGCAGCACATTGACGACCTGATACAACCGCATCCGCTGCGTCGTATCCGGCCCGCCGAGGGCGACTTCGTACAGTTCACGGTCCTCAACCGCACTCACGGCGGATTGATAGACGCTCAGGTACACCAGGTCATAACGCCCGGCAGCCCCCGGCGCGGCGACATTCGGCGATTGCAGATTGTCGGTTTGCAGGCGGAAGGTCTGCTGTTCATCCAACTGCAAGCGCAGGCCGCCCACATAAAACGTGCCAGGCAGAATATCGAAGTCGATATTTCCACCCGTGATAAGCGCGTTTTCGATGCGGAAACCGTCGTCGGATGTGCCCACCGGCCCCACAATATCCAGCCGCGCGCGC
>CAZKIB010000026.1:16282-34413 GCA_964552425.1 uncultured Anaerolineaceae bacterium | reverse complement strand
AGCACGCGGCCCTGCTGCATCCGCGCACCGGTATAATGTTGGCGCGGGTCGTGCGCCGAACGGGAAATGTCTTCCGTAGCCACAGGTCCCCCCTTCCGTTAGGTTTCGTTGATATAAGCCGGTATCAGACCAAAGGGCAGATATTCCGCGACTTTGGCCTGCAAGCTGGCGAGTTTGATTGGGTTGTTGAGCGCACTGAACGCTCCCATTTCGCTGCCGCTTTCCGCCCCGCGCGCGATGCCTGCCGGGGCCAGACTGCTCAGTTGGCCGTAGGCGTAATGTCCGAAGGTGCGCGCCGTAAACAGGCTGCGGGCATCCTCCAGCGCGTACCATTCATAGGGGTGGGGCAGGCGGCTGGCCGGCGGGGCGGCGCTGAAGCGGAAACAGCCGGTTTGTGTATCGGTCACATCGGCCAGCGCGGTGATAATCGAGTCGGTGGTGTACAGCCTGTGAATATCCAGCCCGCCCAGGACCGTCACGCGAGTCAGATCAACCACCCCCTGAATGAGCGTGATGGCCGGATCTGCCTCATTAGGTGACTGGACAATGCTGTCCTGAATCACCAGCGATTCGATGACGCCGCTGCCCTCGGTGCGGATCGGGCCGGTGATGCAGGAGTCGATCACCAACTGCTCAACCTGGCCTTCCACGATAAGCGGAACCGGCAGGATCACGTTCCCGTCCGCATCCAGCCCGCCGGGGTCCAGCGTGCAGTGGCGCAGCGTGACGGTTTCATAATCACCGCGCAGCACCAGCGCCTGCCCGCCGCCAACCCATAAACCGTCGAGCGTGAGAAAAGCGTCTTCGTTGGCCCCAGTGTTCAGCACCCAGTTGGATGCGAGCCGCAGAAACGGGCGTTCCTGGTCAGCGGCCTGCAAAGTCAGATTACGGACATTGACCTTGTTGGCAACCGGCCCATAGGTGGCGCTGTCGGCAATTTGCGTCACGCCGTCGTTGGTGATGCTGGCCGCATTGATCGCACCGCCGCCAGAGATGTTGTTCGTCACCGTGTCGCTGGCCGGTGCGCGCACATAGGTTCCCGCGCCGGTGGAACCGGGGAAGCCAGCATGATAACTGACGCGCACCGTACCGGGCGCAGGGCCGAGGATTAACACACGGCCCAGTTCCGGGTCAATCACGGCGCGTTTATGGAACGGCACAGCGGCCCAGTCCGCCAGACTGCCGGAAGCGATCTGCTCCGGCGGGATGACCGCGCCATCCACCTCGACGACGATGGAACCGGGCAGCAGGGCATGTTTGCCGCAGTCGGGCAGGGCGGCTTCGCGCAGAATGGCCTGATAGACCAGTTCAGCCAGCAGGGCGACGGCGTTGGGCAGAGCGATCAGGCGGGCACGCAGGCGGCTTTCGCTGTTGAAGCGGATACCGTTCAGCGTGCGCAGGTCGTCGGCCTGGGCCGCCGGCAGACTGAATTCATCCACCAGCGCCAGCACAATGCCCTCGTCGATGCGATAGGCGGCATCCCCCAGCAGGCGGCAGTCGATGGGGGCGGGCAGTTCCCATTCACGGGCGGCGCGCCAGTCGTCCCACTGTTCAGGGCGGGAACGGCGCGCAAACAGGTGGATGTCACGCCCGGACGGGTCAATGATAAAACCCGCGCCCACCGGAGCAGCGTGCGAAACGGGCATGATGTCCAGCAGCGCGAAGGCCGGGATGCGATACAGATAAAAGGCAATTTTGGGGATGCCGTAACGCCCCTGACGCCCTGCCGGACGGCGCACGTCGGGGGTGTGGCAGAACTCGTCAAAGGGGCCATCCGTCAGACGGGCGGCATCGGCGCGGCGCAGGTCAGCGGTTCCACCCGGCGGCGTTTGCGTCAGGCGTCCGGCGCTGGTGGGCGCGGGGTCCAGCAGGTGGCGCATCCGCCCCAGACGTTTGAAGCCTTCGATGGCTGTGCCTTCCCACCCGGCGATGTCGAAGATGAGTTCTTCCAGCACCCGCAGCGTGCCATTGCGACGCCGGTAGTAAATCGTCTTGGCGACATCCACCCGCTGGCCGCGCGGGTTGAGGGCCGAGACCATGCGCGTGCCGAGCAGATCGCCAAGATAGGGGACGACCCAGTTGCTGCATAATTCGATAAACTGGTCTTCCCAGGCGCGGTCATGGCTGCGGCGCAGATTCGCGGCCTGTGAAGCGATGGCTTCGACATAGGCGCGCAGCACACCGGGGTTGTCTGCCAGGCCGTCTTCATGACGGTAAATTTCGGGGATCATCTCCCAGATTTTTTCAGCAAAATAGGTTTCAAAATGATCCGGCGGCGCGGTCATGAGACAGCCTCCCCGTTGATGCTCACCTTAAATTCAAAGTAATAACCCGCCGGGGCGCGCACCCCATAATCGGGCAGGGGCGCACCATCCCACAGCAGCGCACGCACCGTGACGAGGCCCTCCACCGCGCTGAGGGCGGCGAGCAGCGGGCTGCGGAAGAATGTGCCGCTGATGCCGATGTTTTGGGGAAGTAAAATACCGCTGTCACCGAGCAGCACTTCCTGCGCCGCGCTGATGACATTCGCTAGCACGTAACGCGGGTCTGCCAGCAGGTCAAGAGTCAGGGTGACAGGCTGCGGCTGGGCGACCTGTACGTCGAAGGGGGTGTTGAGTTCGCTGTAAGCGCGCAGACTCGCCAGCACGGTGTCCTTCAGGTTGGCGTCGCCGATATACCAGACCTGCACCAGCGGACGCTGCTGATTGGTGTTCCAGCGCCAGTCGACAGTTACGGCGGTGACACCCATGACATTGGCAACCACCGCTTCAAAATCCAGCAGAGACACGGCCCGACCTAACATGAGCGCCGAACGGGGCGCATACTGGCGGGTCTGCTCCTCGGATTCGGCGTCCGCGCCGCCATAAGCCGGGACCGGGTTGTTCACGGTGTTCAGCCCTTTAATGGGTTTGACGACCTGGGTGATACTGAGCGCCGGGGGAGAAGCCGCCCCCGCGCCGAAGCGATAATCCGCGACCACGTTGCCGGAGCCGGTGGGCAGGCGCGCGCCGCGTGAACCATCACCAAAGGTGATGCTGGATTCGCCGTCGCTGTTCTGGCGGACAATGTACACCATTTCGTCCGGGCCGATGCCGTAAAAACGCGGCACTTCCTGCCACTGGATGCCGTTGACCCACACGGTCAGCGTGCTGGCGACCCCCTGCGGGTTGTCCTGCGTCGGCGCGCTGAGATAAGTCAGCGGGTTGTTTTTGAGCGTGAACGTCTGGTTGGCGAGTGAGCCGTCGCCGCTGCCGAGAATCTCGCCCGTGACCTGTTCGCCGCGTGTGGCCTGAAGCACGTTGCCATACAGTTTCAGCGGGGCCACCAGCGTGCCGGTCCAGGCCGAGTCCGGGTCGAGGGTCAGGCTGCCATCCTCGCCGAGGGTTCCGCTGACGGCAACCGCCGCATCGTTCTTATCACGCAGGATAAACTGTGTGGGCCAGTAGGCGGCACTCAAAGCGGACTTTTCGGGGGGCTGGCTGGTTTGCAGCGCGGCGCTGGACTCAACCTCGGTCTGCGCGGCTGTCGTCACCTGGCCGCCTTCGACAATGGCATAATGCAGCACAATGGCGGGCGCGTCAGCGGCGGTCCAGTTGGTATCACCGCTGGCCTTGCGGCTGTCGATGGTCGCATCCAGCTTGAGTTCAGTCACGATGGTGGTTACAGGCGGGACGGTGACGGTCTGAAGGTCGCCGTCTTCGTCCGGCACAGAAATCGTCCCGGCGTTAATCAGGTTCATGGTGCGTTCGCTGATCGACTCCACCGAGAACCAGCGGTCATAGGCTCCTTTGCTCAGGACAATATCGTCCCCGGCTTTGATGCGCCGGTAGAGGCCATCCAGCCGCAGGGTGGTACTGCTGCCGACAGTTTCAATCGCCGCCGGGTTGCCGGTCACGCCGCTGATGATCCACTAAGAGCCGGTTTGTGTCGCGCGGGTCACATCCACAGCTTCCGGCAGGGTGCTGGCGCTGAGGGAAACCGCCGGGCTGAAGCTCACTTCCGTCAGGCGGCTGCCGGCAGCGTCCACGATATTTTCAACCGCAGTAATGCGGGTGACAGCGGGATTGCCCGTCGTGCGCAGCAGAGTCACATTGCCTTTGCGGAGTGTCACTGTACCCGGTTTGAAGACCAGCGCGCTGAAACTTTGTGTGCCGGTTCCGCTGCCGATGGTCGCGGCGCGGGGGGCATCGATGCTGGCGCGGTTGTAAAACGGGTGCAGCGTGACATCCTGCGCAGTCTCGAATACCTGGGGCGGCTCATCCTCAAAGGCGGCGGAGCGAAAAGCTGTGCCTGCCGGGATAACCACCGGCCGGCGGCCCTGCACTTCCAGCGCCAGATCAACCATGCTGGCGACTGCCGGACGTGGCAGATAACCGAGCAGGGCGACCAGCCGCTGCACCGCCGCGCGCTGGCTGGCCGTGCGCAGATAACTTTCATCGGCGATCAGCTTGTCATAAAAGGCCAGTACATCACTGACGTAAGCCCACATTTCCAGCAGCATCACGCCGTAATCATCGCCGGCGCGCCCCCGCCAATCCTTCAGCGCGGCCTGTCTGCCCGCCGCAGCCAGCAGCGCCAGCCGGAAATTCGGGAACAGGCCGATCTGCCGGGGCAGGCTGCCGAGGCCGGGGTTGATGGTCATCTGAGTCGGGTCGAGAAGCTCGGTCATGCGCCGCCCTCCACAATCACACTGAGCGAACCGCGCTCCGGGTAGGCCGGGTCATTTTGCAGGCGCACAATTTCCTGCAGGCTGACTTCATAGCGATACTCGGTAAACTCGCGCCAGTCAAAGCGGCCCCAGCGCCGGAACATGATGCGTTCCACCGCCCGCACGCCATAGGCATTCTGCGCGGCGGCCTCCAGCGCGGTGCGATACAGCGGCTGGCCGAAGGTGAAATTATCCGGCGAGAAGAAGGCTTCCAGCGCTTCCATGACCGCTTCTTTCACCGCGCCGGGGTAGGCGAAGGGCTGCGCGCAGATGGTGACTTCGATATCCAGATCGGCATAACGCGGGTCGGCGGGGTACGCCTCGCGCCCGGCCAGCCGGAAACGGTCCAGTTGTTCATAAAGTTCACGCTGCTGCGTTTCGGTGATCGTCACCGCGCCAACGGGGTCCGGGGCCGTGAACATCGACAGCCAGCTTCCGGTCCAGCGGGCAGTGGCCCCGGCGCGCTGCACCCAGGGCAAACGCTCGGCGGCTTCGGCGTAATCTTCCGGCAGGACTGCGCGGTAAGTCACAGCGCGAAACGCTTCGGGCGCGTTCTGGCGCACGGATTCGGGCGTTTCCGGGTCGGTTCCGTTGATCGCCGCCATCGGGTTGGTTACGGCATCCACGCCGAAGGATAAACCCGCGCCCAACTGCACCAGCGTATCGCGCGGGATATTGGTGGCGCGCCCGCTGCCGACCCGATATTTCACCTCAAAAACGGTATCGTCCGCTGGGATGAGGCCAAATTCGCCATCGCCAAAGCGCAGGGTAAAACCCGCACCGCTGCGATAATCGTCGTGAATCACCTCGACACCATCGCGCCAGTAACCCACGACACGGCCCCATGTGCCATCATCCAGCGTGAAATGACGGTCATTGGGGAAAGAGGAAGCCACGCCGATCAGTGAGCGCCGCCAGTCCCAGTCCCGCCCGGCGATGGGCTGCCAGACGCCGCCCATATCCTCGACCTCGTAGAGCAGCACTTCGGGCAGGGCAGTTTGCGGCTCCTCACCCAGCCAGGTCAGCAGGGTGGCATCCGTACCGGGCAGGCTGAAACGATGCACCGCGCTGCCGTTCGCGCCGAGGCGCTGAATAGTCGCTGGTAAATCATTTATTGCGCCCGCCGCGAACTGCGCGGTCAGCGTCAAACCGGCTGTCGCGGGGATCAGGTTGCCGCGCACTTCCAGTTCGAGCAGGTTGAGCGGCCAGGGGGTGGGCTGTTCCCAGGTCAGGCGGGTGATCTGCGACGGCACGGTCAGCGGGTCAGCGGTGTCTTCCACCGCGATGAGGCGCACCGGCCAGCGCCGCGCCGGTTCAGCGGGGTCCGCCGGGTTGGTTTGCAGCAGTACCCAGCGCCCCGGCGGGTCCAGGCCGTCGTCCAGCGGCAGGACAGCACTGTGATGGAGATTAATATAGACCTGGGTCGTGCCCGCCGGGAGGGTGGTATCGTCTTCGTCCCACAGATGCGGCGTGAAGCTGTTTCGGGCGGCATCCACCGCGTAACCGGATGTATCGCGCAGGCCGGTCCCAATCTCATAGGCCAGCGTCCCATCCACATTCAGCACATCCCAACCGGCAGGGATTACCCCGCTGTCGCCGGCTGTGACGGTGACATCCACCCAGGTGGATGCGCCCAGGCCGTTGTGAATCTCATAATCGACCAGCCGGGCGTGCCGCCGCAGGGAACCGCGCTGCGAGGCGGTTTCCAGATAGGCTTCGCGGGCAATGCGATCCTGATAGTAGGCCAGTTCGTCACCGAGGGCGCTCATGACCTCAACCAGCATCACGCCCACATCCGCCGCCAGACGGTCACTCCAGTCCGGGTAGCGCTGCGAGGCGAAATCCAGCAGGGCGCGGCGGAAACTTTCAAAATCACGCGCGCGGTAATCCACCGGGAAGTCGACCCAGTCTTCGGGCAGAGGCGGGGTCTCGTCCGGTTCGCAGTCCAGCCCGGTTTCACAGTTGGCCTGAAAACTGAAGACGAGACCGTTGTAATAGGGGTCGATGCGCGGGTCATCAATCGTCAGGCGGTAGGGGGCAAACGTGATCGACCCGGCCACGTCCAGCCGCAGCACGGTGCGACCATCCACCATGTCCCAGGCCACGCCGGTAATAGTGATATCGGGCTGCTGCGGGTCGCGGGTGTGTTCAATGCGCATCTGAGCGGCGGTCAGGTTGTTGACCAGCGGCGTATCCAGCGTATCCGGCGGGCGCAGGAAAAACACATCCAGGCGGTCCTGAGTCTCATAGACATAGATAAAGTCCAGCCCGGTCAGGACGGATTGATCGAGCAGTTCCTGCAAGCGATCTGGCCCGTTCATCAGACGGTCACCTCCAGGTTCAGGATACGGCGCTGCTGGCGCGCTCTGAGGATGTAATCAACCTTGACTTCCATCGTGCTTTCGACAGCGGTCACTTTGACATCCAGCACTTTCACCAGTTCGCCCAGCCATTTATCGAGCGCCTGAAAGACCGTGACCTGGACGAGGCTGGCGTTCACATCGCTGTTGGGCGCGAAAACCATCCGCCGCAGGCCGCAGCCAAAGTCCGGGCGGTGGGCGCGTTCGCCGGGGTTGGTGAGCAGCACCTGCATCATCATCTGCTCAACATGTTCGGCGTAATCGGTTTCAACCGTCACATGCCCGTGCGCAGCATCGACGGCCAGCGGATAGCGGATGCTGGAAATCTGATCGGTCATTGTGTCACCTCACCCCCCAACCCCCTCTCCATTGCAATGGAGAGGGGGAGTCGAACGGAGTGAGACGGGGGTGAGGTCAGATTTCATCCGCATTAATTTCTGAAAACGGATCGGTGTCCGGCACGAAAAAAGTGCCTCACACCCTCTAAATTCCCACCTCATATATATAGAGGGGGCAGGGGGTGAGGTAAACAGGGTTTCCGCCCCCGCAAGCGACTTCCTTATCTGAGAGAAGTACAACAGGTTGTTGATGTCTGTTCCGCCCATCGAATCATTCCTCACGTACTGCTGGCGACGGACTGAGTATTAACGATGCTGACCGGCCCCTGTGGAACCTGCATGGCGCTGAGGCACAGGCCCACGCTGCTGCTGCTGAGGGTCGGTGTGCCGTTGACCTTGCAGAACATATCCGGCACGACCCACTGCACCGTCATGCACGGACTGGGGATAGGCGACGGCGCGGCAGGAATCTGGAACGGGCAGCCGCTGATGATGAAGGTGTCGCTGACGGTGAGGACGTAGCCGCCATCCGCCTTGACCTTTGTGTTGGTCGTCGTCACCTGCACCTGACCGCCGTGCGGACATTGCAGGGTGCTGCTGGTCGTCAGCAGTTTGCCCATCACATCACCTCGAAGGAACTGTTGTTAATCGTCACCGCCGCCTGCGAGACTTCCACCTTACCCCCGGCGTCACTGGTGATGCCGCTGCTGCTGACGGTGTGTTTGGAGCTGCTGACGACACTTTCCACCACGTCCACAATCGTCAGTTCACCGCCGCTGCTGGACGTGATTTTGAGTTCCTCAGCGCCATCATCAATACGGTGGGTGATGGTTTTGGTCTGCCACACGCGCACATCCGGCGAACTGTCTTCGGGCATTTCACCATCCGCCCAGAAGAACCCGGTCCAGATGGGGTAGGACAGATCGCCGGCTTCAAACTCCACCCACACGCCCGTGCCGGCGTCCGGCAGGCTTTTGAAACCGACCCCTTCCCCGGCATAGGGCACACAGGGCATGGCCCAGGCGTTGGCTGTGCCGTACACCGCCGGGACATTCACCAGCAGGCGGCCCCGCGAGGTCGGGTCATCGTTGTCGATCACCGTGCCGCGATACTTGCCAAAATAATGGCTGCGCACCCATTCCAGAAGCTGTTCAGCTAATTCCTGGTCCACTGCTTCCCTCCCTCCAGCCGCTGCGGATGAGCGTGATTTCCATTTTATGTTCCACCGCGTCAATGATATGGCGGACGCTTTCCACCAGGTACAGACCGCTGTAACGCGACCCGGCCCCGCGCAGATTGATGACATCGTGCGCCCGGATCAGTTTGCCGGCTTTGGCGACTGTCGTGGCGCAGGTAGCCCGTAAAAACCAGGCTGCTTCGGTCAGCGCGCCGGTGCTGCGCGCCAGCAGGTCGCCGCTGTCATCCACCGGGGTGATGACACTGACAGAGCGCGCATCCCCGGTAATTTCCGCCAGCGGCACATCGCCGTCAAACGTGCTCATCGCCTCGTCCAGACTGCCGTCGATGCTTTCCTTATTGTTCAGGTCCAACTGCGCGGCGATCACACTGGTGGGGCGCTCGACATCCCACTGAAGGTCGATAGAGTCGAGATTGGCGTCCGGCAGGTTGATAATGAGTTCGGCGGCCAGCGCGCTGCTGTCAGGTTTGATCGGCTGAAAATAGGCGGTTTCGACCAGGGCCGCGTCCGCCCGCACCCAGAAAACAAAGCCATTGCGCCGCGCCAGCCGCCGCACAAAGTTCAGGTCCGTATCGTGCTGCATCAGCGTGTGCTTGTCCTCGAAATGCCCCGCGTTGGTGGTTTCGACCTCCGGGATCAGGCCATAGGTTCCCAGAATGCTCAACACCGCGTCGCTGTCGGTCACGTCGCTCCACTGCACGATGCGCGTTTCGCGGTCCATTCTGATGGATGAATCCGCCCCGCTGACTTCCAGCCAGGAGCCGTCGCCGCCGTGCTGCAAGTGAAGCTGGTGGCCGCGCACCGGCCCTTTGACCAGACAGTGCGACACGCCGCCGGCTGCCACCAGCACCGCCAGATCCTTGCCAGGGGCGAGGCGATCATCCAGCAGGCGCGGCAAATCACCGGCATCCACATTGACCGGGTAACGGATAAAGTAGGCGGTGGCGCTGCCGATGCGCTCATGCACTTCCAGCGATGACGCTTCGGCCAGTTCGGCATCGACAGTCGTGCCAACCGCTATGGCGACTCCCAGGCCCATCGGGTTAACGCGCCTTGACCGGGATAGCGATTTCTTCGGCTTCGGTGAGCGCTTCGGCCAGCATCACGGCATTCATTTCGGCGATGCGCCAGTAGCCGTTGGGGTCGCCCAGATACAACTGCGCCAGATGGTCGAGCCGCTGGCCCTGTCGCAGCGCATGATAGCCCAGCAGCGTCTGCGCTGGTGCGGGAGGTAGTTCCACCACTGTCACGCTGCGCCCGCGCGCGTCTGTGGCGGTGCGGGTGGGCTGGCTGGCATAACGGCTCTTTGGTTCAAAAAAAGCGGGCATCTTTCCTCCTGAGAAAGTGCTGAGTGCCAAGTTCTAAGTGCGTGTTTCCAAATAAGCATATTATGAGTTTTCTTACCTCACCCCGCCTCACTTCGCTCGACTCCCCTCTCCATCGAATGGAGAGGGGCCGGGGGTGAGGTATCTCCTGGGTTCATCATCCCTTTTTCCTCTGATCTCTAAAATGGCAGCATCCCCAGAATCGAGTCGATGCTGTTCGCCAGGTTGAGCGTGGCAAGCACCTGCTTCTGCACCATCGTGTACTGGTAGGCCGCGATGGCGATCTGCTCCGCCACATTCGGTTCGCGGTCCTGCTGCTGATACACACTCGGATTCACAACCGAAAGGCCGACAGTGACTTTGGCCCGCAGCGGGTAGAGCGTGGGCGAAAACGCCTGTTCCTCCACGCTGAAGCTGGTCAGGCGCACTGGCAGCACACGACCCAACCCCCAGAAAAACAACACCACCGGCACAGTGGTACGCGGCACGACATCCGTCTCAAAGCTGATGCTCAGGCCGCCGCTGAGGGATATGCTTGGCGGGGTAAGCAGACCGGCCCCGCCGCCTTCCGGGTAGAGCATCATCTCAAACGCCGCGATGCGATCCGCCACGCCGGTCAGCACGGTGATCGGGTCGCCGACCTCCAGTTCATCCGCCGCGTCGAGTTCGAGCGTCAGGCTGAAGGTTTCCGCCGGGTCATAGGGCTGGGCCACCCCGCCGCTGTCTTCGCCTTCGGGCGGCTGCCAGGGGCGCAGTTCGCGGGTGAGTGTTTCCGGGTTGTACTGGAAGACGATGATGTTGGGGATCGGAATCAGCAGCGGCGAATCAAACTTGATGAGCGCGCCCTTGAGCAGGCGGGGACTTTGCGAATATCCGGTCATAATCGCTTCCTATTTCCACTGGCTCATAATGGCCGAATTCATGTTGGCAATCGTATCCTGCGCATCCTTCAGAAGTGCTGGATTCGCAATATTCGCTTTCGGAACGGTGGTCGGGTCCGGGTACTGAAGGGCCACTAACTCGTCATAATAGCCAATCTCCCAACCTGTAAGCGCCTTCGGCAGCTGCCGCATCATAAAATCGTACATCCAGTCATAGGTCCTTTTCATGGCGTCATAAATCTTGTCCTCACCGGCCGGGTCACTTCTGGCCTGCTCTGCAATCTGAGCCTTTTCGCTTTTGCCTTTCGTACCGCTGGCCGTCGGAAAATCACTTTTGAGAAATCCCATAAACTGGTCTTCCAGAATTTGTGCCTGACCTGTACCACCTTCGAGTTCCTCTTTCAGGTTCCAGCTGCCGGACATATTGATATGAAGCTGGCCTTTCTGGTGTGTGCGCGCTGCCAGCAGGATAGCCGGAAGACCCCGGCCGCGATCACTTTTTGTGGGGTCAAGCGCCAGCAGGTTGATTTTGGGGGAGCCTTTCACACAGAAACAATCCACCATATCGGCTCCGGGTGGAGAGAAACCCGGCAGCCGCTCGTCAGGTTTTTCAAACATTTTGATAGAAGCATCATTGCGGAAATATTCCACCAGCAGATACTGGGGGATGTGGTGCGATTCGCGGTCCTTGCGGGCATCCGGCATCATCCCACCACCTGATGCACGACTTTGCGCGGTGTCAAGCGCGCTGGCGTTCGGATCACTGGCGCTGGGGTCTCCCCGAATTTCGCGGATCATTTCAACGATGGTTTTGAATTTGGTCGCGCCGGTCATTTCGCCATGTGTGCCCACGCGCAGCCCGGCTTCGGGAACACGCAGAAGGTTCGGATTGGCATAGTCTGCCCAGGCAGACAATTTGACATCCTTCGCGGTCATAAAATTGATCAGCATTTCCTTGATGAATTCTTCGGACAGGCGAAATTCACGCGCCGCCCAGATCATGTAGGAGGACTGCTGATTGTTCAGCAGCAGGAGGCGGATGCGCGCCCACCTGCCGAGGTCGGTAATCTCTTCCCATTTAATGTGCAGAATCTGGGTTGTGCCGTCCGGGTTATAGACCGTGTGCGGGAAGGTCCCGCTTTTGCCGCGTATGAAGGCGTTGGTGTTGTCGCGCATTCGCTGCCAGATGTTCGCGTTGCTGTTCACCAGCGCGAGGTTGATCGAATTGACTGCGACCTTCGTAATATCTGAACCCGTCGCGTTGGCATCAATTTTCAGATTAATGCCGGTGCGTCCATAGACAAAGACCTCAAGATAATTGACGAATGTCTCCGGCTTCAGATAATACTGGTTGTTCTTGCCCGATTTGAGGCTGCGCTGGACGATATAGGGAATGATGGCGTTCAGGCCGGGGCTGCCATCGGCTGATTTGGCGCTGACACTCTGAATGTAGGTGGCGATGTCCTGCTGGGCTTCGGTATCCTTGCTGGCCGAACCAAAATAGGTAACGGTTTTGGCGTTAAGGTTCCTTTTCACGATGTTCCACAGGTTTATCCCTTTGGTTTCGGCCTTCTTGTAAGAAGGTTTGGCGGTATCAATGGCCGGGTCCCGCCGCAGTTCATCGGTAAATTCCTGGGCAAATTGGGGCTGCGTGAGCTTGTCGATAATGCCCAGCGCGACCTGTACTTCGGTCATCGCCGGCAGCAGCCCCTCGCCGCCCTCTTCTTCGACAGCCACCGCTTTGTGTTCCCGGCGGGCCGCATAGACCATGCGGTTAGCGGCGGCTTCGCGCTGCGGGTCACGCCGAAGACCTTTGCCAGGCGTGCCGAGGCGGGGCCGGGAATCATGATCCTCATCCAGCAGGCGCGGGCCAGTCTGCTGCAAGACATGCGCCAGTTCGTGCAGCAGCACCCGCTCACTCGCGCCGCTGAGGGGCAGAAGGTCGGGGTTCATATAAACGTGGCTGCCGCTGGTCAGGGCGTAAGCTTCGGCCTGTTCAGTCAGCCGGGCGGCATCCGGCCCGGTGTGCAGGCGCACATGGCTGAAATCGTGGCCGAAGAGTGTCTCCACGCGACCACGCAGGGCAGGCGGCAGCGGTGCGCCACCGGATGCGCGCACAGGCGGCAGGGCAGCTGGTTTCCCGATCTCGCTTTCATCCATGAGCAGCGGCTCAAGTTCTGGCAGGCTTTTATAGAAGTCAATCGTAAGCTGCTGAATATCCTCCGGCCTCTGGATCGCGCCACCTGTCGCCTGACTGACGACAGAAAAGACCGCATTCAGCAGCGTATCACGGGTTTCATCCAGGAATTTTTGTGCTTCCGCTTTGAACTGCTCCTGCCAGATTTTATTGGGGTCATAACCGCCTTCCTTCAAAGCATCCGCGATCATCTGGGATGCCTGGCTAAGCGCGCCGCTCTGTTCCAGAACCAACTTGATCAGTTTGCCTTTTTTGCCAAAGCGCTCCATAAAATAGCCCAGGATAATCTCGTACACGAGGCCCATCGGCATCACTTCGTCGGGAAGTTCCAGCCCATTCAAACCCTCGATCATATCATTCATGGCATTGATGAATTCCCGTGGCTTATCCAGCAGGCCCCTGAGCATTTCGCGGCTGTTCTCGACCTGCTGGAAACCCGCGTAAACCATCTCAACGGCGGCAGGCAGCATCTGCACCGCCGCAAAAACGCGGGGATGAGCCGCCAGGCGCATCTGGGCACGCACGGTAGCAGATCGTGTCCTGAAGCGCAGCTTGCCGAAAGCCATACCTACCCGGTAGCCAATGCTTTTGACGAATTGAATGAGCTTCCCTAACTTGTTGGAGCGACTGCGCCCCTTGCTGGAGGCCGGCTTGCTGCGCGCACTGGCCGGGAAAAAGGCCGGCAGGTCCATATCGCCGAACAGCAGAAACTCAATCACCGTCAGCCTGTCGATATGCAGACTGTCGATTAACTCCTGAATCATTTTCTCCGGGTGTTCCATCAGTTCGGTGCGGATGTCGGGCATATCCATGATGATGAAGCGGGACAGTTCCGCCAGGGTGCGCGCCACCATCACCGGGGGGATAAAGACTTCGGCGACATCCAGCCCTAATTCAATCCCGGCCTGCCAGTGTTCAATCACCTGCTCCAGGTTTTCCAGACTCAGCAGGAACGCCTGGGTGTCGATGATGTGCCACATATGGCGCAGCGCGTCATCATCCTGGGCGCGAACCTCAATCGCCTTGCCACCCCCAAAGGAATAGGTAAACAGCACCGGGTTAGAAATGGTCAGGTCACTGCCGGCCTGATCCTCAACAATGGCGGGTGTTTCAGCCCCGGTCCCTACACCATAGGGCGGGTGATAGCGAAAAGGCATTCTGACCGAGATGATCTGGTAGTCCACCCCATCGACGGTAAACGGCTGTCCGGGTTCAATCTCATAGTCGAAGTTCTGCGCCATGAGGGTCTGGCCGTCGAGACTCTGGAAGCCAAAGTCGCGCTGCTGCGGCTCGATGACCGCCTGCATTTCTTCCAGCAAACGGGGCAGCACTGCGGCGTTAAGCTGGAATGCGGCGAAATCCTCATCAGAGTGTAGCACGGGCAGCAGGGTTTCTGGCCCCTGCGCGTTCTGCTGCGCGGCCAGGTCGATCAGACCATAGTAGCCGGTAATCAGGTCGTAGCGTTCCTCGCGGATTTTGACGAACCAGAATTCATCCACAAAGGCGTTGTACAGCAGGGGCGCAAGCTGTGTGATAAGCGCGGTCATCTGGAGATGGTAGGTGTCCGCCGGCTGGATGAAAGCTGAAAAGCGGGTGATTTCATCAAGCACCCGGTTGAGGTCCGTATAGTGAGTCTGTTTGTTGGTGAAGAAGCCCTCACGGGCATCAATATAAGCTTGAAGCACTTTTTCCAGTTCCTGCGCCAGCACGCGCCGGTCATAGGTGGTGACACGCCGCAGCAAATCCTGCGAAAGCAGGCTTGCGGCATCCTGCCCGGCGCTGATCTGCCCGGTGATGAGTTGATCCAACTGAAGGGCCAGTGCGTTCCGCGCCGCGTTGTCACTGCCGAGACCATCCATGACCGCGTTGAGGGCCTGCATGAACGCGGCATCATCCAGCCTGTCCGGTTCATGACTCTGGGTGCGCAGCAGATTGTTGATACCCTCATTCGCTCTCAGAAAAGCGATCAGCTCGTCCAGCGGCGGCGCGACCCAGATAAAAATCTCCTGGGTCGGCTCCACCGGCGTAATCATGCGTTCGCCTTCGATGACATGATTTTTCTGAAAATCGCCGGTGACACGCGGGTGCTGGCGGATCAGTTCGCTGAACCCGGTTTCCGAATCTCCCAGAAACACGATTTCGGCTTCGGTCATGTGATAGCGATAGGGCCGGGGCAGGGTTCTGGCGGTGTCGATGGCGCGCTTGAGCATCGGCTCACGGGCGGCTTCAGCCTCGGCAGTTTCGGCTGCGGGGCTGACAACGCCTTCTTCCGCCTCCAGCAGGTCGCCCAATACCCGGTTGAGTTCTTCGGCAAACTGTAACTGGAAAAAGCTGACATACTGCCCGGTAGTGACAGGAAAGCCGCGAATGCGCCGCGAAGGGTCAAAATCTTCCAGCATTTTTTCGAGCGGGGTATCGGCCTCGAATTCCCACTGGCCGGTCATGGCGATGTAGCTCTGGCCGAGGTCCTCACCCGCCAGCACTGGCTGGGCCTGTTCCACAAGATCGGTCCAGCCGGCCACCTGTCCAAACCAGCTCAGGAACCGGGCCACTTGCAGGCGGTGGGCGAGGCGCTGGTCGGCTGATCCGTACTGCTCCACAAACTGCTGGTCTGCTTCCAGCTTATACTCTGTCAGGATGGCGCGCAGATGTTCCAGCGTCATCTGCATCCAGCCATACCAGACGGCCAGGTCGCGGCTGGCGTCATCGGCGGCCCTGCTGCGCGGCATGAGTTCCAGCACACGCGCCGCCAGGGTGATGAGAGTCTCTTCGATGAGCGCGTTCAGAGTCCAGACCGCAAAATCGTAGTCGTCCGGTGAGAGCGGTGTCTGGTCCTGATGGACATGGAACAGGCCGCTGTCTTCCTGTGCAGACACCGCTTTCAGCAGGTTTTCGCACAGGGCATTGAGCGTGTCATCCTTCGGGAAGGCGGACTGCGGCGGTTCAAATGTGCCGATAGGAGCGTCAATACGAGCGGCGGCGTCTTCCCAGAAGGCCAGCGCGTCATGGCCGACCTGGGCGATCTGCTGGCCCCAGTCCTGAACAAAGGCGGCCTCGCCGCTGGCCTGTATCTCCTGACCCCAGGCTTCGACCCTGCGCGCAATCGCCATTCTGCGACCTGAAGCGCTGGTGAGGATCGCGCTGCTCTCGGCGCTGGCCTGAAATTCCGTGAGTTTGTCGAACAGCAGGGTGCTGGCGACTGCCAGTTCCTGATAGGCCAGAAACACGCGCTCATTGGCGATCAGGCCCGTACTGCTGGCCTCATTAAATTCCGCCAGCGCAGTCAGATAGGCTTCGATCTGGCGCGGCTGGGCCAGCGGGTCCAGCAGGTAGACCCACAGTTCATCGAGCATCGCTTCCGGCCATAATGCACTGAGGGCAGGGTGCTGATTCAACACATCCAGCACCCAGGCTTCAGGCCGCGCCTCGCTGAAATAATCGGCAAATTCCTGAAGGCGCTGGGTGGTCAGAAGCGCCCAATCCTTTTCCAGCAGGTACAGCGCACCTTCGTAGCGTCCAAGCTGCTTGAGCATATCGAACAGGAAGCTGCGGGCCAGCAGCGGCTCGGCATCAAACATGCCGCTGAGAACCTGTTTTTCAAGGTCCAGAATTTCCAGGCGCGTGCCTTCGGTAGCATTCAGCGGCGCACCGGGACTCAGCAGGTTCTGGAACATCAGGATCATCGACTCCAGGCGATCCCTGCTGTCACTGGCCTGAGTCACTTCGTCAGTGTTCCCGCCGGCCTGAGCCTGTTCAAGGACTTCGACAGCCGCGCCGGTAAATTGCAGGCTGATGTCATCAAAAAGCGCGTCGCGCTGGAACTCACCGGAGCCGTACACCTCGGCAGCGTACAGGCGGCCATCCGCGCCGCTGTGCCCGGTCTGCTGAAGAACATGGGCGACTTCGTGGGCGATCAAACGGCGGCCGGCGCTGCTGTGCGGGTCATAGGCCCCGGCGCTGAAATAGATGTGCGGCCCGGCGGCAAAGGCGCGCGCCTGCTCGAAAGCGGCTTCATGCGCCGCGTTGTCATGATGAAGCTGTACCGTGTTCAGGTCGGCGTTGAAGCCCTGTTCAAGCGTCGTTCGCAGATGAGCGGGCAGGCTCTCGCCCCGGCTGGTGATGCGCAGACGCGGGGCAGGGGGGGCCGGGGTAAGCTCATGGGCCGCGTCGAATTCGCCATGCAGCACCCGCCGCGCCGCCAGGTCGGCCTGCTGCTCATGGCGGGTGTGGCGCTTCGAGACGCGCTGAACCGGCTTCTGAGCAGCAGGCCTCACGCCAGTGGGTTTACTGTGCTGCCGGAGCGCTTTCATCGCAGCGCCTCGATAATCGCGTCCACAATCGGCCCGGCCAGTTGGTCGCGCGGGGTGGTGGCGGGCAGAGTCAGACGCACATTCAGCGCGCCAAGCTGCCGGGAGCGGACATCTTCGGGCAGACGTTCAGCCAGGCGGTCAGCGACTTCAGCGCCAAGTGTCCGCGCCTGATCCTTTGTCAGGCCGGGAATTTGCAGGATCAGGCGGTCAATGTGCGCGGCCATTGGCAAACAACCTTTCCCGCTCACGTTCGTTCAGCGCGCGGCCTTCCTTCATCAGTTCCCGGTCCAAACCCCGCAGCAGATGTTCTGGTCTCAGCGGGCTGCTGTCACGCCGGGCGGCAAAAATGGCCGACAGCACCGCATATTTGATCTGCGCGCCGGTGGAGTCCACATCTTCCGCCAGTCGGTCCATACTGCGCGACAGGGCATGAACCGCCTCCACGCCGGCCAGTTCGCCGATCACCCGCTGCCAGATTTCTCGGCGCTGCGCGGCGTCCGGGCGGCTGAATTCCAGCACATAGCGCAGGCGGCGGATAAAGGCGGGGTCGAGATTGGCGCGTTTGTTGGTTGCCAGCAGCGCGACACCCGCGTAACTTTCCAGCGCTTGCAGCAGATAATTGGTGTCCGTGTTGGCGAAGCGGTCATTGGCTTCCTTGATTTCGGTGCGTTTGCCAAAAAGGGCGTCGGCTTCATCGAACAGCAGCACGATGTCCATGTGCGCGGCGCGGGAGAGGATGCGTTCCAGATTTTGCGCCGTTTCGCCCACGTATTTGCTGACCACCGCCGACAGATCAATGCGGAACAGATCAATC
>CAZKIB010000026.1:1043-16209 GCA_964552425.1 uncultured Anaerolineaceae bacterium | reverse complement strand
GGGCCGCTGAACAGACCAACCAGCCCGCGCCCCTGCGGGAACAACCGTTTCGCGGGGGGGTACTCCCAGAAGATGGCGCGATCCTGGGCTTCAAACACCAGGTCTTCCAGCGCCGCGCGCACCCCTCCATCCACCACCAGATCATCCCAGTCGAAGGGGCAGTCGAGTCGCTGGGCCAGTTCACCCAGACGCCCGCGTTGAGTCTCGCGCAGGAAATCGCCAAGCGCCGCTGGAGAAGTATCCGGCTGGCGGGCGGCGGCGGCGATGTCGCCCACATTGACCGCAAAGCGCGCCGCGAAAGCGTCATCATCGGCCAGCGCCGGGATATAGCGTCCCCACAGAGCGCGCCGGGTTTCCAGCGCGGGGGCGGACAGATGCACATAATGAAGGGCGGCGTTCAGATCGTTCGAGAATGCCGGCGTGTGTTCGCCTATCACGAATTGCAGCGGGAAGGGGGTCAGCGCGGCGTTTTCCGGCGGCGCAAAATCGCCATGCCACGCCAACGCGCAGCGCTGCATGAACGCCTGACGCTGGGCGCGTAAGGCTTTGCGCGCATCCAGCCCGTTCGTGTGGACACACAGCAGCGGCATCCCGATCTGCGCGCTTACGGCGGCGGCGAAGGTTCGGCGTCCGCTCCCCCGCGGCCCGGTGACGATCACGCGCGCGGGGACAGGCGGCTGCTGGCTCAGGCTGCGGTGGATAAACCCGGCGGTTTCCGCCAGCGGCCAATCGGGCAGGGGATTCAGCGGCGGGCGCAGTTCAGCGTGACCGACCAGCGCGGGGTCGAGCGCGTTCTGTCCGAGCAGCCAGTCGCGCACCGCCCGGTCACACAGCATGGCGGGCGGTTCACCGGGTTCGCCCGGTTCTTCGGTCACAATCTCCCAGCGGCGCAGGGCGGATTCCGGGTTCCACAGCAGGCCGCGTCCATGACCGAACAGCCGGGCGATGAGGGTCTCGGTGGCATAGGGCAGGCCGTGCAGATGGATGTAGAGCTGACGGATATTCGCGTCCAGCGCCGGAGCGAGGCAGGCGTGCAGCACGTCCATATCCAGCGCGTCGAGGTCAAAGATGCGCCCCAGAAGCGCCAGCCGCGAGGTCTGATCGGCTTCCAGGGCGGCTTCCACCTGCGCCAGTGCAGTATGATCCAGCGCGGCATAAAAAGTGGCTTCATCCACAGGGTTATCACGGTCAGCCAGCAGCGCCCCAACGGGGGACTGCCCGGCATGAACCTGTTCCAGCCACAGGAAGCGGCGCTGCACACGCAGCCGGACGCGAGTAAGCACCTGCTCGATCATGGGACAATCACCCAGCGGGGCGCAGACTCCGCGCCGTTCACGATCAGCCGGAACAGCAGCACCTGACCCGACAGCAGGCCAGCCGGCAGGCGCACCTCAATCCTGGTCGCGTCAACCACCGCGTACTGGCCGGGGTCGAGCGAACCCGCCGCGCCGCCTGCCAGCCGGTTTTCCGCGATATGAACAACCACTGCTTCCGGTGGGAAATCGGGATGCTCGAATAACGTGCCGGTGACGGTAAAAATACCATCCCCATCCGGCGCAGTCATACTGTCAATGCGCGGGACAATGGCGAAGGGCGACTCGTTGGAGACATACTCAAAGGCGCGTGATGTGCCATCGACCATCGTGCGATAGCGCGTCACCCGCACGGCGGCGGCGTAAATGCCCGGCACGATGTCCATCCCGCTGGCGGTAGTGCGCACCGTCGCCCGCAGTTGAGTCGCGCCCGGTTCCATATCCCAGGCTGGGTCCACTTCGACGGCCTCTTCCCAATCCGCCCGGCGCAGCAGCAGCGCACCCTCCACGCCGCCCAGCGAGGAACCTCTGACGGTGAATTCGGCATCATACGTGACCTGGGCAGGGCGCAGTTCCACCGCGCGCGGATCATTTTCGCCGGGAATGGTGAACAGGATCAGATTCTCGGTGCTGTCGATGCGCGGCGTTTCGGCGGTGAACGTGAACACGCCGTAGGACAGCACCCGCCCGGCGCTGCGCTGAACTTCTTCCGGTTCCAGCATGACGACGGACACCTGATAATAAAGCGCTAGCCGCAGCGGAGACGACCCCGCCGTCCAGTAATTCACGGCCTGCGCGTTGGGGGTCGGTTCCAGCACGATGCGCAAACGGTTCTGGTCGCCTCGCAGGTTCGGGTCCAGAACGAGACTGCCATTCAGCACAGTCTCATCGTCGATCACCGGGAAGTCGTGCAGGGCTTTCATCGCCAGCCCCATTATCAACTGTTCACGATACGTGCCGGTGTCATCTCCCAGGTCGCTGTGGGCGCTGAGCAGATAAAACAGGTTAAGCGGCATAGGCGTGAAACGCACGGGGACGGCTTCGAGGCCGGGGCGATAGGTGTTCTTGCCGTGCGAATCTTCGGTGATGTGGTACAGGTAAAAGCCAAGCGTGTTATTGCCTTCCAGCGTGTCGGGCGGCTGGGGGACCACTGAAATATTCTGACCGGGCGGCCAGGCAGTTGACGACTGAATATAATTTTCCAGCAGGTTGATGTAGGTGCGCGTGACGCGCGAGACATCCAGCGTGGGCATGGCTACATCTGTCCTATCCCGAAACGGAGTTTCGAGCGTGGGCCGGTTCGCGCGGGGGCTGCCGGCGCGGGTCTGGATGCGCGCGGCGCGGGCGGTTTCTGAACCGGGGCGGGAACCACTTCCACCTTCAACTGCCCGATACTCAGCGTGGGCGGGGCCGGGGGTTCTGGCGCGAGCGGCGGCGGCTCCGGCGGCTGCAAATGCGGCACAGGCTGCGTGAAGACCGGCGGCGATTCTGGCATAAGCCTTTCCTGAGTGCGATCAAGTGGCGGCATGATCGGGGCCGCTTCACGTATTTCTGTGCGATAAATCACGTCCGGCGGGGCGGGCACAAGGCGCTCGTGTTCGATACGCTGTACCTCACGCAGCGTTTCGACCTGGGTGACTTCGTGAATCACAGGCGGCGGCACTGGCTCCACCGGTGATGTGGATGGAACGGGCTGTGCGGACGGCTGCACAGGCGCGGGCGGGATCGCAAAAGGCGTTTCGGGCATGAAGGACTGCGTTTCCAGCGGCGCGGACGTGGCAGGAGGCGTGATTGACCCGGCAGGCGGCGCGCTCATTTCCGGCAGCGCGGGCGCTTCAAACAAAGGCATCTCAGCGGGCGGCTGAACCGGGAGCGGCGGGGCAGGGCGGATCGATTCCACCGGGCGCGGTTCCGGCTCTGCTGGCGCGACCTGCTCGAAGGGGTTCTCCAGCGGCACATCCGTATCCAGCGCCGGCGAGACCGCCGCAGCCGGCGGCACGATGGACTGGCTGAGGGCGCGCGCGGCAATGCGCTGCAAATAACCGGGCATCAGAAGGCACTCCTGCGCAGCGAGGCGCGGCTGGCTTCCAGTTCGATCAGCGAGACATAGGTGCGGCGCTGCTGGCGCGTCAGGCCGAGGATGTCGTTCAGCCCCCAGCCATAGGCCCGCGCCAGCCGGTGAATTTCGCTGGCGATGAGCGGCTGTTCGGCCCGCAGCGATCCCAGCAGAAAGCTCTGCATATCAAAATGAACCGTCTGTTCTGTGCCACATTCCGGGCAGTGCGCGGTCAGGTCCAGGTCCAGCACCGGGCCAACCGCGCTCATGGCGTCCTCGATCAGCGCCGGATCATCCACGCGGCCTTCCAGCAGGCAGCGTTCCAGCAGGGCGCTGCGGGCATGTTCTGGCGGCACACTGAACAGCGCCAGCTCATCTGCCCCGGTGGGCAGGCGAAAACGCGCCCCATCCGCCAGTTCATACACGCCGTTCCCGGCGGGTCTGGCCTGCGAATAATCTGGTTGCACACTCGCCAGCAAATCGGTCAGATCAAACGACATATCAAAACGTTCCCCACACTGCCTGCACACCGGGCTGCTTTGCAAACGCCGCCCATAAACCCGCAGATACACGCCGGCCAGCACACGGTCCCGGTCCGGCGTGGGCAAATCCGCCGCCGCGCCGGGGGCTGCCGCTGTGCCGGGCAGCGCCACCAGCAGACGATTGAGCAGTTGGACTGCCGCCAGCGTATCTGTGCCTGCCACCGAATTTTCGTCGTGACCGCACATATCCCGCAGCGCAGCCCAACCGCCGCCAGACAGCGTTACCGTATAACTGGCAGACATAAGCGCTAGGTTTCAGTCGGCTCCGGCACGGACACGTCGCGTTCCCAGCCCTCGTTTTGCAGCACGAGCGTCTGGATGGCGGTGGCGTTGGCATTGGCGTCGAGTTCCGGCAGGGCCTGATATTCGGACACCCAGCAGCGGTAAATCTTGTAGGCCAGCGCGACGGTTCCCTGTTCGTTGAGCAGTTCGATGATGATGTCCTTGCGGAAATTTCTGAGCGAGATTGCCGCGTCGCCTTCCACGCTGTAGATCAGGTTGGCCCAGGCTTCAAAGGCCGGGTCATGGGTGACACCGCGTTCCAGCGTGATCGGCTCGAACTTCCATGAACTGGGCGAAACCCGCGAGGTGCTGGGGTCGCCGCCTTCCCGGTGCGTGACCGGCTCGGTGCTGCGCTTGAGGGCGCTCACCTTGCTGATTCCCGCGACGTAGACACCGTCCCACTTGACGCGGAACTTAAAGTTTTTATAGGGATCAAAACGATGCGTGTTGACCACAAATTGTGCCATGCGTGCCCCTCCTTAGACCTGAAGCTGCCCGGCCATCTGCTGTAAGTAAAGCAGGACGAATTCTGCCGGTTTCAGCGGCGCGAACCCGACCCAGATATTGACGATGCCCAGGTTGATGTCGCTCTGGGTGGTGGTTTCCGAATCGCATTTGACGAAGTAGGCATCGCCTGGTTTCTGACCCTGGAACGCGCCCTTGCGGAACAGGTCGTGCATGAATGTGCCGACGTTCAGGCGAATCTGCGCCCACAGCGGTTCGTCGTTCGGCTCGAACACCACCCACTTCAGGCCCCGGTAGAGGCTTTCCTCAATATACAGCGCCAGCCGCCGCACCGGGACATATTTGTATTCACTGCCAAAATCGTCGTCACCGTCCAGCGTGCGGCTGCCCCAACTGACGATACCGTTGGGGAAAACGCGCAGGGTGTTGATGGCGCGCGGGTTAAGCGCCCCGTTCTGGCGATCCGAGAAAAGCTGTTCCAGCGCGACCACGCCGCGCAGAGTCGCTTCGGTTCCGGCGGGGGCTTTCCACACGCCGCGTGTGCCATCAATGCGCGCATACAGGCCGGCCATCGCGCCGGCGGGGCCGATATTGATGCGCCGCCCGGCGTCGTTGATCGTCACGCGCGGGTAATACAGCGCGCTGTGATCGGCCACCAGCCCGACCCGCAGGTCGTTCACGCCGGAGGTCGCGGTCTGCACACTGTTCCAGTCGTCGGGTGGGTCCATAATCAGGAAGGCGCGCTGCTGCTGGCAGAAAACACTGGCCGCGCCGTACAGGTCGGCAGTCGCCACCGCAGCAGGGGTACTGGGTGGCAGCACCATCAGGTTAAAAATATTGATGTCACTTTCAGCGATCAGATAAGCATTATCATAATCAGAAGCCAGCGGCGGGTCGCCATCAAACGCGGCGGAAAGAGCCGGAGTTTGCAGGCCAGCGGTTCCCCCCACGCCCAGGCTGTAATAACGCACGTTCTGAGTAAACCGGGTATTGATGTTCGTTGCGCTGGTGGAAAACGTGCCGAGATCGTTGTTCGCGCCGCCGGTAGGAACCAGCGTCAGACGATGGCCGGCCCGTTCTGCGCGCCAGAAGAAATTGCGCGGGTTGGCCTGCTGGTGAGCATTCACCGCGTCGGCAATGGCCTGAAGTTTGTCCAGCAGCGTATCTGAACCACGCCACAGGGGATCATCCGTCGCGTCCGACTGCACATCCACCGTGATGTTGGCGGTAGTCGGTGCGCCGCTGGCATCCAGAGCGTTAAGGTTGACCATGGTGATCTGGCCCTGCTGCACTTCGGAAAGCGCGCGCAGGTCAGCGAGATTGGTCGCGCTCAGGCTGATGCCGGTGGGGGCGGGACGGCGCGCCGCGTGGGCCGACACTTCCAGACCGCCCTGCGCTGTGCCAAGCCGCAGCGAGACTGCCGCATCGCCTGCCGAAGCCGGACGGATGAACACATCGCCCTGATTGTCGGAACTGATGACCAGCACAGAAGTCGCTGTATTGGGGGCTGCGTTCGGGCCGGGAACCGGGGCGCTGCTGGCGGCGCGTCTGAACTGAGGTCGAAGCGCGCGCTGACAGTGATGCCCGGTTCGCCTGCGCTGGCGAAGGCCGCGTTGACCGCATCCTCTATTTCGGCTGCCAGGTCCGCAAAGGCGCTGGCGGGGGTCAGCGCGCCGACGTTGATGGTTCCCAGATTGACCGCGATATAACGGCTGCCGTCCACGCTGATATTGAAACTGTTCGTCGCGGCAGTTGTACCGATGAGCGCGCCCCAGGCTGCCAGAAAACTGGCCCCATCGCCGCTGACATAAGGCACGGGCAGGCCCGAACGCGAGTAACCGTTGACCGGGGCAGGGGCCGCCGCAGCCAGCGCTGCGTTGACCAGCCTGGAATTCTGGCTGATGATGTCCGGCGCGAACACCGGCGAGTCCGGGTCCATCGAGAGGTTACGCAGCACTTCCGCATCCGCGCTGGAAACATTGCCGGCGGGGTCCACCACCTGGCGGAAAAGTTCGAGGTTAAAGGTCGCTTCGGGCTGCTGGCCGCTGTACGTCACCGCCGCGCGGATGGATTCCCCGCTGAGGCCGGCTTCCTTAGCGGTCAGCACCAGGACTTCGGTTCCATCCTCGGCCTGCAACGTCACCTGCGCCGAGGTCGCGCCGTTGGCAATGCGGATCACCCAGCATTCTGTGCCGCCGTTCTGGAAAAACAGCCTCACATAATAGGGCATATGGCCGATAGAAGTATCTGACGAAAAGGCGCGTTCAAAATCGGTATAGCTAAAACACTGTACAGCCTGATTGATCGGCCCCCTGGCCGCCCGGCCCACAAACAGCGCAACGGAGGTGCTGACGCCGGCAATCGTGCGCACGCCGCTGGGAACCTCCTGCACATAAACACCGGGATACGTGGGTGTGATTGGCATAGATTGTCCTCCTCTTCCAAAATCCCCACAGGCGGCCCTGTAAGGGCACATTTACCTTCATCATATTTGCATTCAAAAATTACGCAACACATTAAGATCGTAAACACATGCGTCCGTAAAAAATTTATCGAACCTGAATAGTTCCTCTACGCTTGCGCTTCGGGGGTTTGAAAATTTACGATCTTCGCGTCGGACTATAGTAAGATGATAGGCAGACTTATGATGATTATTGCAATTATTCCGGCCAATCTGGTCGCAGGAAGTGAGATTATTCCATGTGTATTCATTCATCACTCTTCATCCCGGAGCCATCTCAGCCAGTATACGAATATCCATCCCTGGAAATCCGTCGGCAAACAGCGGGCTTAAACCTGCTGTTCAGCGCAGAATATTTTGATCCAGGAATCAGACGCCACCGCTGCCAAAGGCGGTGCGCCCATGGCTGATCCCCGCATTTGCCCGTACTGCAAGCACGAAAATGACCCACAGGCCGAACGCTGCGCCCAGTGCAGCCAGCCTCTGCGCTATGACACGACCATCTGGAAGGCCGGCACCATCAAGGATGTGCCCCGGCCGGCGCTGCGCCCGGATTTCGACACGAATGTCCTGTACCTGTACGTGGTCGGGGGTCAGGCCCCCATCCGGCATCAGGGGCGCGGCGATGCCATTCTTGGGCGGAGTTCGGACAACCCGGCGTCCAACCCGGCGACGCTCATTGACCTGAGTGATTATCATGCGCTGTCTTTGGGGGTATCGCGCCAGCACGCCGTCCTCAGCTATCAGGATAACACTTACACCATTGAAGACCTGAACAGTTCCAACGGCACATGGCTGAACGGCAACCGCCTGCTGGCAGGGCAGGCCTATCCCCTGCGGTCCGGGGATCATATTCAACTGGGAGAGCTGATTATTTTCCTGTATTTCACGTGACGCTTCATCTCATCGGGCCGGTGTCGGTCAGCGGCGCAAACCCTGGTAGACCCGCAGCGTCAAGCGGTGATCCACCGGGGTGACGAAGGTGAGCAGGACACGGCACAGGCCGGCAGCGGGCGGCTCGCTGTGGCGCATGGCCTGATACACATGCCCGCACGCGCCGGGGCCAATTTCAATGAGATCATCGCCGCAGCGCATCCGGCCATAGCCGCGCTTGAGAATCAGCACCTGACCAGGCTGCGCTGTGAGCAGTGTATCGTCCGTTTCCCAGACGCCACCCGCCGGAAAATCCAGCGCGATCTGCGCTGCGACCTGATCCAGACCGTCGAGCGTCTGATAATGCAGGTCAACCCCGCCATCCACCGCCGTGATGGACAGTTCACTGAGGGCCGGGGGGAGGGGATACCAGTCCCGTTCAAGGTGGCTGGTCTCCCACTGGTCACGCGGGACGGGTTTTCCCAGCGGCAGTTCATAACCGGGGCGGTGCGGGCGCTGCTGGCCGGATGACCGCAGCACGACACTCTGGCCCTCAGCGCGCATGGTTTCGGCGATGAAATGCCCGGTTCCAAAATAGGTCTGGTCAATTTTGAGGCTGCTCAGTTCTGCCTTGCCATACACCAGCGTCATCAACCGCGTAACCCCGCCAAAGGCCGAGACGCTGAGAGCGCCGCGCCGCGCCCGCCAGACTTCGTTGATCGGGTAGTGGCGAATGAAGTGTGCAGGCAAATCGGCTGTCGAAGGAGCCGGTTCGCCGAATTTCATCAGGACATACGCCTGCCATGTCAGATTGCTGATAATTTTGGGATCGGCCAGTTCCCACAGCCATTGGGCGGCGCGGACAAAGACCGGGTTGGGCTGGTGCGCGTGGCTGTGCAGAAAGGCGGCGATCAGTGGGGTAGGGACTTCGCGTGTGCCATAATCCTGCCGGCGGGAAAGGCCGGTTTCAGCCGTGCCATCGGCGTGCAGCAGATGCAGGTTGAAGTTAAGGTTGCGAGTCACCGCGTCTTGCACCGCCGCGAGGTCGTCCACATCATCCCAGTGATCTGCAAACAGCAGCAGTGAACGATTCGTCACCGCGTCATAGACCCCGACGCTGCGTTCCAGATAAGTCCCTTCGGCATCAACATCGAACCCTTCCGCCACATAAGCGCGAATGGTGGGCCGCACATCAATATCCGGGAACAGCGCGCCGGTTTGCGCCAGTGCCCCGACAATCACCCAGCGGTGATTGGGCGTGTGAAAGCCGCCTATCATGATGCCGGCTGCGGCCCGGCGGATGAAGGTTTCCACCTTGTGCAGCACACCCGCCAGCGCCGGCTGGTCACGACCCAGTTCATAAAGCGCGCACAACAACTGCACCGCAAACGCCGTATCCGGCGAGGAGTCGTAATTCGTGCTGCGCAGGTCGATCAACCCGGTGGGGCGCTGGGCGCGCAGCAGATAATCCGCTGTGAGGTCCATGCGCCGGAGCAGGGTGTCTGTGTCCGGCGCGGCGGGGGCAGCCTGCGGGTGCGTCTGGCGCGCAATCACCAGCAGACCGCAGTTGGTCAGATAGCGACTCGCGCCTCCGTGACCGGCTTCGTCAATGCCGCTGTCGGCTGGCACATACCCCCCGTACAGTGGATCATGCTCATTCAAAACCTGCCAGCGCAGATCATGTTCGGTTTCGCGGGCAAGGGCGTAGAGTACATTGGCAAGAGTCAGCGGCATCATAGGGGCGTCTTTCCGTTATGAAAAATATTCGACAGAGCATAACAGAAGATGGCTGCACCGACTACCGGCGACATGCCAGATAATCCGCCTGCGATGCGCGCGCATTCAGTAAGCAGCATTCATGCAATTCGCCTGAAACAGCTTCAGGAATTTTGACATAGCACAAAAAATCGTTACACTTGACGTGGAAGTATTTTATTGCAAGTCAGGCACTATTCAGCCTGGTAAGTACGAATACTACAGAGTTTTTGATACTCCCTGTGGTTGCAGGGTTTAACGGCGGGACAGTTCATGAGCAAAAAGTTACCGGTATTTAAGGGCCTTTCCTGGCATCGCAATCAATATTATTCGTTTTTTGTCCCCAGTGACTGGCATAAGAATGCCTGGCCCGATGGCCGCCAGGGGATTATTTATCACCCTCCTGTGGATGACCCATTCACACTGCTGGCGATTGAGGTGTGGGACCTCGGCACACCGATAACCCCGGACGATCTCGATGACCTGTACGATGGCTTCCTCACCGGCGTCCGGGAACTGCCCGGCTGTGAAGTCGAAAGTCACGAACACTGGATTCGGGGCGACCTGATGTGCCTGGAAGCCCGCTACAGTTTCGCTGAACAGGATCACCACCCCAGGCGCTGGGTGCGGCAGTTCTATCACCAGACCCGGCAGATCGCCTTCACGGCGCAGGGCAGCACGCACGAGGTGTTCGACTACTGGATGCCGATGTTTTTCGAAATCATGATGACCACCCAAATTCACAGCACGGTTCCTGAACCGGATGCTGACCTGGCCGCTGCGCTCAGTTCTCAAGAGTAGGGCTTGTCCGGTGCAGGTTGCCGGTTGCCATGAAGCACAGGATGAACACAGGTAAGGAGGTATGGGTTATTCAGAGTGTTTCAACGGATTACATAATGTATACAATATAGAAAAGGAGTGTTTTAGCGTCTATGGACAAGAAACTTTCACGTCGTAATTTCTTACGACTGGCAGCCGGCAGCACCGCCGGGGCGATTGCAGCCGCAGCCGCGCCGGTGTCACTGGCCTCGCCCGCCAAACAGATGACCTATAATGAAGCGCCGATGCTGGCCGACCTGGTCGCCAGCGGGAATTTACCAGCGGTTGCGGAACGTATTCCGACCAACCCGCGCGTAATCACCCCGCTCGAACAGGTGGGGCAGTATGGCGGAACCCTGCGCCGGGCGTTCAAAGGTATCTCGGATCGCTGGGGACCCACCAAACTGAACGAAGAAATGGCAATCGAGTGGGACGCGACAGACCCGGAAAATATCGGGCTGACAGCCAACTTCGTTTCGGAATGGACCCAGAATGAAGATGCCAGTGAATTCACCTTCACGCTGCGCGACGGCCTGAAATGGTCGGACGGTGATGATTTCACCACCGAAGATGTGCAGTTCTGGTATGAGTGGATGTATCTGGGTGAGCTTCAAAACAAGCCGGACTACCTGACCCTCAATGGCCCGGATGGCACGCCGGTGGATATGGAACTGGAAGTGGTCGATAACCTGAGCTGGACCGTCCGCTTCCCGGCGCCCAACCCGCTGCTGCCCATCAGCATCGCCAAAAGCACCGGTGGCCCGCCGGGTGGCCCGACCATGGCCGTGCCTTCGCACTACCTGAGCCAGTATATCCCCGACCTGACCAGCGACCAATCGCTGATTGATAACGCGATTTCGGCCAATGGTGTGGCGACCTGGCAGGAACTGTTCGGCACAGCGGGCGATATGCAGGGGCCGATTGCCTTCTGGTTCCGCAACCCCGAACTGCCGGTCATCAACGCCTGGAAAGCCGACAACCTGCCCACCGAAGACCCCTACGTGATGGTGCGCAACCCGTACTATCATGCGGTGGATACCGAGGGCAACCAGCTTCCCTACATCGACAGCGTCAGCCATGCGCTGTTTGAAGATAACGCGGTGTTTGATCTGTGGATCGCGCAGGGCCTGATCGACCTGCAATATCGCCATGTCGCTTCGGCCAACTTCACCTTCTACAAGGAAAATGAAGAGGCCGGCGGATACCGCGTGATTCTGTGGCGCGCGGCTTCAACCAACGCGCTCTATCCCAACATCAACAACGCCGATCCGGTGCTGGCCGAACTGTTCGACACGGCCCAGTTCCGCGAAGCGCTGTCGATTGCCATCAACCGCGAAGAGATCAATGAACTGGTCTACAGCGGGCTGTACGAACCCCGTCAGGTATCACCAGTCACGGGTTCGCCCAACTATGATCCTGAGTTTGAAACCCGCTGGGCGGAATATGACCCTGACCGGGCCAATGCCCTGCTGGATGAACTGGGTCTGACACGCGGCGCTGATGGTATCCGCGTGCGGCCTGACGGCCAGCCGCTCACCTTCCGCATTCTGCATCGCGCCACCACCGGCACGCCGGAAGCGGACGAAATGCAGCTTGTCGAAGACTACTGGCGCGCGCTCGGCCTGGATGTCAGCCAGGATGTGGTGGAGCGTTCCCTGTATGAAGAAAGAACCGAGAACGGGGATGTGGACGTGGGTCAGTGGGGCGCGGACCGTAACTCCATCGTGATGGCCGATCCTGGCCGTTACCTGGGGTATACGGATGACGGCCCCTGGGCGCCGCTGTACGGCCACTGGTACGTGCCCACACCGCTCAAGAAACTGGAACCGCCAGCGGATCACCCTGTCGCCAAAATGTGGGAACTGTGGAACCAGGCCCGCGTGGAACCGGACGAAGCCAAGCGCAACGCCCTGTTCAAACAGCTTCTGGACATCCACAAGGAACACCCGTACATGATCGGCACGGTGGGTGAGGCCCCGGTGGTGGTCATCGCCAACAACAGCATCGTGAACTTCCCGGACGGGCTTATCGCAGATGATACACTGCGCGACTACGGTCTGTCCGTGCCGTCGCAGTGGTCGTTTACCGGCTAGGCATCCGCATCTGTACCGGGCAGGGGAGACCCAGGTTTCCCCTGCCTGTTTTGTAAAAAGTATTCAGGGATAAGTGGGTAGAGTCAGGAAAATAAAACGTGTTACAGTTCATCATACGCCGGACCGTATACGCACTGGTGACGATCTTCGCGATTTCGGTGGTGAGCTTCGTCATCATCCAACTGCCGCCGGGTGATTTTCTCACAGCCTATGCCGCCACGCTGGCCCAGCAGGGCGATACGATTCAGCCAGAGCAGTTGGAAGCCCTGCGCGAAGCCTATGGCCTGGGGCAGCCGATTTACATGCAGTATCTCAAGTGGGCCACCGGCATTCTGCGCGGCGATTTCGGCCAGTCGCTCGAATGGCAGGCCCCGGTGAACACCCTGATCTGGGATCGAATGGGGTTCACCGTGATGATTAGCGGCGCGACGATCCTGTTCGTCTGGGCCTTTGCGATCCCGGTAGGCGTTTTTTCGGCCACGAACCAGTATTCACTGGGCGATTTTGTCTTCACCTTTTTCGGCTTCCTCGGTCTGGCGATCCCCAACTTTATGCTGGCGCTGGTGCTGATGTGGATCGGCTTCTCGGTGTTCGGGCAGAATGTCGGCGGGTTGTTCTCGCCAGAATTTGAAAATGCCCCCTGGAGTATTGCCAAATTTATCGACCTTCTCAGCCATTTGTGGATTCCTCTGCTGGTGGTCGGTACGGCGGGCACAGCGGGTCTGATCCGCACGATGCGCGCCAACATGCTGGATGAAATCAACCAACCCTATGTCGAAACCGCACGCGCCAAAGGGTTGAAAGAACGCGGGTTAATCTGGAAGTACCCGGTGCGGGTAGCTCTGAACCCCTTTGTCAGTACCGTCGGTTACGCGCTGCCGGAACTGGTCAGCGGTGTGATTATCGTCGCGGTGGTGCTGAATCTGCCCACTGTGGGGCCGCTGCTGCTGCGCGCGCTGCTGTCGCAGGATATGTATCTGGCCGGGGCCATTGTGCTGCTGATCAGCGTGATGACCGTGATCGGAACCTTTTTGTCGGACATACTGCTGGCGTGGCTGGACCCGCGCATACGGCTGGAATAAGGGACGCATCTTATGGATATGAACTCTTCTTTGCAAAAAGGTCAGGCTGCGAACCCGGAAAGCGGGGCATCTGTTGATATATCGGCGGATTCCGCAGAAGAATTACTGGTCGAAGAAAAGATTTCGATTGCGACCCCCCGCCAGTTGATGTGGTGGAAGTTCCGCAAGCATAAAGTGGCGGTTGGCAGCGTGATTGTGCTGGCGTTCATGTATATTGTCGGGTTTATCGGGACCGAGTTTTTCGCGCCCTATGACCCGAATGTCTATACCGCCGCTTATAAATTTGTGCCGCCCATGGGCCTGACGTTTATCGACGCCAATGGCAACTTCAGCCTGCGGCCCGGCGTGAACGGCCTGATTAAAGACCGTGACCCGGAGACACTGCGTGAACTGTGGAGTACCGATACAGCCACATGGTATCCAATCCAGTTTTTTGTGGAAGGCGTCCCCTACAGGTTGTTTGGATTATTTGAAACCAATATTCACCTGTTTGGACTCGGCGAAGAAGCCGGAGATATGCCCTATTTCGTACTGGGTTCTGACCGGTTAGGGCGCGATATGCTTTCGCGGGTGATTTATGGCGCGCGCATTTCGCTGTCCATCGGTCTGATCAGCGTGTTTCTCAGCCTGATTCTGGGCATTGTGTTGGGCGGCATCTCCGGGTATTACGGCGGTTGGGTGGACAACATTATCCAGCGCGTGATCGAGTTTAGCCGTTCGATTCCGTCGCTGCCCATGTGGATGGCCCTCAGCGCGGCGCTGCCACCAGAATGGCCGCAGGAACTGCGCTACTTCGGAATCACGATTATCCTCTCCGCCATCGGCTGGACCGGCCTGGGGCGTCAGGTGCGCGGGCGTTTTCTGGCGCTGCGCAGTGACGACTTTGTGCTGGCGGCGCGGCTGGGCGGGGCGCGGGATATGCGCATCATTCTGCGCCATATGGTCCCCTCACATTATTGCCTCGCTCACACTGTCCATCCCCGGCATTATCCTGGCGGAAACCTCGCTCAGTTTCCTGGGGCTGGGGCTGCGCCAGCCGGTGATTAGCTGGGGCGTGCTGCTGCAAGAAGCGCAGAATATCCGCACGGTGGCGCTGTCCCCCTGGCTGCTGCTGCCGGGGCTGGCGGTGGTGATTACCGTGCTGGCCTTTAACTTCCTGGGCGATGGCCTGCGCGACGCCGCCGATCCCTTCAGCCGCTAGGAGCGATGTGAATGCCGAATAAACAGGACATTTTACTGGAAGTCAACGACCTGAAGGTCAACTTCTTTCTGACCGAAGGCACAGTCCACGCGGTGGACGGGGTGAGTTTCAGCATCCCGCGCGGCGGGACACTCGGCGTGGTGGGCGAGAGCGGCTGCGGCAAAAGCGTGACTGCCCGCGCCATCCTCAACATGGTGCGTCCACCGGGCCGCATCATATCCGGC
>CAZKIB010000026.1:0-1018 GCA_964552425.1 uncultured Anaerolineaceae bacterium | reverse complement strand
GGGTCGTCCGGTGGACCTGACCAAACTGGACCCGATGAGCGATGAAATCCGCAGCATTCGCTGGGGTGAAATCGCCATGATTTTTCAGGAACCGATGACCTCTCTCAGCCCGGTGCATACCATCGGCAACCAGATGATTGAGGCCATTCGTCTGCATACCCGCGTGGGTAAAAAAGACGCCTCAGACCGGGCGATTGAGCTGCTGCATCGGGTGGGCCTGCCGCACCCTGAAAGCCTGCTGGCCCGCTATCGTCATGAACTCAGCGGTGGGATGCGCCAGCGCGTGATGATTGCGATGGCCCTGTCGTGCAACCCCAAACTGCTGATCGCGGACGAACCCACCACCGCGCTGGATGTGACCACCCAGGCACAGATTCTCGACCTGATGCGCGATCTGCAAGCCGAATTCAACATGGCAATCATGTTTATTACCCATGACCTGGGGGTGATCGCCGAGATGGCCCAGGAAGTGGTGGTCATGTACCTGGGCAAAGAAGTCGAAATCGCCGATGTTGATACGATTTTTTACAACCCGACTCACCCCTACACGCAGGCCCTGCTGCGCTCGATCCCGCGTCCCGACCAGAAAGTGGAAAAGCTGGCGACGATCACCGGGGCCGTGCCCGACCCTACCGCCGTGCCGAAAGGCTGTGCGTTTCATCCGCGCTGCCCGCATTTTGACCGGGCGAAGTGCGCCAACCCACCGTTTCTGCAAATTTCAGACGATCACTGGTCACGCTGCGCCCGTGCGTATGAAATCAACCCGCATCTCACGGAGCAAGTTTCATGAATCCAACACCAAAGACCAACGGCAGCAAACCGCTGCTGACTGTGCGCGGTCTGAAAAAATATTTCCCGATTTACGAACGCGGGCTGCTGACCAAGCGGGTGGTCAACCATGTGCGCGCAGTGGATGATGTCAGCTTCGAAATCAAAACTGCCGAGGTGCTGGGGCTGGTGGGGGAAAGCGGCTGTGGCAAGACCACCACCGGCCGGGTGATCCTGCGCGCCCATGATC
>CAZKIB010000025.1:27500-45312 GCA_964552425.1 uncultured Anaerolineaceae bacterium | reverse complement strand
TCTCTCAGAGAGGCATCTCTTATCCCGAACTGAGGTTATGTCAGAGTTTGCCGATTTTGATGCGTCCACGCAGCTTCAATATCTGACCCTCAAAGTGCAGGATGAAATCCTGTCCCACGTTCTGCCGGTGATTCAAAAATCGGTGGACAGCATCGCGGAACTGATTACCGAACCTGACGACAGCGAAGAAAATACCCTGGCTTTGCGCGAAATCGCGGTGGAACTGCTGATTGATGAACTGATTAAAGTGCTGACCCGTGACCCGGAGGATACCAGCAAGCGGCACACCCTGCGCAGCGAAGAGGGGGCCAATATCGACACGCTGATTGCCTGTTATAACGAACTGAACCCGGAAGTGGCGCGGCGCTGGTTTGCCCGGCAGAACGGCCAGTCCCCTGAAGATCATGCGCGGATGGTGCGGGAACTGCCGGATGCGCTGCACTTCTAGTGGACACACAATCACGCGCCTCAGTGGCGCGCGATTGTCGAGTTGATTCTGTGGTTGTCAACCCAGATCTCTTCCTGGAGATCGTCCCCGCCGAAGCGGGCTGTCAGCGTACCAGTCTATGGGGTTGTCCTGAGCCTGCAAACGCATTCTCCTTTCCCCAGAATATACGCTTAATATCAGCATAATGGGATTCTAACGCTCTGTCAACCAGGCTGCCAGGCTTCACGCAGCAGACCATAAAAGTCGACATCCTCGAACGCATCTTCCTTCCGCGCGCTGTGGCGTAAGGTCCCTTCCCGCGAAAGACCGGCTTTGGTCAGCACTTTTGCTGAGGCGGTATTGCGCGTGAGGACATAGGCGTAGATGCGATTCAGCCCCAGTTGTTCGAACCCGAAAGCAACCATGCGCTTGGCGGCTTCGGTGGCATACCCCTGCCACCAGTACGGCTTGCCGATCCAGTAGGCGATCTCACCGCGCTGGTGTGCTGTCTGCACCTCGATGTCACAGTAGCCGACGAGGTCATTGTTCGATTTGCGGGTGACGGCGAACACGTAAGCGCTGCCATTTTCGAAGGCGGTATGGCTGTTGGCGATCAGCGTCTGCGCGTCAGCAAGTGTAAAAGGCAGCGAAAGATCAATGAGGGTCCCGATAACTTCGGGGTCGTTGAGCAGTTTTTGTACATGAGGGGCGTCGCCTGTTTCAAACCGTCGCAGACACAGCCGTTCGGTTTGCAGGGTTGGGTGGTCATCCATCCATCAGGTCCTCTGCCGGTCAAATTCGGAGCGGAGAATGCTGTATATACCGAGGTCCACAAACTGACCCCACTTGACGATATGCTGGCGCATGATACCCTCAAAGGTCATGCCGGCTTTTTGCATCACCCGCGCCGAAGCAGGATTATCGGTGAAGTAGCGCGCTTCGATCCGTTGAAGATGCAGGTATTCAAAGCCGAACTGAATCACCCGGCGGACGGCTTCCGTCGCATAGCCCTGGCCCCAATTCGCCACCCCTATCCAGTAACCGATTTCGGCGTGATAGCCGTGTCGCGGATGAATACCAATCATGCCAATCTGCTCATTATCGGATTGGCGAATGATGCAAAAGCTGTGATCGTCATGACCCTGGGCACGCTGTTCCATAACCCGCTGAATAAATTCGACGGCCCCATTTTCGGGATAGGGATGCGGAATGCTCAGGGTGTATGCGGCAATAGCGCGATCACTGGCGAGCGTTTGAATGACCGGCGCGTCGGCCAGTTCCACCAGACGCAGGCGCAGGCGTTCGGTTTCGAGCACGGGCGATTTCGTCGTCATGAACTGCATCCGTTCACGGCCTGGCCGGTATCGGTGGTGGGGCGGGGTTCGAGAGCGACAGGCAGTTCGAAGGTTTCGTTATCGCGCACCACAAGCAGGTTGATGACATCGCCCGGTTTGCTGTGGACCACGAGATAGGCGACCAGTTCATCCAGGTTTTTCACGAACTGCCCGTTCACCGCGATGATGATGTCACCCCCCGCGCAGATGGATGTGCCGCGTATCTGCTCTGACCGCTGGCCGCCGCGCAGACCGGCTTTTTCCGCCGGGGAGTTAACGGTGACACGATCCACCAGCACCCCGGAATCCACTGGCAGATTAAGCGGTTCGGCCAGCGCCGCGACACTAAAGCCTTCATCTTCCAGCAGGGTCGAGATGCCGATCCAGGCGTAATTGACCTGTCCGCCGTTGATCAGTTCCGGCACGACGCGCTGGACCGTATTGGATGGAATGGCGAAACCAACGCCCTGGAAAACGCCACTCTCCGTGCGAATGGCGGTGTTGACGCCGATGACTTCGCCCCGTGAATTGAGCAGCGGCCCGCCTGAGTTGCCGGGGTTGATGTCCGTGTCGACCTGGATAATGGAGGGATTACTGAATCCGGCAGGTAGTTCGCTGTCGATCAACTGCGCGGAAGGAAGCTGCCGCCCCAGGCCGCTGACAATGCCGACGGTCATTGAGCTTGCCAGACCGAACGGATTACCGATGGCGATAGCCCTCTCGCCGACCCGCACTATGTCTGAATTCGCCAGAGTGACCGGGTGCAGATGCTCGGCTTCGGCCTGCACACGAATGACGGCCAGATCGCTGAAGGGGTCTTCACCAACCAGTTCCGCGCTGGTGACATAACCGTCGTTGAAGGTGACTTCAATGCTCACTGCGCCATCAATCACGTGTGCGTTGGTGACGATATGGCCGTCCATGTCCCAGACAAAGCCGGACCCGCGCCCAAAGTCGATCATCGTTTCTGTGCCGGGGTGATTGGCCCGAATTTCGATATTGACGACTGCCGGGGCGAGCCGCTCATAAATATTGGTCAGCAGCACATATTCGGCGTCGGCATTTTCGATAATTTCCTGGGGAACAGCGGTGGGCATCTGGAGGCGGACAAGCTGCAAATCCGCCGGCGGGGTGCTGGCGACGGCATTGGGCGGTGGTGACACCGGCGCGGCCCGACAGGCAGCCAGTGACAGCCCCAACAAGATCATCACAAATGCTTTGGACATCCTGTACCTCAAACTGAAAGGAGCGCTCGTTTACCCGCCGCGCCCTATTTTAACACATCCACCTGCGGGTCATTAATGAAGGCTGTCGCGAAGCTGCTCGACCAGCTTGCGCTGTTCGTCGTTGAGATGCTGGGGCACGGTAATCAGAATACGGGCGTACAGGTTGCCGTACTCGTCTTTCTGTTTCAGGCGGGGCATTCCCTTGCCGGTCAGCCGGAATTTACGGCCTGATTGAGTGCCCGCCGGGATATTCAGCCGCACATTGCCGGCCAGAGTGGGGACTTCCACCTCGCCGCCCAGAATAGCCGTGAACATATCCACCTTGACATCGCGGGACAGGTCATCGCCATCCCGTTCATAAGTCGGGTCCGGGGAAACCTCCACGATCAGATACAGATCACCGGCCGGGCCACCACCCATCGGGCTGGCTTCACCCTCGCCCGCAATGCGGACTTTCGTGCCAGTGCGCGCCCCGGCCGGGATGTTCACATTCACCGTGCGATCCCCTTTGGTGACACGCCGGCTTGTGCCATGATAGGCTTCAAACAGGCTGATCGTGACGGGCTGTTCGATGTCCCGGCCCGGAACCACACGGCCCGGCCCACGACCTTCGCGCACGGTGCTGCCATAACTGGAAGTTCGTCCGAAGCCGCCCATGCCGCCGAAGAGGTTTTCGAGAATATCGCTGAAGGATTCGCCGTTGAAGTCGACATTGGTGTAACTGGGGCCGCCGTTGCCGCCTGGAAATCCGCCGGGATAGGCGCTGCCAAAACGGTCATACTGGGCGCGTTTTTCGGTATCGCCCAGCACTTCATAAGCTTCGTTCAGCTCTTTAAATTTGGCCTCCGCCTGCGGGTCATTCGGGTTGGCATCCGGGTGATACTGTTTTGCCAGCTTGCGGAAAGCCTGTTTGATTTCCTTTTCGTTGGCGCTTTTTTTCACGCCAAGAATGTCATAATAATCCTTCGCCATATACCTTGTACACCAGGTATCCAAGTTGCCCAGAACAGATGATTGTCGCTTCTATTGTATGTCTGTCGATAGATGGAAGTCAACGTATCGAGGCATTTTCTAAGAGAATGTTTACAGCGCGAAATGCGACAAGGGTGAGATCATCGACCTCACCCTTGTACTAAGGTCGCACAAAAACAGGTTAGCCGCCGCTGCTCGTGGCCGGTTCCTCTGCCGGAATTTCACTCTGGACACCCGGAGCCACAAAACCCGGGTTGGCTTCGGCCAGACTTGAAAAGTCAAACAGGAACGGACTGTTGGAAGGCACAAGCGCCAGTTGAATGTTATCTGCCAGATTCTGGATATATTCGTACTGGATCAGGGTCGGGTTGGCGGCAAGCTGCTCGCTGACCAGGCGCAGCGCTTCGGCCTGGGCTTCTGCGCGCAGGATAATCGCCCGCGCCTCGCCTTCGGCCTCGGCAATGGCAGCATCACGCGCACCCTGCGCCGTTACACGGACACGCTCGGCGTTCTGCTGTTCTTCCTGCACCCGGAAGGCAGCTTCCAGCGCCTGCTGCTCGGCGATCTGCTTGCGTTCAATCGAGTCGGTGAATGCCTGCGAGAAGGTGACATCGCGCACCAGAAGGTCGGTCAGGACAAAGCCTTCTTCATCCATGCGCCCGGCCAGAATCTCCTGCATCGAATCTTCTACAGCGGTGCGCTGTTCGCCGAAAATATCTTCTGCGCGGAAACGCGAGATGACTTCACGGGCCAGACCGCGAATGGTGGGGCGCACAAAGTCATTTTCGTAACGGTTTTGCCAGCGCACATGCACGGTATTGGCTTCCAGGGGGTCGATACCGAACAATACACTGATGTCGAGGAAGACTTCCTGCCCATCGAGCGTGCGCCCGCGCACCGCGTCATTGCCCTGAACCTGACCCTCGCCGGGAATCCCGGACATGGTGTACTGCTGCTGTTCGATGGGGTAGAGTGTAGCGGACTGCATAACCGGGATGATGATGTGTGTGCCGGGGCCGCGCTCTTCACCCAATTCACCATTGAGAGTGTTGAAGACCACCGCGACCTGCTGCGGTTCAACGATGAGGATGCCCTGGCTGATGACGCTGAACACCAGGCCGAGGACCAGACCAATCGCTGCCAGTGACAGACCACCGCGTACCGGACGACCCTGCGACGCGGCCACTACCACAAGGCCGATGCCGCCGAGAAAACCGAGAAAACCCAACAGGGCAACCGCGCCCAGTAAGGAACTGATTCCACCCATGAATGTGTCTCCTTGCCTGACTGTTAATCAGCTAAATAGGCTAATTTTCTGGTAAAGTTGAAAGATTATAACATGCTCTGCCTACTATCTCCCACTCATTATTGGGGGACCGGGGGCGAATCAACAGATTTCTTATGTTCACAGAGGCTGATTTTCAGAAAAGGACAGGCCATGCGTGAGTTACCCATTCGAATTGGTGTGATCGGCGCGGGGGATAACACCCGCAAAAAACATATCCCCGGTTTGCAGGCCATCGCGGGGGTCGAAATCATCGGCGTGTGCAACCGCACGCCGGAGTCTTCTCAACGGGTGGCCGACGAGTTTGGCATTCCGATGATTTACGATCACTGGTGGCAGTTGTGCGATGCCGGAGATCTGGACGCGGTGGTGATTGGCACATGGCCGTATATGCACGCCCGAATGACGGTGCGCGCGCTGGAAGCCGGCAAACATGTGATGTGTGAAGCGCGCATGGCCCGCAATCTGACAGAGGCTCAGGCGATGCTGGCGACTGCCCAGGCCAGGCCGGAGCTTGTGGCGCAGATCGTGCCGTCGCCGATGACACTCGGCGTGGACAAAACCATTCAACGCCTGCTTGCTGAAGGCTATCTGGGCGATGTGCTGGCGGTAGAGATTCGCGCCGGAAGCACATTTATCAACCCGGACGCGCCGCTGCACTGGCGGCATGATTATGATCTGAGCGGGGTGAATATTATGTCGATGGGCATCTGGTACGAGGCGCTGCTGCGCTGGGTGGGTGAAGCGACGGCGGTAACTGCACTTGGGAAAGTCTTTACCACGATGCGCAGGGATGGGGATGGCAACCTGCGGGCGGTGCGCGTCCCGGAGCATGTCGATGTGCTGGGGGAGATGGCCTGCGGCGCGCAGTTACGGCTCAGTATTTCCAGCGTCACGGGGCTGGCCGGCCCGGACAGCGCCACCCTGTATGGCAGCAAGGGGACTCTGCGCTTTACGGAAGGGCGTTTGTATGGCGCGCAGCGCGGGGATGGTGCGCTGCAACCTGTCGCGATCAAACCGGAAGATAGCGGAGCATGGCGTGTCGAGGAAGAATTCATCAATGCCATTCGTGGGGAAGAGGTGATTACTCACACAAATTTTGAAACCGGCGTCAAGTATATGGCATTTACCGATGCGGTTGCCCGCAGCATGGCGGAGCGGCGAACGATCCCGGTCTGAGGCGCGGTTTGTCCGGGGCGGCCTGTGAACCGCCCCTGTAGATGCAGACGTGCCTATTCTTCAGATTGCAGCACCAGCGCCAGCCCATCATAGGGTGGGCAGCCGGGGTCAATGCGAATCTCATCGCCGGGGAAGATGCGGCTCGGATTTTCGAGGCTGTTGGATTCCCCCAGACAGGACGCCGCCAGGTTATAGGCCGCGCCGATTTTATCGAGTGTGTCGCCATAGCGCACCGTGTAGACGGTTCCGCCGCCGCCCTGACCGAGCGCCTGAACATCGTCACGCGGTCTTAAAACGGGCGCTACGCCATCGTAGGGCGGGCAGTCCGGGTCAAGGAAAATTTCATCGCCTACATAAATGCGCGCGTGGCGGCCCAGATCGTTCGATTCTGCCAGGCAGCCTGCGGACAGATCGAAGGCCGCGCCGATCAGGTCCAGCACGTCGCCGCTTTCCACCACATAGGTATCGCCGACACTTTCCGCCTGCTGGCTGGATGCCCGCGCACTGCCACCACCCTGATCGCTGGTATCGTCCTCATCATCAGACTGAGTGCTGGCCTCGCGTTCGATGGGGATGAGGCCGTCGTAGGGCGGGCAGGCTGCGCTGAGGATGAGCGTATCGCCGGGTCGCAGTTTATTGGGATTCTCAAGGCCGCTCTGTTCAGCGATACAGCTTGCCGACAGATCGACTGACGCGGCGATGATGTCCAGCACATCGCCATAGCGCACTGTGTAGGTGGAATCCTGCGCGAAGGCAGTCCACACCAGCACGCTGGTGAGGCCGATAAGGGTCAGGATAAGCAGCAATTTTCTGGGCATGGAGAATGCCTCCCTATGGTGACAGGTTGGGTGAGTATGTAACCCACCGGATAATGGCGTCTATACCGATTAATTGTAGCACAATCCTATTTTTGTGCTGCATAAGACAATCGGACTAGCGGTTCAGGTCGCCCGGCCCGGGCGGGCCATCCCAGCCGAGACATTCCGAACTGATGGTGAGCGCTTGGCCGATCACCAGACTGCCGCCTTTATTGGGCAGGGCATTCACCGCCACGAGGCAGCTTGTCGACAGGTTCAGGTCACAGCCGATAAAGTCCAGCGTGTCACCTTCCTGCACCACATACACACCGCCGCTGACAACGCGCCCGGCGTTGCGATCCCCAAAGCACTGGCGATCCGCGCCAGGGATAAGATCACCCCCGCCGCCGGCCTGACAGTCCGCGCTGATAAGCAGTTCCTGGCCGGTGTAGATCAGATTTTCGTCGAGAATATTATTGGTGCGCTGGAGACAGGTCACGGTCACGCCAAAGGCTTCGGCGATTTTGGTGAGGTTGTCGCCGCGTTCGACCACATACACCTCGTCCGTGAACGTTTCGGCTGTGGTCGCTGCGCCGCCGCCCGCATCGGCATCTGCTTCATCTGCTTCGGGGTCGCCGGTTTCTGTTTCATCGCTTTCTTCGGCGCGTCCGCCGCCCTGACCGAGACCGGACTCCAGCAGTTCATTGCCGGTTAAATCCTCGATGTTGCTAAAAATGATCGACTCGGTCTGGTCGTAAGGGTCGCAGATGGCCGGGACGACCAGAATTTGCCCGTAGGACAACTGATTGGCGTTGGTCAGTGCATTGGCGGCGGCCAGGCAGGCTACCGAAACATCCAGTTCCTGCGCGATGACATCCAGTGTATCGCCATAACGCACACGGTAATCGGTATCGTCCTGTGCCAGCGCAGCGCCGCTGACCAGCAGCACGCTCAACAGCAGCAGTATTCGTTTCATCGATTCCCCCTCTGGTATAAAAATGGTTGATCTTCTTTCTATTCTATCCTGATTTAACTTTCCGGCTATCTGCTATAATGGCCTTTTCTGCAAGGGACGGAGCAGTGGGCTGATGACAATTCGAGTGGATGTCTGGTCAGACTTTGTATGCCCCTGGTGTTTTCTGGCGTCTACCAGCCTGGCGCGGCTTCAGGAAATCCATGATGTCGAGATTATCTGGCGGGCCTATGAACTGCGCCCCAAAAATGGCCCGCCGATTGACCCGCAGTATCAGGCGTATATTGAGGAGGTGGGGCGTCCGCGCATGATCGAAACCGCCCGCCAGCATTATGGCATCGAGATTAATTCAGGGCCATTTGGCATCGACAGCCGCCCGGCGCTGATCGGCGACAAGTACGCGGAATCGCAGGGCCTGGGCGCGGCCTATCATGATGCCGTGTTCAGGGCTTACTGGCAGCAGGCTCGTTCGATTGAGGATCGCACGGTGCTGCGCGAAATCGCTGAGTCGGTTGGGTTGGATGGGGCGGCGTTCCTGAAAGTGCTGGATTCGCCTGAACTGGATATGGCGGTCAGCGCGGACATTACCCAGGCGCGGCTCTACGGCCTGACCGGTGTCCCGGCTATTGTCTTCAACAAAAAGTATCTGGTCAGCGGCGCGCAGCCTTTTGATGTACTGCGTGAAGTGGTGGAGCGCATCCTGACTGACGAGAGCGACCAGCCCGCCGGGGTCTGACTTTTATTGCGCTGAAGATTAAGGCCAGATTGAAAAGCCAACTTGCCTCAATTGAGAGGCAAGCGCATAATGAATTTGTTTAACAGCAATCACCTGATGAAACGGAACGAAGGATGCATAAGCGGCTTGCCCTCCTGACGATTTTCTTGTGGATTCCCGCCTGTGCCAGCAGCCCGGCAGCAAACGGCGAACAGCAGGAATCGAGTATTGTGAATGTTGCTCTGGCTGCCGACCTGCCCCAGGATGCTTCCGGCGCGAAACTGGTGGCCCGCGTGAATGGCGAGGGCATCACCCAGGTGGAATTCGAACAGGCGATGAACCGCGCAGAACAGCAGTTTGCTGCGGCAGATGTGGACGCGCTGGCGGCTACCGTGCTGGATACCCTGATCGAACAGGCATTGATCGAACAGGCGGCACAGTCCGAAAATATCGTCATTACCGACGCGCTGCTGGAAACCGAATATCAGGCCAACCGTATCCTCGTGGAATCGGACGCGGCCTGGCAGCAGTGGCTGGCTGAAAATCTGTATACCGAAGCGGAATTCCGCGACAGTCTGCGCGCTGCGTTGATTGCCAGCATGATGCGGGACCAGGTCGCGGCGACGATTCCCGAAACAGTTCCCCATGTTCATGCCCGGCATATTCTGGTCGAGACGGAAGCCGCAGCCCTTGAGGCGTTGAATCGCCTGCGGGCTGGTGAGGACTTCGCGGCGCTGGCGGCCAGTTTGTCGCGCGATGTCACCACGCGGGAACAGGGCGGCGACCTGGGCTGGTTCGCTGATGGGGAACTGCTTGAACCGGTGCTGACGCAGGTGGCGTTTGCGCTGGGGGATGGAGAAATTGGCGGGCCGGTGGCGACCCGGCTGGGGTATCATATCATCCAGAAGTTGGGCAGCGAACCGCGTGAACTCAGTCTGGAGCGCCGCGCGATGCTGACCCAGGTTCACTTTGAAAATTGGCTGCGCGGGTTGACGTTCAACGCTGTGATTGAACGCTACCTGCCATAACTGCACGCTGGGGGATATATGGGGCGTTCGACGATCTTTAACCTGATTAGTTTTGTCTTTGTGGCGCTGGCGGTTGTCTGGGTCATTTTTGTGGTGATGCGGCTGGCTGGCCCGCCGGCGACGGACCCGCGCGTCGCGGCGTTTGTGCTGCCGCCGACTGTCGAACTGCCGACTCTGACGCCCACGCTGACCCCCCTGCCGACCAGCACGCCGACGGATACGCTGACGCCGACGATTTCCCCGACGCCCACTGAAACGCCGACGATCACCCCCACCGTCGCGCCTTCGTCCACGATTACGGATACGCCGACGATCACCTTTACCCCCAGTGAAACGCCGACCCCACTGGCGACCTTTACGCCGCAGCCTTCCGCCTCGCCCACCGGCCCGACGGAAACGTTTACACCGACCACTTCACCGTTTCCCTTCCGCCTGCGCGAGCCGAATATCGTGCTGACCCAGAATATTTCGAATGCCGCCGGGTGCGCCTGGCAGGGTCTGGGCGGGCAGGTGTTCGACATTAACGGCCAACCGCTGGCCGGTTTGCAGGTGCATGTGTTTGGCGACACGGTGGACTTCTACGTGCAGTCCGGCTCGAACACGCTGTATGGCGCGGGCGGCTGGGAACAGCCGGTGGATACGGTCATCAACACGCGCACCTACTTTGTCGAACTGCTTTCGGCACAGGGCACGGTGGTTTCGGACCGCGTTCAGGTGACATTCCCCGGCGATTGTTCGCAGAATCTGGCGATTGTGAACTTCGCGCAGACCAGGCCGTTTTAGACGATGCGGAGCGTGCGCCTGCGGGTGTAACCCATGAGTGACCAGCCAGAACAGCCGATCCGCCGGGTAGGGCGCAAGGATCGCAAAAACAAAATCGACAATCGCAAGCCGCTGTTTCCTGAAGAGGAGGCGCGCTTCGCCCCGCCGCCGACTCTGCCCGAAGAAACGTTTGCGGATGAGGAGATCACAGCGGAAGAAGAGTCGCTGGACGCGGCCCCCATAAAGCCTGCTCCTCGGATCGAAACACCCCCGGAGGCGCGTTTCCCGCCGCTGGAAACGGAAGCATATGTGGCTGTGGACGAATCCGTGCCTGCACCCAAGCCGGTGCGCCGCCGCCCGAACTGGCTGTATAACCTGCTGACGGTGTTCTTTGTGCTGGCGACAGTGGCCGCGCTGGCCTATTTTACGCTGCTGTGGACAAACCCCTATCACCCTCTCAACCCGCTGCCGCCCTTTACGCCGCTGCCAATTATCATCACGACCACGCCGCTGCCGGCGACGGTGACACCCGTGCCGACACAAACCGAACTGCCCACGCTGGCCCCAAGCGAAACGTTTACGCCCCTCGCGCCGGCGGCTTTAGCTGAGACTCCCACTGTGACTGCGCCGGCCTTCCCGTTTGTGCTGAATGAACTGGATACGGATTATGCCCAGAACGCGGCGGGCTGCGAATGGTCCGGGATCGCCGGGCAGGTGGTCACTTTACAGGGCGGCGGCGCAGTCGACCTGACCGTGCAGGTGATGAGTGAAGCGCGCGTTATGGCGGGGAGGGCTGTCACGGGCAGCGTGTCGAGCTATGGCCCCGGCGGGTTTGAAATTCAACTGGGGGATGCGCCGCAGCTTGCGCCCTTTATCATCCAACTGCTCGGCCCGGATAACACGCCGCTTTCAGCCGAGTATCTGGTCGTGACCGCCGACCAGTGCGAACAGAACACTGTCGTCGTGACGTTTGTGCAGGAGCGTTAGCCACTACCGTAGGCCAAACGTCCCGCAGACGTATGTCGCATCTACAACGCCGCACCCCTATAATAAAGTGCGGAAGGGGAAAGCATGGTGCGACGGCAGATCATTCTCATCAGCGCAGCATTCATCCTCGCCGCGTGTAACCTGAGCGTGCCCCAGGTGACGCCGACGGTGGCTCCCTCACGCACGCCCAGCCAGACCCCGATTGTCACCGTAACGTCGTCGCGGACACCCAGCCGAACCCCAACCCAAACGCCCAATCCGACGCTGATTGCGCAGTTACTCGCCAGCGATACGCCGACGTCATCCGACACACCCACCGTCACGGCGACGGTGACATCCACCGCCAGCGTCACATCAACTTACACGCCAACGGATACCCTGACACCGACACTGACCGTCTCGCCGACGCCTACTGCCTCAGATACACCCCCGCCGAGCGCGACGATCACGCCAAGTGAAACCGCTACGCCCACACCCACCCACACCGCCACGCCTACCGCGACGGATACGCCCACGCAGACGCCTACATTCTCGCCGACGCCGAGTGAGACGCCGACAGTCACGAATACACCGCTACCCACCGTGACGAATACCCCGCGTCCGACAGTGACTCCGCTGCCGACCATTGGACCGAGTGACACGCCCACACTCACCCGGACACCGACCCCGACGCTGACCGTGACCGCCAGCCAGACGCCGCTGCCTTCGCAGACATTTACGCCCTCGGTGACACCGCGTCCCTCCGCCACGCCCACACGGACACTCTCGCCGGAGGAAATCGCGCAGCTTCTGGGCACAGTCGTGGTGACGTTCACGCCAGTGCCAACGGGAACGCCGACCAATACGCTGCTGCCCCCGCCGACACTGGATGTCACGCCGACATTTATCACTGTGACCGGGCCGGCCCCGGCTGCCAGTGTGACGCCCATCGCCGCCACGACGACGCCCTTTATCCCCACGCCCTTTATCCCGGAGACGGTGACGCCGCTGCCGACTCTGCTGCCTACGCCGCTGCAATTTGTGCCGCCGCCGTTTGACCCGCGCACCCGCGCCTTTGTCCTGGGTCCGCAGGGCGGTATACGCGGCGGGGTCAGCCTGCTGCCGGATGTGACCCTGTTCGAACGCAACCCGGTCAACACGGCACAGTACGCCATCACTGATTCGTCCGGCCTTCTGTATTTCACCGGCTTAAACGGCGAAAATGCCGGGCGGGTGGATACCTCGCCGTTTTCGCAGTTCATCCCTCTGTCGCGGGAGGAAAACAACGCCTTTGTGCAGGACATCGCCTGGTCGCCGGACGGCCAGTATCTCGCTTTTCTGATTAACGGCGACAAGCTGGCGGTGGATGGAGTCTGGTACTTTGCGCCGGGGCAGTTCCCGCCGCTGCAACTGCTCGTCGATTGTCCGGCGCAGGGGCATCCCGGCTGTAACATCGTCACCAGCCCATCGGGGCCGGATGTGTGGGAAAGTCTGGAACTAGCGTGGTCGCCGCGCAGTGATGCCCTGCTGGTGCACACCTGGCTGCCCTCGAAAAACCACGCCGGGCTGACGATCCTGCCCGTTACCCGTGACGAACGCGCCCGCGATGCGCGCCCGCCGGCCTTCGAGTATGAGCATGGAAGCTGATCGAACGACGGGAATCGCATTCTTGCCAGCGGCAGCGCGCCGGACGGAAACGTCTATATCGGCTGGATCAACCGGGATGGCAGCTTCAGCGAGCTGGTCTTCGCGGCACGGGATGCCGGCCTGTGGGTGCAGCACGCCGCCCAGCGCCCGGATGGTTCCATCGTGACACTGGGCGCGCCCTACAGTGAAGGTGGCCCCGGCGCGGCGCAGCGCCTCTACAACGCGAACGGGCAGGCGCTCACCGGCCCAATCGGCAGCGGACCGCCGCAGCGCGTGGAATGGAGTCCTGACCGCAGCGCGGCGCTGGTCATCGTGAACGGGCAGGTTTATCTGGCGCATACTGATGGCCGCGTTGATGACATTACAGCGGAGGTGGCCGGGGCGCAGGCCATCAACTGGGTAAGTGGGGATGTGCCGGCGGTGGACAGCCCGCAGCAGCAGGCCGGGAGTCCTATTGCGCCGGTGGGTGAGAGGTCGGAAAATCCTTATGCTCCGGGCACTCGTTTACAGGTGATCGCGCCGGCGGGATTATTTCTGCGTGTCCAGCCCAATGTGAATGCTGAAGCTGTCGCCAGTGTGGTGCAGGGGGATGTGGTCATCATCCTGGCCTCCAGCCCTGTGCGTGACCCGGACTACCTCTGGCTGGAGGTGCGCACGGAATCCGGCGGGGTCGTGGGCTGGCTGGCTGCCGAAATCGACGGTCAGGCGACGATTGGGTTGTGATTTGCGGTATTCTGCGCGTTCATGTGTTACAATCGTGATAGAGTAATGTTGGGGGAGAATTCGTGTAATGACCAGTAAACCTAAAAAACCCAGCATGGCCGATTCGCCTACTGGTATTATGCCCCGCCCGCGTTTTGAGGATGGTGTGCCTCACCTGAAGGAACCGCCTCAGCCGCCTTCGACTGTGCCGGAACTGGATACCGACGAGAGTATCACCGGCATGATGAATGTCGAGGCAGAAGGTGAGGATGCCGCCAAGCACGCCGACGATGGCCCCACCAAAAGCGCGACACAGGGTTAGTTGATTGGGCGTGATATGAGCCATATCACACTGCAACATCGGATATTCACAGCCGTTTTGCTGGTTGTGACTGGCGTGTACCTGCTGATGGTGGTGGCCCCGTTTTTTGTGCTGGGCATTCATCAGCAGCCAGTCAATCTGGTCATCGGCGGCATGTTCGATCCCAAAGGTCTCGCGCCTTACAGTTACGACAGCGCTGAATTCGGTTATTACCTGTATGTCGCCAGCATTCTGGTGATAATTGGAACCCCGATTGTCGCTGGCATGTTCGCTGGCGCGCTCCTGCTGCACGTGCTGTGCAACTGGGGGACTCTTCAGCCTGTTCAACGGGTGTGGAGTTTGGGAACCGGGCTGCTCGGTTTGGGACTGGGGCTGTTCTTCTTCACCTCTCCGCTGGCCCGCCTCATCATGATCTGGTTCCTGGATTAAATTCTTGGAATAACGCCCCAATCGGGTTTGCATTTTTCCGATAATAATCGCACAATTGCCGCGTCTGTCCACAGCAGGAGCCGTATATGGACGTCGTGATTTTTGATTCTTTGCACCCGAAACATCGCCCGGTCTGCGGGTTTCGGGGTGTGAAACTGTTTTCCGAGATGGTCTGAGCCTCATGAATGACTGCCCATTCTGCCCGGCACGCCTGAACGAGGGTCAGACGGTGGTGCTAGAAAATGGTCTGTGCGTGTTCGTGCAGCAGCCGCAAAGGATTCTGGTGGGTTCCGGGTTGATTATCCCACGCGCACACCGTGAAACCGCGTTCGATCTCACCCCGGCGGAGTGGGCCGCGACCTATGAACTGGTGCAGCAGGCCAGGGCGCTGCTGGATGCGCAGCACGCGCCGGAGGGTTATAACCTCGGCTGGAATGTGGGGCGCGTAGGCGGGCAGGAAGTATTTCACGCTCATTTACACATCATCCCGCGTTTTGCCGATGAACCCCTGGCGGGCAAAGGCATCCGCTACTGGCTCAAGCAGCCGGACAATCAGCGCCCATAATACTAATCTACAGGTTTTTCAAAAGGTTAATTTGGACTTGAGTCATGGAGCTTGTCTTATGTCTATACCGAGTATAAATGAGCTTATGGGGCCGATACTGGAAATCTTAAGTGATAGTGAGCTTCATGGTCGTGACGAAATAATAGATAAAATAGCAGTAAGATTTGGTCTGAAACAATCGGATATAGAGCAAACTATTGGAGCTACCAGCAACACCAAACTCGGTAATCAAATTGATTGGGTGAGAGCCTATTTTACACAGCATCGGATCATTGAAACGCCTGAGAAGAGTCAATTTCGTATCACGACAATGGGTTTGAAAGTGTTCCATAACCATTTATCAGAGTTAAGCATTTCTTTCTTGGACAACCACTTTAGAACTGAAAGTGATGCTGAGGATAACAAACGGTGAAGGATTGCCATATCAATATCTTTTACAGTCCTGAAGATGAAACCTGTGTAGCGGATATATCGGACTTTGAGATGTGTTCCGCTTTTGGGGATACGCCTCAAGAGGCGCTAGAACAGGTCCTGATAGCGAAGGATGCCATTATCCAGACCATGCGTGAAAAAGGGCTGCCTATTCCCGAACCGCGCTACCGTCCTGCGATTTATCAGATCGCTTGAACTATCATTAGAATGCCCTCGACTCACACGCATCCCATTCAATGGCTGGACCGGCTGACGCAGTACGGCGCGGCGGCGGTGCTGGTCGTCATGCTGGCGGCGGCAGTTCTGCAACTGGTCCTGGCGGTCATGATCGCGCCGGCCTTCGCGCTGACGGCCCTCTTTACGCTGGCGCTGGCCCCGTTTATCCTGATGCTGACCGCTGCGACCCCGGCAGTCACGGTTGCCCCGGAAGGTATTATCCTTCAGCCGCGTGTGTGGAAAACGCAGATGATCCCCTGGCAGGCTGTGACAGCCATTAAGCCTTACCCGCTGCTGCCACCGCCGGATGGGGAAATGTCGCGCAGGGCGCTGGCCGGACGCCGGAATTACCGCCCGGCAGAGGGGCTTATGCTGGTGATTCCATCCCTGCCGGTGCAGTACCGCGTGGCCGGGGCGCTGGCCGGGGAAGGATTTATCCGGGTGATCGCCGTGACGACTCGCACCCATGCGCGTTATGATGTGCTGGTGAAAAAGCTGCGGGTGTTTCATGAAGAGGCCAACACATAAGGGTATGACAAAAACCGTCATTGTCGCTTCCACGAATCCTGTCAAAATACAGTCGGTGCGGGCTGGTTTCGAGCGTATGTTTCCCGGTGAGGCATTCGATGTGCGCGGAGTCTCGGTAGAATCGGGCGTCCGTGACCAGCCGATGACCGATGCGGAAACGTATCAGGGCGCGTTCAATCGGGCTGGCGGCGCAGCGGTTGTGCAGCCGGAAGCGGATTTCTGGGTGGGCATTGAAGGCGGGCTGGAAGAGAAACATGGTGAACTGCACGGCGTCGCCTGGATTGTTGTCCAGAGCCGGGAGCGAACCGGCAAGAGCCGCACGGCCTCGTTTGTGCTGCCGAAGGAGATTGCTGCGCTGATCCATTCGGGTTATGAACTGGGGCACGCGGATGACCTCGTGTTCGGGCGCGAAAACTCGAAACAGTCCAACGGCTCGGTAGGCATTCTCACCGATGATGTCCTCAACCGGACACTGTATTACGAACATGCCGTCATTCTGGCGCTGATCCCGTTTAAGAATGCGCACCTCACGTTTTGATCGCTGCCCATTTCGGCGTGGGTACTGTCACCTGGGTTCTTCCGAAGCATAGAGGGAAAATACGATGCGTTTTGGTTTTATTCTGCCCAACCTGATTTCACCGATCAGCAACGCGACGGGCATCAAAATCAGTGCGCGGCTGGCTGAAGCGGTGGGCTTCGATTCAATCTGGGCCACCGACCATATCCTCATGCCGGAGCAGTATCCGCAGTACGGTGAGGGGACCGAATCCATCACGACGCTGGCGTATCTGTCGTCTGCCACGCAGCGTGTCAGCCTGGGCCTGAGTGTGCTGGTGCTGCCGCTGCGCAACCCGCTGGTAGTCGCCAAACAGATCGCGACGATCATTCATCTGTCGGGCCGGGAGTTGATTGTCGGCGTGGGAGTGGGCTGGAACGCGGACGAATATCGCTTTCTGAACGCCAGTTTTAAGCGGCGCGGCAAACTGGCCGACGAATATATCACCATCATGCGGAAGCTGTGGACAGAGGAGCGTCCTGAATATGACGGGACCTACAGCTTCTCCGGGGTGAAGTTCTCGCCCCGGCCCCGCACCCTGCCGCCGGTGTGGATCGGTGGTTCGTCTGAAGCTGCACTTCGCCGGGCCGCGACCATCGGGGATGGGTATCAACCGAATGTGCCCAAGACGGTGGCAGAATACGGGACGATGGTCAGCCGCATTCGGGGACAAAGCGCAGGCCGGAGCATCACCATGAGCGCGCGCATTATGCTGGATATGCGCGAGGGCACGTCTGCCGCGCGTGATTAT
>CAZKIB010000025.1:19296-27481 GCA_964552425.1 uncultured Anaerolineaceae bacterium | reverse complement strand
AACTGCGCAGTGTCGGGCTGGAGTACCCGGCAGTAGGCTTCCGGCATGAAACACTCAGCGATCTGGTCAGCCAGATCGAAGCCTTCGGGCGCGATGTGATCCCCGAACTGCGCGATTAGGATGCAGAGAGACATATGGTTGACATCTGTTTGCAGCCGATCACGGTTCATAACTGGAAAACCTGCATCGGCTTGACTCTGACTGACCACCAGATGGATTTTGTGCCGGGCAACCTCTATTCGATTGCCGAAGCGCAGTTCTACCCGGATGCCTGCCCGCTGGCAGTCTACAACGAGAGCGGCGTAATGGTGGGTTTTGTTCTGTATGGTCGCGATGTCGAAACGGGAAAGTGGAAAATCTTCCGTTTGATGATTGAGGCCAGCCAGCAGGGTAAAGGTTATGGCCGGGCTGCTATGCAGAAGGTCATGGCGCGGATTGCCAGTCAGCCGGATGGCGGCGAAATGCTCGTGTGCTACAAGGATGCCAACCACGCGGCGCGCCGATTGTATGCTGGGCTGGGTTTTGTCGAACAGAACGTCGATGAAACCGGCAGGGCCACCGCATTGTGGACTCGGGCCAGTGACCAGCCGGCAGAGTGAGTAAAGATGACCACCCTTCAGGAGGCGCTGCGACAGGCACGCATAGGTCTTGAATCTGTTTCGGATTCAGCCAGTCTGGACGCACAGCTTCTGCTCGGCGAGGCGCTGGGCAAAGATCGGGTCTACTTGCTGGCGCACGGTGATGAGACTCTGACGCCGGAACAGGAGGCGCAGTTTGCCAGTCTGATTGCGCGCCGCCTGGCCGGGGAGCCAGTGGCTTATATTCTGGGGCGGCGGGCATTTTATGACCGGGAACTGCGGGTTGCGCCGGGTGTGCTGATCCCGCGCCCGGAGACTGAACTGCTGCTGGAAGACGCGCTTATATTCGCGCAAAAACTGCCGGGCTGCGTGGCAGCGGATATTGGCACAGGCAGCGGCGCGCTGGCCGTGACCTTCGCGGCGCATAACCCCCAGGCGCGGGTGTATGCGGTTGATCTCAGCCCGACAGCGCTCGACATAGCCCGGCGCAACGCGGAACAGCAGAGCGTGAACATTACTTTTTTTCAGGGCGATCTGCTGCAACCGCTGATTGAATACGACCTTAAAGTCAATGTGCTGATGGCGAACCTGCCATACATCGCCCATGATGAACTGGCTGGTCTGGCGGTGAGTCGCTACGAGCCGCACCTGGCGCTGGATGGGGGCGCGGATGGACTTGATCTCATTCGCCGCCTGCTGGCCGATATGCGGCAGGTGTGCGAACCCGGCGCGCTGGCGCTGCTGGAAATCGGCGCGGATCAGGGGGAACGCTGCCGCCTGCTGGCAGAACGCCTTGTTCAGCCGCAGCAGGTCACTGTGCTTCAGGATTACGCCGGGCTGGACCGCATCGTGCGGATGATTGTGTAAAAAAGTCGCAAAACCCGCCGCCGCTTTATCAGAGCCTTAACAGCGCGAAAGCTGTTCCCGCTTACAATAGAAGTGGAGTATTGGCTTTTTGCGGCGCGATTTGATTCAAAGGGATGTTTATGAGTGAGCCTTCGGCATTAACCAATGCGACGTTTAACCGCCTGGCGCGGACGGCCCTGAATAATCCATCCACTTCGGCGCGGAAAGAAGCGCTGCTGGAACTGCGCAAACTGGATCATCCTGGCGTTGTGGAACTGCTGCAAAAAGTGATCGCGCAGGACAAGGACGCCGAGGTGGTGGACCTGGCCCAGAATCTGCTGCGCAAACAGGAAATTCAGGGCATGATCGAACGCGGCTCGTTTGATGAAGCGGTTGAAACCGCGCCTGATCCCTTTGATAACTCCGCTTCGATGTCTGATGACCTTGAGCTGACGGAATATCAGGAAAAGGCGAAAACGCCCACGCTGGGGCAAATCTGGGCGGGGGAGGATCGTTGGACTTGTCGCTTCTGCGATACCGAAAATACGGGCGGGAATTACTGCGATTCCTGTGGTGCGGAGCGCGGCGGGACCCGGACTGAATCAGATGAGAAGCCCAAACGCGCTGAAAAGGTAAAGCGCAAGGTCAAAACGGATGAGGTGCTGGATATTGGGGATGTGTTTTTGCTGCAACCGGCGAATGCCGCCTTTATGCTCGGCCAGCGCACCATCGCCAGCACGTTTTCCGGGATAAGCTTTGGTTGTGTGGGGCTGTTTCTGCTGCCGTTTCTGGCGATTGGCATTTTCGTGATCGTGATGGCCGGTGTGGAATGGCGCAATTATACCCTGCTGAACACCACCGGGGTCGTGGTGCGGGGCGAATATACCGGGAAGTACATTGATGAAGATGATGACGACGGCGGTGTCAGCTACCATGCCCGTTATGAATACAGGGTCAACGATATACTCTATCAGGGCGAACACAGTATCGGCCAGGATATCTACAACCGGGTAGAACAGGGGGCCGGGGTGAATATTATCTACGCCCCGTCCGACCCATCTGTGTCGCGAATTGAGGGGGAACAGGGCATCGAAAACGCGCTCTTTTTCACCTTTTTTGCGCTGTTCTGGAACCTGATTAGCTGGGGGATGTTCCTCGGCATGGTTATCAGCCGCCGCCGTGACCGCATTCTGTCACGTGAAGGACAGATGGTGCGCGGCGAACGGCGCGGTATCAGCACCCGGCGTGACAGCGATGGCGATTTGCAGTTCACAGCGGAATACAGTTTTGTGCCGCCGGACGGGGGCGATGTGATCTTCAGGAAACAGACCGCCCAGCGCAACGACTTGAAAAACGGGACTCTGCCGGACAAAGGCACGCCCGTGATGGTGCTGTATAAGGACCGCAAGCACTTTAAGATGCTGTGAACAAGGCCCCATGTGGAAGCACGGCATGAACGCCCTGTGACGCATTGACGATCTGCGTTACGCGCAGGTCCACCGCTACGCTTGCCAGCGCGAGCGCCTGGTCGCGGTCCACACCATACTGCTCCATAATCAGGTCCAACATGGCACTGAGGGCGATGTAAGTGGCCTGGTTCAGATCAGTGTGAAAGCCAAAGGTCAGCCAGCCAGATGGCGTGTGAGCGCGCGGCGTGGTCAGGGTCCAGTCGTCGCGCAGGTCAAAGCGCAGCACGATGCGCTCCATCGGGCATTCAATGGCCGTGCCGGATACCTCGCCATCACCCTGCACCGCGTGCCCGTCCCCGGCGGAAAACAGGCCGCCTTCCACAGCGACAGGCAGATAGAGCGTGCTGCCGGCCACCAGTTCCTTGCAGTCGATGTTGCCGCCGTTGGTGCGCGGCGGGCGGGTCGAATGCACACCTGGTTCATCGGCTGGCATTCCCATCACCCCCAGGAAGGGCGAGAGTTTGACCGCGTGGCCGAACTGGTTGTGCCCGACCATCTTATCCGCATCCAGCGTCCACAGGAAAAACAGGTCGCGGTTGATTTTGCCGAGCGGCTGTCCGGCTTCTTCCAGCCAGACGCTGTCCGACGTGTTCCAGCCCCAGGTTCCGACGCGCAGTTCCTCCACAGTCACGGCCAGCACCATGCCGGGTTTCGCGCCGCGCACGGCGATTGGCCCGGAAAGCGCATGGCCGGAGTCGAGTTTCGGGTCGCGCGGCTCGAACTGAATATCAGGACGCCCAGGTTTGGTGGGGGTGGCGATGCCCCAGCGCGCATCCAGCGAACACATCTCGACAGTATCACCGGGGTCGATAGTGACCGCCGGTGGCAGATCACGCGACCAGTGCCCGTGCAGCGAACGGCGTTCCAGTTCAAGACGATGATGGGCCATCAGAGTTTCCTCGCAGGAGATAAGGGGTGTCATTGGGCAGAAAGTCACCCTGGAGCATGGAAAAACTGGGGATGTGCTGCTCGTAGACATGCACTGTTGAGCCGGGGCGCATCCCCAATCGGGAATAAATGCGCTGCGCTGCGCCGTTTTCAGGCAAAATCACCGCGATAATTTCCGGCAGCTTGAGCGTTTCAAAACCGTAGCGCAGGGCGGCGTAAGCGGCTTCCAGCGGCAGCGTGCCGGCGACATACTCCGGCTCAAGCGCGTAGGTCAGTTCCACTCTGGCGGATTCGCCCAGACGCTGCAACCCGCAGTGACCGATCAGTTTGTTCTCGGCTTTGTAAATCACCGCCCAGAGGCCGTAACCCATCTCTTCCCAGTGGTCATTGATGGTGTCGATGATCGAACGGGCACGCTGCGGCGGCACAGGGCGTCCGGTGGGCAGGGCGCGCGCGGTGACCGGGTTGGACAGGACTGTTTCGGCATACGCATCTGCGTCGCCCGCCTGAAAAGGGCGCAGCACTAAGTGTTCGGTTTCAAGGGTTGGGATGGTCATGCAGTCACCTGATAGAACGAGTCATCAGGTAGAAAATCGGCCAGCTTCAGACGATAGAGTACCAGGTCGACATTGTAGTACAGGTTCGTGATACCCTCATGAGTCATCCCCAGTTTCTGCATCACCCGCTGCGAAGCCAGGTTCGGCGGCATCGCCAGCGCGATGATTTCATCGAAGCCGAGGGTTTCAAAGCCGTAGCGCAGCATTGCCCTGGCAGCTTCGGTGGCATACCCCTGGCCCCAGCGCGCCTTCGCGAAGGAATAACCGATTTCGACATCACCATTTTTGAACTGGTGCAGCCCGCAGTGGCCGAACAACAGATCAGTGGTTTTATCCAGCACTGCGCTGATGCTGAAACCATTCAGTTTTTCATGTTCCATGAAGTAGGTAATCACATCGGCAGTTTCGGGACGCGAACGCGGACGGCCGCCCGGCAGGTAGCGGGTGACATCCGGGTCACTGTATACCTGCTGGTGATACCTGTCCAGATCGTTGGCAGTGAAGGGGCGTATCTTCAAACGAGCGGTTTCAATCGTGTGCATGAGAAACCAGGGTTACAGTTGTAAGGGCAACTTTTGGGTCGCCCTTACCAGAGTAAATGACGGTTCAAGATTACCCTGAAATGGCTTCGCGCACAATAAGATTGTCAAACTCGACCTGCACGCCCAGACGGTTGGCGGAACTGGCGGCCAGCCCTACCTGCCCGCTGGTGTAGGTGCTGTCGGTAGCCTCGCCGGCAAATTCGCCGTTGATATACAGCGCCAGATAATCGCCCATGCAGACGGCGCGCAGGTCGTTGCTGGCTGGCCCCTGCCGGATCAGATCGGAGGTTGTCCAGTTGACCAGCGGCGTGATGCTGCGCCCGCGTGCGCGCATGATGGAATAGGAGCCGCTGCTCTGGATGAGGAACAAGTAACCGTCCCCGTTGGCCGCCTCCACTTCCTCGGTTTCCTCATCTTTAGCTTCGAGGGTCGCTTCTTCGGTGCTGTCGGCTTCAACGGTGGTTTCAGAAGTCGCTTCAGCGGTGGCCTCGTCAGTTGGCTCTGCGGCGGCTTCCTGGGTGGCTTCGTCCGTTACTTCGGCAGATGCTTCTGTGTCCGCAGTGGCTTCCGCTGTCGCCTCAGCAGAGTCACCAGTGGCGATAGCGGCCAGGGTAGGGTCAACAGCCAGTGCCTGCCCGACATGCCCGCTCAGACGGCAGGCGATGCCATAGGCCACATCCGTTGGTTCACTGGTCTGCTCCACCTGTACATCAATGACCACATTGTCGAGCGTATCGCCCCACTGTGCCCACCAGATTTCGTTGTCGCCCCGGTTCAGCGCGATGCGGTAAACGCCATCAGCAATGCGCAGGTTCGCGTCAGTATAGACGCCCTCTTCGAAAGTCGCCGGTTCCGCAAAATCGAACTGCGCCAGTTCATCTCCTACATTAAACGAACGCACCGGGCCGCTGCTGCACGCGGCCAGCGCGAACGTGGCAATACTCATAAACACGATGGACCTGACCACGTTAATCACACAACTGCTCCTGTCGGTTGAAGCGCCGGATGGACACAAAATCACATTAAACTCTACCATAATCCGCCGGTAAGTGTATTGGAGACCCCGGCCCTTTCATCAGACTATTATCTTGCACGGCCAGCCAGCGCGCCAGTGCAGGTCGTGTTACAATGACATCAGGCAGCAAATGCGCACAGGAGGAAAAGCGATGCTACCGGATGATGTGTTTCAGGCCCAGAACGCGGTGAAGGAAGAACTGATGCACCGCGCCAATGTGGTGGGAGTGGCGGTGGGGAATAAAGGCGATAAAACAGCCCCGGAGGGTGAACCCGCCGTTGTCGTGCTGGTTGAACGCAAACTGCCCCTGTCTGCCCTGACCGCAGATGACGTGATTCCCAAACAGGTAGACGGTGTGCGGACTGACGTGTATGAGGTGGGCTATCTGCGCGCCTACGATACGCCGCGTGATCGTTTTCGCCCGACCATTCCCAGCGGGGTGAGTATCGGCCATTATAAAATTACGGCGGGCACACTTGGAACCATCGTGACGGATCGCAATACCGGCGAAAAGCTGCTGCTTTCCAATAACCACGTGCTGGCGAACAGCAATGACGCGGTGATTGGCGATAATATTTTGCAGCCGGGGCCAACCGATGGCGGGCAGAACCCCGGTGATCGGGTGGCGACCCTGCATCGTTTTGAACGTATTCGCTTCATCGGCGACCCGGAAGAACCCACGCCCGACCCCGGTAATGGGGGTAACGGGGGTAACGGTGAAAACGGCGGCTGCCTGACTATTCTGGTGAACATCATCAATTTAATCAGCGATGCTACCGGTTCCAAACAGCATGTGACCACTGTGAAGCCGTCCACAGCGACCACGACCACGACGAACATTGTGGAACCCCAGGTGGTTGCCAACCGGATTGATGCCGCGCTTGGCAAACCGATTGACCCGAATATGTTTACCGGCGAAATTCGCAATATTGGCGTGGTCAGCGGCACAAAAGCTGCCGCGCTTGGCATGGCGGTGCGCAAGAGCGGGCGCACGACTGACTTCACCACCGGCACAATCACGCTGCTGAACGCGACAGTCAACGTGGCTTATGGCGCAAAAACGGCGCGGTTCGAAGGTCAGATCATCACGACGCCCATGAGCCAGGGCGGCGATTCGGGATCGTTGATTGTGGATGGAACCGAGAGCAGGGCTGTCGGGCTGCTGTACGCCGGTTCTCCCCAGGCCACTATATTTAATCCGATTCAAGAGGTGCTGGATTTGCTGCAAATCAACATATAGTCTCCTGTCTGTAGTCGTCAGTCGATAGCCGGTCCGGGAGGCTGAACGACAACAGACCGCAGACGGCGAGGAGGTTGGTTCGATGTCTGAAGACAAAACCGAACGCGCCAAAGCAGTGCAGGCGAAATATACGGACGAGCTGATGGCGAAAGCCCATGTGCAGGGCGTGGCGGTGGGGCTGGCGAAAAAAAATGGCGAATATACCGGCGAGATCGCGCTGGTAGTGATGGTGGACAAGAAGGTCCCGGCCAGTGAGCTTGCCCCGCAGGACGTGATTCCCAGGTTGCTGGATGGCGTGCCTGTGGATGTCCAGGAGATGGGAATGTTTGTCGCCCAGTAGTCGTTTCGCCGACGATTACTATATCGACACTCGCATAAATCCCGCTGGTGCGCTAGAGTCTACCGTTTGGAAGATGGTTCGTCCGCACCGACGATGGAGATATGCTTTATGTGGAAACGCGTATTTTCGGGCTGGTGGGGTCTGCTGGCGCTGACACTGGCGGCCTGCAATCTGAATATGGCCCCCAATAATGCCAGCCTGCCAATTACGGGTGCGCCAGTGGTGCAGATGGTGTCACCCCTGCCCAACGCAACCTATCTGGAAGGTGTGCCCGTCAATATTCAGGCCCTGATTACGAACGCGGGCGCCGATATTGAGCGCGTCGATATTACCGTCGATGACACGGTGGTGGCGTCGCTGCCGGCGCCCAACGCTGCCGGCGCACCCTCATTCAGTGTGGCCGAATCCTGGTCTGCAACCAGCGCCGGGACACATACCATCACTGTCATCGCGGCTCGCAGCGACGGCACAGTTAGTGATCCGGCGACAGTCACGGTTTCAATCGTCAGCCAGGTATCTCAACCACAAACGCAGCCGACCCCGGCTGGCGCAGATACTGAGCAACCTTCCGTTGACAATAATCAGAGCGGCGGTGGTTCCAACACCGGCGGGCAGGCACAGCCCACCGCAGAACCGACGGATCCTCCCGAACCGACGGATCCACCAGAGCCAGAGGCGACCAATACACCAAGCGTCCCAATGGCGACTTT
>CAZKIB010000025.1:19012-19276 GCA_964552425.1 uncultured Anaerolineaceae bacterium | reverse complement strand
CCACCGGGGTGAATGTGCGGCGCGGGCCGGACACGCTCTTTAACCCACCGATTGGCAGTTTCGCGGCCAACGACAGTACCGAAGTGCTGGCGATCAACCCGGAACGGACCTGGTATAAGATACGCTACTACAATTCGGAAGGCTGGGTGTTTGCTAACCTCATGACGGTTTCCGGGAATGTGAGCAATCTGCCGGTGGATGCTGGCCCGCCGAAACCGACTCTGACACCCACGCCTGTCCCGGCGACGGCGACGCCGAATATCA
>CAZKIB010000025.1:0-19002 GCA_964552425.1 uncultured Anaerolineaceae bacterium | reverse complement strand
GAATCTGGTGGCCGGCAATATCAGGACCGATCCATCCGATAAAGTCTGTGGCGAAACGTTCAAGATTTTCATTGACATCGCCAACTTTGGGGAGACCAAATCACCCGGTGGATCAATTGCTGTCGAGGACACCTCAAACGGTACGGTGACTCGTACCACTGGCGCATTCGGTGAGATTGAACCGGGCAAGACCGTGAATATCGGGCCAATCCCACTGACGGTGGACACCAACTGGGGTGAGGATCATGTCCTTGCGTTGATTATCGACCCGAACAACAACATCCCCGAAACCAATGAAGGGGACAACCGGGGCGAGCGCAGATACGAACTGCAACGGGGCGACTGCTAAACGCAGGGTCAAAGCATCCACAAAAGGCGGTCTCACGGGGCCGCCTTTTTGTTTGGTCAGCATTTGTCAGGTGACACGGCGCGTTTTTGGGGTCTGTTCCTGCCGCTGAGGGAAAAGCCTGGGGAAGAACATGCCGGTACGCGCCCGATAGGCACGGTACTCGTCGCCAAATTCCTTCTCCATATCGGCTTCTTCGCGGCGGGCCAGCCGGTAATAAAGCAGCATGAGCAGCGGCCACATAATCAGCATGGGCAGGGTCAGCCAGTCAAACATCATGCCGAGCGTAATCAGGAAAAAGCCGGTGTACTGCGGGTGACGGATGTAATGATAAATCCCGGTTGTCACCAGTTCGCCGCGTCCGGTTTCATGGCTCCAGTAGCGTTTGAAGATCGCGCGCCACCCGAAGAAGACCAGCAGCGCGCCGGTAAACATCAGCACTGCCCCGATATTCACACCGGCCATACCAATATACTGGTTGAGCGTGTGCCCCCACAGGATGCCGTCCGGCAGATTGGAGCCAAACAACCACGCCAGTGCGTACATGGAAAAGGGGATGCCGAACATTTCAAGCGCGAAGGCCAGCACAAAGGCGATATAGACACTGGCAGGCCGCCGCTGGCTTTTCTGATAAAACGGGGTGAACAGAATAAAGACGCCAAAAACAACCACAAAAAGGAGCATCCCGGCCCAATTGCCGAAATGCCCCGCCGCTGGATCATTCATCGTTATTGCTCCTGAAACTGAACAACCTTATCCAGTCTAGCAGGGCATCTGATCAGAAGGCATGACGGCTATCATGTCAGGGCGCTGCCAATGCTCCTGTTTTTAATCCCTTTTTCGGACTGCCTGTTCCCAGGGTTTTTTAGCCTCGCCGGTATAGCCCATCTCGCGCAGGCGTTCGATTTCCAGCTTTTCGAGGGTGTCGGCCACTTTGCCATAATCGACTTCAGGGATTTTATGGTCAATGTCGCGTTCATCCCGGTAGACATAACCCGCGCCCCCGCACCAGTCACAATCCACCGTGCCGCTGTCCTCCTCATTCTCGAACCAGCCGTAACCCTCACAGGAAACACAGCGCACGATTCGCATCATCAGCCTCCGGTTGCGCCGACAGGAATATCGACAGGGACATATTCGTTTTCATTCCACCACAGCGGGTAGCCGAACCATTCCTGCCCAAAGTAAAAGTCCATAATACGGCGGGTGATGGGCGCGGCTACATCCGACCCTTCGCGGCTCTGTTCACCCATGACGACCACCGCGATCTGCGGGTTATCCGCCGGGGCATAGGCCACAAACCAGGCGTTTGGGTAGCGGCTGGTCTGCGCTGTGCCCGTCTTGCCGCAGGCAATGTAGGCGGCATTGCCGAAGGATGAGAAGCCTGTGCCCAATGTTTCGTTCTGGGTGACATCGCACATGCCACGCTGCACCACCTCCAGCGTTTCTTCACTCAGCCCCATTTCGCCGAACACTTCGGGTTGAAATTCCGTTTCGACAGGCGTGAAATCGGCCCCGCCAATGCTTCTGACGAGGTAGGGTTCATAGACTGTGCCGCCGTTTGCCACGCCGGCCACCGCCCGCGCCATCTGAATAGGGGAAGTCTGCACATCACCCTGACCGATAGCATTGTTAATGGCGTCCGATACTGAAGCGGGAACGGGCAGTTGGCCGCCGGCTTCCGGGCCATAGTAGTCAATGCCCGTAGGCCGCCCCAGCCCCATACGCCGTGAATATTCGACCAGCGCACTCGGCCCGACTTCGTTGAATAAACGCGCGCCCATTTCATAAAAGAATGGGTCACAGGAGGAGGTGAGCGCCTGCGAGAAGGTCACTGGCCCGGTAGGGTCAAGGCCGTCCGTCAGCCGCCAGTCGACCCGCGCGAAACCAACGGTATCCCCAAAGCGCGCGCCGTCCCACGTGTGGGTGCATTCAAAAATCTGCTGCGGTTCGAATAAACCTTCCTCGGCGACAGCGGCGGTGGTCATGATTTTGTAGACTGAGCCAGGGGCGTACTGGGCCTGGACCACCCGGTTGAACAGCGGCGTGCGTGTATCGCCCACCAGTTCCGCGATGCGGTCCTGCGCGGAAATAAAACCGCAGCACAGTGTATCCGGGTTAAAAATTTCCGGTTCGAACAGGGGATAGCTTGCCATCGCCAGAATCGCGCCGGTGTTGACATCCATGACGACAGCCGATGCGCCGGTGGAGATATTGCGGTTGCCCCAGTTACCCTCGGCATAGTTGTAGGCGTCCGCCAGCGCCTGGGCGACCTCGACCTGCAATTCACGGTCAATGGTCAGCACTACTGGCAATGGGGGTGTGCCGGTAGTGGAACCCAGTTCGCGGATGACCGTGCCGCTGGATTCGACAATTTGCAGCCGGCGTGCCGGACGTCCGGCCAGAGCATCCTGAAAAGCCGCTTCGATGCCGTTGCGCCCGACCAGATCACCGCTCTGGTAGCCGCGCGCTTCCCACTGTGGAAGCTGCTCGACAGGAATCTGGCCGATGTAGCCGGTGACATGCGAAACCGCATTGCCCCGGTAGTAATTGCGGGTCTGACGTTCCACTGAACGAATGGCGCACGCCTCGGTCAGTTCCGCCTGGCGGATGGCAAAGGCGTCATCGTCTATTTCGCCCACATAAAATACGGTATCGACGTTGTAACGCTCGAACAATGCAGCCAGGTCCTGCCGCTGGCGGCGCAGCACGTTCGCCAGAATGTCAAGACACACAGCGATGTTGGGGGCTTCCTGCTGCATGACATACAGCGCCACCACCGTGCCACCCTGTTCGACCAGCACCTGTCCGTTGCGGTCATACATATTGGCGCGTGGTTCGGACTGGCCGAAGGTGCGCAGTTGGCCGGCAGCGGTCATGCCATCAAAAATATCCATTGGCGACCAGGCCACCCGCCACCCGCCGGGGTCCTGTACCAGCCGCATGATTCGGCCAGGGTCGTCAATGGTTTCAAAGATGCCGCTTTGAAGGGATACATCGTAGGTGACTGCTGCTGATGTGCCCTGAAGCGTGACTTCGTGGATGGTAAAGGTCAGGTCTTCCAGCCCGATAGCCGCATCCGCTTCACGATAAGTGGTTTCAAAGACCGGGAAGGGCGCGAGACTGCGGCTTTTTTCGCTCACCAGATTGTACATGCCGTCATAGTTGCGGTTCTTCCAGCTTTCCAGAAATCCGCTGACGATGGAATCGGGTGTGTTTTGGGCGGCTGCCGAGGGGATGCTTACGGTAAAAAGGAGCAGGAGCGCTGTAAAAAGTAGCCTCATCAGTCACCAGAGTCTCAGGGATTATGGGATGCAGTCCCTGTCTATGGACGATTGGAAGAGGCTACTATAGCAGTCCGTTGTGTGAGTGTCTACACACTTTTGGGTTTGTCGTTCCTGAGCACGTCTTCGATGGTCACTTCGCGCTCATCATCCGTTTCACTGGCGTCGAAGATGTAAGCGTCTTCGTTTTTGCGCTTGTCCTCATTCTTGATTTTGATTTCAGGTTCGGCGTTCTGGCGTTGCCATTGATGCCCGTGCCAGGATTTGCCGAACAACATGCTGGCGCCAATGAAGATGAGCAGCAGCGGCCAACTGAAGCCAAACATGAATATCAGGCCCAGACCGATCATCCACAGACCACCAGGTACGCTGTACCAATCGCGCCCTTCGGCCACACCGCGCGCGATGCTGCTGGCCCCGATGACAAACAGGATGCCCGGCCACCAGAAACCGGTCATAAACAGAATCGCCAGCCCGATGAGAAACACCCCACCGGACACCTGGTCAGCACGTGCTTTGGAGACCATCAGTTCACCTTTCTGCTGCAATATCTTATGACGTAATACGGGTATACAGGTAAAAAGTTGCGCGAAAAATCGTGTGATCTAACATGGTGGGCTGCGCCTGCCCTGTGGCATAATCATAGTGGAACGGTTATTCAATAACAATCTTGATTAAGAGTGATGCCTGAATACGATCAAATCGAAACTGTCGTAAAAGCTATCCAGCAGGCGCAGACATGCCAGACACTGGCCCATGTGCTGCTGCGTTGGCTGTGCGATCAGTATAGCACGGCCAGCATCGTTCTGATTCATCCGGTGGACGGCAGCCTGCAAATCGTGACAGATGACATGGCGCAGGTCAGTCAGGATGTGACCGGTTGGCTGGGCGAGCGGGCGCACTGGGATTCCCTGAGCGCGCCGCGATGGATCGAAGCGGGTGAACTGCCGGGTCCGGCGCTTCTGGTCCCCCTGCGCAGCGCGGAAAATCTGTACGGCGTGCTGTGGCTGTACAGCGCGACGCAGCCGGATGAGCAGGTTGTCCTGCTGGCGCATCTGCTCACAGCGCGTCTGCATGAACTCCGCCAGCCGCGTCCAGTTCTGACAGCGGCCACACTCAACCAGATTGTGGCACTGTCGCACAGCCCTGCCCAACCCGAAGCAATGGCGCAGGCTGTGTCTGAACTGGTGAACGCGCTGTTTGAACCTGATCTGTTCCAGTTTGCCGCCGCTGATCTGAAATACCCTGTAATTCAGGTCATCACCTTTCTGCAAAACCAGGTTATTCCGCAGACGATTCCCTATGCCCCGGCGCGCAACGTGATCTCACGGGTGATGAAGGCCCGCCAGCCGGTGATGTGGGGCACGCCGGATGAACGCGCGCTGGCCGGGTGGGAGGGCAGCGCGAACATGCCCCAGTCATTTCTGGGGATGCCGGTCCTCGCGCAGGAGAATGTTCTGGGCGCACTCTGTTTGCAGGCTGAACGACCTCGCGCCTTTGATGCCGGCAGCATCCAGCTTCTCAAGGCGATTGCGGACAGCCTGGCGGCGGTCATGCGGCACACCCATGAAATGGTCGCAGCCGAAAGCCGTATTCACCAACTGGAAATAGTGACTGACCTGAACCGCGCTATCGCTGATGCGGACGGTGTGGACAGCGTCTGGACTTCACTCGGCCAGCAGATTGCCCTTCTGTTTGAAACCTCATCCGTCTTTGTCAGTCTGTACGATCCCCTGAAAGGCGAACTGACATTTCCGCTCGAATCGAACGAAAATGGAGCGCTTCACACCAGCGCAGCCCCGCTGTGGCCCATTCATCAGGTGGTGATCCGGCATGGGATGGCGCTGCACTTTCGTGATCTGCAAGCCGAACAGGAGCGCCTGATGACACTGGGTGTCGAACCGGATCAGGTGGCCCACATCCATGAGATGGGATGGCCTGCGCGCTCCTGGCTGGGGGTTCCGGTTCGCAGCCGCAATCATGAAACCATTGGTGTGATCGGCGTTCAGAATCCGTTTCCCGACATGTACAGCGATGTGGACCTCGCGCTGCTGCTCACCATCGCAGCCCAGTTGTCACTGGTGCTGGATAACACCCAGCTTATGGAGGTGGAGCAGGAACGCCGCCGCGTCTCCAATGCCCTGATTGACATCAGCCGGGATGTGAGTTCGACCTTGCAGTATGATGAGGTGCTGGATCGTATTCTGGAACAGACGGTTCGGCTTGTGCCCTATGACAGCGCCGCCATCATGCTGATTACGTCGCGCACCGATACCCAGACCGCGCTGGTCATCGCCGCGACGCAGGGAGTAAACCCCCAGGTACGCGGTTATGAGGTACGGGTTGGACCAGATCACCCGATGAGCCTGGCGCTGGCATCCCGTCAGCCGCTGCTTCTGGAGGATGCCCAGCAGCACCCCGCCTGGCAGCAGTTTCATGAGATCGGCGTGGAAGGACCGCCTGTTTCGGCATGGCTAGGCGTTCCACTTCTGGTGGAGGATCGTCCCATCGGAGTGATTACGCTGGATAAATTCGAGCGTGGTTATTACACACAGCACCACGCCAGTTTAGCGTTTGCCATCGCCCGGCAGGCGGCGGTGGCGGTTGAAAACGCGCGAATGCACGCGCAGTCCAACCTGGCGATGGAAGCCTTGCAGCAGCGCAACCAGCGTCTGGCGGCCATCCATCGGGTGTCCACCATGGTGACTTCGACGCTGGATTCCGATGAAATTCTGACCACTGCGGCGCGCCAGTTTACAGACATTTTCAAAGTGGATCATTGCAGTATTGCCCTGCTGGATACCCGGCGGGCGGACACCGTCATCATGGCCGAATACCCGCAGGTTGGCGGGCAGGGGCTGCGACTGCTGCTCAAACAGCGGCCCGTTTATGAGCGGCTGGCGGCCGGCGATGTCATCGCCTTTGACGATGTGGAATTCAGTGATCTGGTGGCAGTGGTGCGCAGCGCCTGGAAACGCGCCGGGGCTGTCTCGGTGCTGGCTGCGCCGCTCATCGCACGGCGGCGTCTGCTGGGCGCGATCAGCCTGCAAAGCATGTTCAAAAAGCGTGCCTTTGCGGATTGGGAAAAGGAAACCCTCATCACCATTTCCCGTCACCTGGCGCTGGCGATTGCCAATGCCGACCTGTATGAGGAAGCGCTGGCGGCCAATCGTTTGAAAAGCGAGTTTCTGGCGAATATCAGCCACGAACTGCGCACACCGCTGAATGCCATCATCGGTTACAGCGATATGCTCAAAAATGGCGTTTACGGCCCGATCAATGACGCCCAGCTTGACCGGCTGACACGGGTGCATACCGGCGGCACACAGCTTCTTGAACTGATTAATGACATTCTGGACCTTTCGCGCATCGAAGCCGGGCAGATGCGGCTGAATCTCGAACCGGTAAAGTTAACGGAGCTGATCGAGTGGGCGCTGACGCCGCTCACGTTCCATGCTGAAAGAAAGGGCCTGGCGCTGCGGCAGGAAATTGACCCGGATGTACCGCCTATACAGGCTGATCCGCAGCGTATCCGGCAGGTGCTGACCAATCTGCTGGATAACGCCATCAAATTTACACCTGCTGGCAGTGTGACTGTCGAAGCCTACGCTGTCACCGTCCGGCAGGATTCGATTTCCGGCGCGGAATGGAAACCGCCGCTGCATGTGGGTGTGCCGGATGGCAAATGGATCGCGCTACGGGTGATCGACACAGGTATCGGCATCGCGCCTGAAGATCAGGTGTATATCTTCGACGCTTTTCGTCAGGTGGACAGTTCCGCCCAGCGTGAATACTCCGGCACGGGTCTGGGGCTGGCGATCAGCTACCGCTTTGTGGCGCTGCATGAGGGTTATATGTGGGTGGACAGTGTGCCCGGCAAAGGCAGCAGTTTCACGGTTCTGCTGCCCTACGACCCGCTGAACCCCATCTCGGAGACGGCGGAACTGGAAGCGGTGGATGCCGACAAGGAACTGATCCTTGTGCTGGACGATGACACCGATGATCTTCAGCTTGCCCGCGACTTCCTGAACACAGACCAATTTCACGTCCTGGGCATGACCAACCCGCTGCGCACTGTCGAACTGGCCGCACAACTGCTGCCCGCTGTGATTATCATTGACGTGCTGATGCCGCAGCGCAGCGGGTGGGATGTGCTGCGCGATTTGAAAACGAACCCGCAGACCGCGCATATCCCTGTGGTCCTCTGGTCTGTGATTGACTCGCAGGGCCTTGACCATGAGATGGAGGCCGATGCCTATCTGCTGAAGCCGGTCAACCGCAGCGCTCTGCTGGACACTGTTACCCGGCTGGTGGAGGGCCGCTGATGCCTATCCTTTGCGTCCCTCGATCAATGCGCCGGGGATGCGGAAATCATAATTCGGCTGGATGGCAAACGCTGCGCGGATTTCTCCGGCGGCCCCATCGAACAGACTTCTGAGCATCTGGACATTCAGCGCAGGTGTCTGGATACGTTCCACCCAACTGTCAAAATTCAGGTCCAGCATCCAGGTAAACTCCACCCGCGATTCAAAACCGGCGTCTGTGAAGATTGCCTGCCACTGCGCGGCGGTGTGGTCACGCACATGCGAGGGATCACGCAGCAGTTCGAGCGCCTGCAAAAAGGTGTCCTGCGCCGGGTCGTCTGCGGCGACAATATCACTGAGGATAAAACGCCCGCCGGGTTTGAGGACGCGGGCAATTTCGCGCAGAGCGGCGGCAGGGTGCGGCCAGTGATGCGCGCTGTAACGCGAGACGGCCAGATCAAAGGTGGCATCCTCGAACGGCATGGCTTCGACATCACCCTGCTGTGTGCGGATGTGCTGTAAACCGCGATCCGCCGCCAGCCGTTCCACCTGTTCCAGCATCGTTGGGGTCAGATCAAAGGCGACCACCGACGCAGCAAAGGGGGCGATGGCTGCTGCCGTATGTCCCGCGCCGCAGCCGGCGTCCAGCGCCCGCTCAACCGGCTGTGCGGAGACTAACTCCACAATACGCTGGAGGTCCGCCCCGGCGGCGTGGACCTGGCTGGTACGGTAATTTTCCGCGACCCGGCCAAACTGGTTTTGAACAGATTGTTTGATGTCTGCCATGCGCTTATCCTTCGTCCGGGCGATAAGGCGGAATTTTACCGACAAACTGGGGCAGGCCGGTATGCCCCAGAAGCTGGCGAATGGCCTGCGCTTCACCGATGTGATACCAGTAATGATAGGTGACACGATAGAGCACTGTGCCGATATTTTCCGGGTGGGGCTGGCCGTCGATCATAAAGTGGGTTTGCAGGGTTTCATCCGTCAGCGCGTCGAGATAGGTGTCGCTGGCCTGGGTGATGGCGTGCCAGCCCGCCCACATCTCATCCAGTGGCGGGGTGCTGGCAGGTTTGCCAAAGCCGCAGACTTCTACCGCTGTGTTCACCGTGATGCCCTGTGCGCGCTGCAACCAGCTTCGCTGCTCGTGGCTTGCCAGATGCCCGACAATCCAGCTCAGGCTGTTCATGGGTTCAAAGCGCCGGACAGCCTCCTGTCCGGTCACGCCTTCCAGCCCGCGCAGCAGTTCTGAGCGGGTAAAACGAAGCTGTTCAACCAGTCGGTGCGCCATGTGGATGTTCTCCTTCGGGATCGGCAGACGATACGCTAAAAACACGGCCTTCGGCGGCGCGTGTCAGACGGTCATTGATGGTCGCGCCCAGTCCCTCCGGCTGGACCAGATGGGTGACGATGATGTCCACGCCCTGCTGATCGAGGCTGCGCAGGGCATGATACAGATTGCGGGCGATGTGTTCCAGGTCAGCGCCGAGTGGAACGCGCTGTACATCCAGCCCGGCGAACAGGGGGTATTCGGAATCCGGCACAAGCAGGCCGACTCGTTTCCCGGCGGTGATCTGCTCGCGGATGGTGTGCTTCAGATTCTGGACGAGCGTTTCAGATGGGCCACCGAACAGCAGCACTTCGGCTCTGGGCGAATAATGTTTGAGCAGCATCCCCGGTGAAGCGGGGCTGGCACTGCCGTCATCCATGCCAATTGCGGCGCTGAACTGCTGGACATTCGGGACATAAACTTTCAGAGCTTCCAGCGAGACTCCGCCGGGACGCAGGATTATCGGGGTATTCCCGGTCAAATCCAGCACGGTGGATTCGACTCCGATGGGGCTAGTACCGCCATCCAGGATCATGTCGACATGTCCGTCCAGGTCTTCCAGCACATGGGCGGCGCTGGTGGCGCTGGGGCGCGTGAAGCGGTTGGCGCTCGGCGCGACCACTGGCACATCTGCCGCCGTGATCAGGGCGCGGGCTACCGGGTGTGCGGGCAAACGCACGGCCACCGTATTGCGGCCTAACGAGACGGTATCGGGAATTTTGCTGTGACGTCTGAGTACGAATGTGAGCGGGCCGGGCCAGAAAATGTCTGCCAGTTGGCGGGCCAGCGCGGGAATATCGACGGCAACCTGCTCCAACTGTTCAGGCGCGGCGATATGTACAATCAGCGGGTTGTTGGAGGGCCGCCCTTTGGCGCTGTAAATCCGCGCGACAGCTTCAGGGTCAAGCGCGTTCGCGCCCAGTCCGTAGACTGTTTCAGTGGGGAAGGCGACCAGCCCGCCCGCCCGCAGGATGTCGGCTGCCTGCTGGATGATGTCGGGGTCCGGGTGGTGGGCGTCGATGAGCAGCACTGTTGTCCGGGTGGTGTAGGTCATCGGCTGCTCCTTTCGTGATCTGAAATGTGCCTTATCATGATAGAAACGGGCGGGTTTGGCAATAGACAACTGAGCGCGGCGCAGCCCTTTGAACAACTTCCGTTTTTTTTCTGCGCAAGTTGATACTATACTCAAATTATGATTGCAAAAGACTATCCAGACATCCTCGGTTATCTGACGAACGGGGCGCGGGCCAGCCTGAACAGTGTACAGGTGGCGCTGGCGGTTGCGCCGCGTGTGGTGCTGGCCGGACAGCCTTTTCATGTGCTGCTGCTCGTCCAGAACGTAACAGATCAGCCGCTCGATATGCGCGCTGCCGTGACACTGCCCGCGCGGGATTTGCGCAAACAAAAAAGTCGGTTCGCCGCCGCCAGAGAGCAGGTCGATTTTCGGGTGCGGCCCGGTGAAGTGGGCTATCTGATGCTGCCCATTCTTTGTCATGCCGAAACAGCGCCGGGAGATGGCTATAAACTGGGGGTTACGGTGACGACCCGGCCGGCGAAAAAGGGGCAGGTGGTGCGTCCGGAAAATGGTGGCACGCCGGTTAATGTGGAGACACTCAGCGAAAAACGGCGCGCCGCGCTGGACAAACTGCGCCCTCTGGAATTTTCGGCCACGAAAAAATTCGGCCTGCGTGAAGAACTGGAAGTCTCCTTCAGGGTGGCCGTGCCGGCCAAGGCACTGGAAAAGTCGGCCCCACAAGGCGGCTGGTTCAGCCTGTGGAACCTGGCGGAGGATGCCTCACTGTCTGTGCTGCTGGAGCGGTATGCCGCTGTGCTGCAAGAACAGGTTTTTCCGAAAATCAAAAAGCAGCAGGTATTCGCGGCGTTGTGCAGCGCTACCGAAGCGCGCTTCGAATCAGCGGGTTACGCGCTCAAACCGCTGGAAGCCATCTATATCGCCAAGCTGCTGGCACTGGTGGTGCATATGGCCGACCCCGGCGAAGACCAGCTTGACTATCTCGGCAGCCAGGCATTTAACGTTGCGGTGCTGTTCAAACACGACCTGCCTGTTGACCTTCGTTTGTCGCGCTGGTTCGAGGGACTGGTTCGGGGGATTGCCCACAATGAGCAGGTAGCGTTCAGCCCGGCAGCGTATATCAGCAGCAAACTGTATGACGCGCTGCTGCTGGATACCATCCCGTTTGCATTTCGCATGATCCAGACAGTGACCGGCGAAGACATGGGCAGCGAGGAAGAAACACGCCAGTATGCCCGTAATCTGGTGCGTTCGCTGAACACACTCGGCAGCATGGACTTTGCCCACGCTTATCTGCCGCTGGTCATGGGCGGCGCAATTGTGTTTGATCGGGTGGTGCTGCCCGGTGAAAAACTGGATGAAAACCTGCGCGCGATGAGTGACGTGCTGGCGATGCGGGATGCGGAATGGACAGAAGCTAATGATCTGGTTTTTCTGATGACCCGTGAACTGGTCAATCGTTCGCTGCGACTGTTTGGATACCTCATATGAACCGACTTGATTTTGATCCGATTTACCCGGATGTGCTGGGGGCGATCACCGGTGGTACGCGCATCAGCATGGAGCAGTTGCAGTGCGCGTTAGGCATCTTCCCGCTGCAAACCTATCTCAACCAGCCTGTCGAGATTGTCCTGATTTTGCAGAACATGGTTGACCAGAATATGCAGGTCAAGGTGGGCATCCAGACCCCTACCGAGGACAAAAAAGGCCGCCCGGTGGTGATGGATTTGCCGAAAAAGACGCTGACGGTGGGCCTGCGTCCGGGTGAGGTGGGGGTTCTGCGCGCGCCGATTGTGCCGCGTCCGCCCACGCCGCCGGGCAGCCGCTTTCCGGTGCGGGTGGCCGTGCGCTACCGCACGCCCCAGCCGGGACGCCGCGTGCGCCCGTTTTCGGGTGGCCCACAGCCGAATATTCTGAGCGTGTCGGCATTTAAGTTGCAGGTGCTGCGCGATGTGCAGTTTTCCGCTGAAACCTGGCATCATTCCACCGATATTCTGACGACTTACTTCGACATCGCGCCGCGTATCATGCCGGATATTCGCAGTGATCTGAGAGCGCATTACGAGTCCCTGTGGACACATGAAGACATCGCCATAGACCGCAAGGCAGTGCTGGCTCATCTGGATGATGCCCGCCGGGTCGCCACGACGCTGACACGCACAGCGGTCTATCCTTACCTGCTGGATGCGATTGACGAGCGTTTCGCCGCGCGGGGTTTGCCGCTGCACCCCGGCGAGGCGGTGGCAATCGCCAAGATGATGACCTACACGCTGGATGAAGGGCTGGAACTGGAACAGGGCTTCGCGGTAGAAGAGAGCCGCTGGTTCAAGCTGCTGTGTCAGATTCTGGCGTATGACGAAAACCTGGAAGACCTGCCCAAAGGTGATCTTGTCACTCAGTATCTGTTTGAGGCTGCGCTCTACGACGCTATTATGCTCGGTTTCGGGGTCATTCAGCCGCGTGTGCGGGAAGACCTGGGCGCGACTGCTGAACGGGTGCAGTATGCCAACCGGGTGTTGAGCTGGATCGCCGGCCAGAGTGAGCCGGACCTGAGTTATGTCTATCTGCCGCTGGTGATGGGCGCGATTCTGGTGAACGAACTGGCGAATGTCAAGCCGGATAACCCCTGGACGATGCTCGACCTGCTGCGCGAGGCGCTGCGGGGGCGCGCGCGTCTGTTCACAGGCGAAAAAGTGACCATCTTTAACATGACCGCTGACCTGCTCGAAATGGGTGGGGAAATGCTGCGCCGGGCACGTATCCCGCGTCCCTGATTTCTTGTTCGCTGTTTACATTCCACCAACGCAATTTTTATGCTCGGCGTCGTAAACTATGCTGAGGGTAATCCCATCTGGTTTGGGCCTTTCAGTGCCATATCCGGTACAATAGAAGTGCTGCCCTCAAAGCCAACGACTTTATTGTCCTGAGTGAGGAACGTTCTCATGATGCGTTTTGAACGGTTTACGGAACGTGCGCAGGATGCCGCCGCCCGCGCTTACGAAATCCTGCAACGTTACGGCCATAATCAAGTGGATACGGAACATATTCTCCTCGCGCTGCTGGAGCAGACCGACGGGGTGATCCCGCAGCTTCTGGAGCGCCTGAGTGTGGATGTCGGCCTGATTCGTTCCCGGCTGGACGAAGTGCTGCGCGCCAGCCCCAAAGCCGCGATCTATGGCGGGGGCACAGGGCAGGTTTTTATCACGCCGCGTGTCAAACGTATTATCGACCTGGCGAATGAAGAGGCCAATAACCTGCGCGACGAATACATCACCTACGGCAAGCGGCCGCTCCGCGCCCCGGTGCTGAACTACCTGCGCGACTGGCTGAGCCACCACATCCCCACCGATCATATTTTCCTGGCGATCCTGAAGGAACGCAGCACTGCCGTCGCCAAGATTCTGGCCGATTATAATATCACCCGTGACCGTGTGTACGATGCGATCAAGGATGTGCGCGGCGGCCAGCGCGTGACGGACCCGCAGTCGGAAAGCCGCTATCGCACACTGGAAAAATACAGCCGCGATATGACCCGCGCCGCAGCCGAGGGCAAACTCGACCCGGTCATCGGGCGCGATGCCGAAATCCTGCGCGTGATCCAGATTCTCAGCCGCCGCACGAAGAACAACCCGGTGTTGATCGGGGAGGCGGGTGTCGGCAAAACGGCGATTGTCGAAGGGCTGGCGCAGAAAATCTATTCCGGTGATGTGCCCGAAATTCTGCTGGGCAAAAAAGTGGTCAGCCTGGACCTGAGCGGGATGCTGGCAGGCAGCCGGTTTCGGGGTGAATTCGAGGAACGTCTGAAAGCCACCATCGAGGAAATTCAGCGCTCTGAAGGCGAGATTATCCTGTTCATTGACGAACTGCATCAGGTGGTGGGTGCGGGCGCGGCTCAGGGTGCGCTGGACGCCGGCAACATGATGAAACCGGCGCTGGCACGCGGCGAACTGAACGCCATTGGCGCGACGACGCTGGACGAATATCGCCAGTACATCGAAAAGGACAGCGCGCTGGATCGACGTTTTGCGCCTGTGTTTGTCGAAGAACCGAATGTAGAAGACACCATCGAAATGCTCTACGGGCTGCGGGATCGCTATGAGGCGCACCACAAGGTGACGATTAGCGACGAGGCAATTGTCGCCGCCGCCCGGCTGGCGGATCGGTACGTGACAGATCGCAAGCTGCCCGATAAGGCGATTGACCTCCTGGATGAAGCAGCCGCCAAACTGCGGGTGGCGCTCTATTCGCTGCCCGAAGAATTGAAGATGCTCAAAGATGAAGTGGCGCGTATGACTGCCGATGAAGAAGCGGCCAGCCTGGCACGCGAATACGAAACCGCCGCCGAATACAAGATGCGCCGGCTGCAACTGGAACGAAGAACAGCGCATCCGCTGGCAGCAGGAAAAATCGCTGGATGAGGTGGTCGACAGTGAAGACATCGCGATGGTGGTGGCTCAATGGACCGGTATCCCCGTCCACCAGATGATGGAGACCGAAAGCGAAAAGCTGCTGCGCATGGAAGACGCGCTGCATGAGCGGATCATTGGTCAGGAGGGTGCGGTTTCGGCTATCTCTGACGCTATTCGCCGCTCACGCAGCGGCCTGAAGGACCCCAAGCGTCCGATTGGTTCCTTCATCTTTCTGGGAGCCAGCGGCGTAGGGAAAACTGAACTGGCGAAGGCGCTGGCGGAATTCCTCTTTGATGATGAAGAGGCGCTGGTGCGCGTGGACATGAGCGAATACCGCGAACAGCATACAGTCAGCCGGCTGTTTGGCGCGCCGCCGGGCTACGTGGGTTATGAAGAAGGCGGCCAACTGACCGAGGCGATCCGGCGGCGTCCGTACCGCGTGGTGCTGTTTGACGAAATCGAGAAGGCCCACCCGGATGTCTGGAACGCGCTGCTGCAAATTCTGGAAGATGGCCGGCTGACGGACGGACAGGGCCGGACGGTGGATTTTCGCAACACCATCATCATCATGACCAGCAACCTGGGCACGGACTTTGTACGGCGCGGCGGCGCGCTCGGCTTTGTGCAGCCGACTGACGCCGAAGCGGTGGCCGATCACCAGAAGATCGAAAAGGCCATTCGGGATACCTTCCGGCCCGAATTCCTCAATCGCATTGACGAGGTGATTATCTTCACACCGCTGGCCCTGAAAGATGTGGAGCAGATGGTCGACCTGCAAATGAAGGGTATTGCCGAACGCCTGCACGATTCGGGTATCGGCGTGCATCTGACCGAACCTGCTCGCCGCTGGCTGGCTGAGAAGGGCTATGATCCGCAGTTTGGCGCTCGTCCGCTGCGGCGTGCCCTGCAACGTTTTGTCGAAAACGCCCTCAGCATTCAACTGCTGCGCGGGGATTTCCGGCAGGGTGATCTGGTCATCATCGACGAGATGGGCGGCGAACTGATCTTCGAGCGCCACTCGGAGGCCAGCACGGACTACTTGCAGATTAACCAGAACAGCCTGCTCGATCAGGATATGAACTAACACGGTCTGCGCCCCCGGTAGTCAGAGCTGCCGGGGGTTTTCTTTTGATGGACCCCGCCAGTGCAATCCCGGCCTGTAAGAATTGCATCGCCTGTCAGCAAAAAGTCCATAAGAGATCATAGCAAATATCCAGAGTCGTAGATGGTCGCAGCCCGAACTGGTGACTGCACTGGCACATACGATTAAACCTCTGTAAACTGATTCGTATCCAGTGTCTGAGGTACGCCTTGCAGGGGAGAGATGACATGTCGATTCGCGCTGGGATTATCTTTGGACTGCTTCTGTGGGTGCTTGCGGGATGCAGCGAAACGCCGCCGACAGTTGGGGAATCAGTGGCGTTTGCCGAAGTGTGCGACCAGGAGGGCGGCAGGCGCGTCGCGGTGGAAGGCTATTTACAGTTTCCCGATTCCTTCACAGGTGATTCCAGTGTGGTGCTGCGTATGTTCGAGACAGACAGTTTCCAGGGTCAGCCGGTGGGCGTGCAGATCCGTTTTGGTGACCAGCCAAACCAGATTGAAACGGTAGCGACCTCATTCACCGATGACGATATGCAGGTGCATCTGGCGGATGGGCAGGTGGTGGGCTATGGAACCAGGGTGAAAGTGTCCGGTTCAGTCTATTTTCCGTCGGTTGACCAGGACTTTATCTGCGGGCTAGAAAACCCGCTGGTAGAGCTGGCAGGTTAACCGGAATGGCGCTGTCATAATCTATCCTGTCAGGAATTTGCGAGACCTCAGTTTCCGGTTGGAATTTTCCATCCTAACAGGTATAATCTGCGCCGTACCCATGTGTTCGGGAGCAGGGCTTTATGAATTCCATTAATCCAGGGGCAGATGAGTCTGAAGAACTGACGCCGGGTTCTTCTGTGGAACAACCAGTCGAAACGACCACCGCACTCGAAACTGCCGAAGACAGCAGCACAGCGGAACCGGCAGCCAGCGAACAGTCCGAGACCAATGGCAACGGGCCAACCCACCTGCCTGAAGCAGATGTGACCCCGTCAGACGACGTTCATATCGAAGCAGACGCGCCAGAAACTGCTGAATCAGAAGCTGCCGTAACCGCCGGCAGCGACCAGAACCCGCCGCTGCTCAAACGTGGCGATGTGCTTGATGGCACAATTATTGCGACATCGCCGACATCGGTTCAGGTTGATCTGGGAGATAAAGGCGAAGGGATTATCCCAGGTCGTGAACTGGAGCGGATGAACCGTGAGACCTTTGATATTCTGAAACCGGGTGCGACCATCCCGGTTTATGTGGTCAACCCACGCGACCATCAGGGCAATGTAGTCCTTTCGATTAACCGCGCGCTGGAAGAAATCGACTGGCGTGAGGCGGAAGAATACCGCGTGGAACAGAAGGTGTATGAAAGCCGTGTCGCCGGCTATAACAAGGGCGGCCTGATCGTGCGATTCGGACGGGTACGTGGTTTTGTGCCCCAGAGCCAGATCAGCGCCGAACGCCGGACCGTACTGGATGGCGAAACCCCGGAGGAACGCTGGGGCGCGATGGTCAACGAGCCTATCGCCGTGAAGGTGATGGAAGTGGACCGCAGCCGCAACCGCCTGATCCTGTCCGAACGGGCGGCGTCTCGCGAGGTGCGTGAATCACGCAAAGAGAATCTGATCGGCGATTTGCAGGTGGGTGAAACCCGCACCGGGCGTGTCGTCAGCCTGGTGGATTTTGGGGCGTTTATCGACATTGGCGGGGCCGAGGGTCTGGTTCATCTTACGGAACTGTCGTGGCAGCATGTCACCCACCCGCGCGAACTGCTGAATGTTGGCGATGAGGTGCGGGTTGAAGTCATCAGTGTGGACCCGGACCGCAAGCGCATTGGCCTGAGCATGAAAAGCCAGGCAGCCGACCCCTGGGATACGGTGGCTATCGAATACAATGTGGGGCAGTTGGTACAGGGTACAATCACCAAACTGACGAAATTCGGGGCGTTTGCGCAGTTGGTCAACGCGCCGGAAATTGAAGGGCTGATTCATATTTCCGAATTATCCGACCAGCGTGTCAACCACCCGCGTGAGGTGGTGAAGGAAGGCGACACGCTGACACTGCGGGTTGTGAAGATGGACATCCAGAACCGCCGCCTGGGACTCAGTCTGAAACGGGTCAATTCACCAGAGTATCTGGATCAAGACTGGAATTACTGAGTTTCGAACGGACGCAGGGACACGAACAGGGGCAGAACATGTGCCCCTGTTTTGTCTACCGGATGCCTGTGCTACAATGTGTTGAATGTTTCCAACAACATTCTAATCTAGTGTTGAGGATCAGGGACTTATACCAGTGCAGTTCTACTGCTATAATGATGAAAATTTAACACGTTACAAGTTGATGTCATTATAGTAAGTCTCATAACCAGTAAGCGTGGTTGAAAGCCACAACGGACGGAGGTCATGAACCGTGCCAAATAAAATGGAGCGCTTTACCCAGCGGGCGCGGCGGGTGCTAAGTCTGGCACAGGAAGAAGCTGAACGTTTTCAGCATAATTACATTGGGACTGAGCATTTGCTGTTGGGTCTGATGCGTGAAGAAGGCGGGGTCGCCGGGCGCGTGCTGCGCGATCTCGGTCTTGAACAGCGCCGGGTTGAGGAGCTGGTCGAACGTCTGACACGGGCGACTACCCGCACACCCAATGCACAGCTTGATTTATCCCCCGGAACCAAGCGCGTTCTGGAACTGGCCGTTGATGAAGCCCGGCGCATGGGCCATCACTATATCGGAACCGAACACCTGCTGCTGGGGCTGGTGCGCCAGTCAGAAGGTGTCGCCATTGATGTCCTGAAGCGCCTGGGGGTCAGCCCGGAAGAAGTGCGCCGCCAGACTCGCCGGGTGCTGCAAGAAAGCCCGGTCCCCAACCAGCCGCCCAGAGAAGAACGTCAGGCGCGCCCCCAGCGCGAGGGCAAAACCCCGCTGGTGGATCAACTGGCAACTGACCTGACCGCGCTCGCTCAGGAAGGCAAACTCGACCCGGTGGTTGGGCGTGAAACCGAGATTGAACGTGTAATCCAGGTCCTCAGCCGCCGCCGCAAGAACAACCCGGCGCTGATCGGCGAACCGGGTGTTGGCAAAACAGCTATCGTCGAAGGGCTGGCGCAGCGCATCGTGATGGGTGATACACCCAAACCGCTGCTGAACAAGCGTGTGCTGCAACTGGATGTCGGTTCGCTGGTGGCAGGCACGATGTATCGCGGTCAATTC
>CAZKIB010000024.1:42398-45456 GCA_964552425.1 uncultured Anaerolineaceae bacterium | reverse complement strand
TTTGGCTCTTGACCTGCCTCAGCTCGAAGCTCTTATCCCGAACTGAGGTTATAATACGGCCATGGAGCAGGTTATACCCTTTAACACAACTGCACAGATCGGGAGGCTGCGCGATGCCCGATGTGACTCAACAGGACGCTTTTAACGAGCGTGAACTGGAAGTTTTGCGTCTCATAGCGGAGGGCTGGAGCAACCGGGAAATCGCCGACGAACTGATTGTGTCGGTGAATACCGTTCGCTGGTATAACAAACAGATTTACAGCAAACTGGGCGTCCACAGCCGCACACTGGCGATTGCCCGCGCCAGAGATATGGGCCTGTTGCAAATGGATAGCGCGGTGACAGCGGCGAGTTCGGCTCCAGCGGAGTCTGAACCCGTTCCTTCGCCGCCGGTGATTCGCCACAACCTGCCCACTCAGCTAACCCCTTTTGTAGGCCGCAAACGCGAACTGGAGGAGATTACAGAGCTGCTGAACGACGCCGATACCCGGCTGGTCACACTAATCGGCCCCGGCGGAATCGGCAAGACCCGGCTGGCGATTGAAGCGGCGCGAACCCGGATCGACCACTTTCAGGATGGAGTCTATCTGGTAGCGCTGGCCCCGTTGGACGCGACAGATTCGGTGGCGTTTTTTGGCACGACGATGAGCGATTTTATCGTCTCGGCGGTGGCGGGGGCGCTTGGTTTTTCGTTCTACGCCGGCAGCAAACCGGCCCGCCAGCTTCTGGACTTTCTGCGCGATAAACACCTGCTGCTGGTCATGGACAATTTCGAGCATCTGCTGGCCGGGGCGGATGTGGTCAACGCCATGCTGCAAGCCGCGCCAGGACTGAATGTGCTGGTCACGTCGCGCGAGACACTGGGCATCTACGGTGAGGCGGTTTATGCGCTTAACGGTCTGCCCCTGCCCGGTGCGCGACCAGACAGCGACTCGCTGCGGCTGTTCGCGCACAGCGCCCGCCGCGCCCGGCCCGATTTCGCGCTGGACGAAGCCAATCACGAACAGGTTGCGCGCATCTGCCAGCTTGTCGACGGCTTCCCGCTGGCGATTGAACTGGCCGCTGCCTGGGTACGTTCGCTGTCGCTGCCGGAGATTGTGAACGAACTCACGCGCGGGCTGGATATTCTCGAAACCCGCGCCCACAGCATCCGCGCCACCTTTGACCGCTCCTGGAACCTGCTGAGTGAGCAGGAACAGCGTGTCTTCGCCATCCTGTCCATTTTTCAGGGCGGCTGCACCCGCGAGGCGGCAGAGGCCGTCGCCGGGGCGGGCACACGAATGCTGACCACGCTGGTGGATAAGTCGCTGCTGTGGTACGGGCCGGAAGGCCGCTATACCCTGCATGAACTGCTGCGCCAGTACGGGGCTGAAAAGCTGCCGCAGGGGGTGGACATCGACACACTGCGGGAGCGCCACTGCGCTTATTACGCGGCCTATGCGGGCCAGTGGGGGCGCGCGCTGCGGCAGGGACAGCAGGCTGAGGCGCTCAGGGCGATTGAGCAGGAGATCGACAACATCCGCGCGGCGTGGCGCTGGGCAGTGCAGCATGGCAAGGCCGATGCGTTGAGTGACCTGACCGAAATCTGGTTCTTTTTTGACCTTCGCTGCCGCTGGTACGAGGGTCATGAATGGTTTGGCACGGCGCTGGAAAGCTGGGCCGGGGACCGGGAAAGTATCGCTTATGGCCGCCTGCTTTCGGGCCAGAGCGAATTTGCCTGGCGGCTTGGCCTGTGGGATCAGGCGGCTGAGGTGATCGAACGCGGGCTGGCGCTGTTTGACCGGCTGGGGGCCGAAGCCGAAACGGTGCTGCTGCGCCTGAATAAAGGCAATATCGCCAGTATGCGGGGCGACTTTGACACAGGCGAGCAGCTTTACCGGGCCAATCTGGAGATCGCCGAGCGGCATAATAACCGCTGGATGCAGGCCGTTCTGATCGGCAATCTGAGCATTGTCGCCGAGAATCGCGGGGATTTTGAACTGGCCGAGCAGCGCCTGCGCCAGCAGATTGACCTGACCACCACCATAAACGACAATGCCGGGCTGGCTCTGGCGAACCTGAACCTGGGCGAAATCTATCAGCGGCGCAGGCAGTATCGCGAAGCGACTCAATTCTGCCAGACGAGTCTGAACCTCGCGCGCGGGATCGACCACCAGTACATTATGGCAAGTTCCATGAACCGGCTGGGGACCATTGCGACGGCGCAGCACCGGCCCGCCGAAGCCCGACGGCTGATCGAGGACGCGCTGGCGCTGAACCGTAAAAACGGCAGCCGCTACTATGTCATTGTCAACCTGCTCAGTCTGGGCGCTCTCTATCATACAACGGGCGACACCACATCTGCCCGGCATTCTTTTCGGGAAGCGCTGCTGCTGGCACGCGAGATGCAGGCCGGCAGCCTGCTGACACAGGCCATCTTCAGCATCGCAAAAACCCTGCTGGATGATGGCGAACTGACCAGGGCGATTGAGATGTTCGCCTTTCTGGAACAGCATCCCACCACGCGCATGGAAGACCGGGATGAAGCGCGACAGTTGTGCGAAGACCTGCAAAGTGAACTGCCGGGGGAAGTGTTCGCGGCGTCGGTGGACAAGGGCAAAACATTCCAGTTGGACCTGCTGGTGGCGGATCTGCTGGCTGAAACTGTCTGAACGGGAAAAAGCAGTCAGGCTGCCCTCCCCCCGAAAGGCAGCCCGACATCGCGCAGTTATGGAGCATATGGAGCCAGGAGCAGGTCTGGTTTAGGACTGCGCGGCAGGTAAGTGAAAGGTATACTGCACGTCGTCGCAGGGCGCGGCGTCCATCGGTTCGCAGCCGCCGCCAAAGGTCGCGATCTGGTCATCAAAGAGTTCTTCAATGATCGGGCCATGTGTGCGGACGACCATGTGAACTTCCGAGGTCTGCGGATCAACCAGGCCGGGGCCATAGATGATGCCGGGGACCGCGCCCAGGCCAAGCGTGGCAGCGAAGGCGGCTTCACCCGCTTCGTTGACCGTGCCGCCCGAAGCGAACTGGATGGAGACATTGGCGTTGTCCAGCGCTTCCGGGGCCATGATCC
>CAZKIB010000024.1:35994-42357 GCA_964552425.1 uncultured Anaerolineaceae bacterium | reverse complement strand
AAGATGTCATCCATGTTGCACGCGCCGCCGGAGCAGCTCGCCGGGTCGTTGAAGATCACCCACCAGACGGTGTAGGCCGAGCCGGGTTCCAGGTCGGCGGTGTGCAGGGTCATGGCGACGCCGTTGTCATAGTAGCGCACGCTGGACCAGCCGTTTTCCACTTCGGAATTATCGGCAAACTTGTAGACTGGGCTGATGCTGATCTGGTCTTCCTGGGCCGTCGCCGCGAAAGGTGCGATGGCGGCGGTCAGAAGCACGACTGCGGAGACGACTTTGTGAAGCAGTTTCATGATTTGTTTCCTCCCTCAGATGTGTACGATGACCCTACAATACAGCGCTACCCGGGGTGGGTGTCACCACCCCTAGAGGTAGTCTTCGGGAGGAGGTTGGGGCATGTTCATCACCTCTTGCCCACCTCTGTGAAAATGCAGAACCTGTTGACAACTTTCAGAATTGTCAATATACTGACATTGTCAGTTTTGACTGATACTATCAGTCAAAGACAACGCGAGAAGTTTTAGCTTGCAGGAATTTCTGATGACCCAGAACAAACGCCAGACACGTCTCAGCGCCAAAGATCGCCGGGAACGAAATCGACAGGAAATTGTCGATAGCGTTCTGGAAGCCGCACTGGAAGATATGCGAGCCGAAGGGGTTTCGGCCCTGAGTCTGCATCGTGTGGCGCAGCGTGTCGGGATGAGGGTTCAATCACTCTATAACTACTTTGATCAAAAAATGGCGATTTACGAAACACTCTTCGCGCGCGGGATGCGCCAGTTTCGGATCGAGTCGCTGAAGATTATGGAGCAGCACGGTCTGACACCGAAGGGACTTGAGGCGGGACTGAACTATATCCTGACCTTCGCGGTTGAAAACCCTGTTTTGTTTCAACTGATCTTCGAGCGTCCTGTACCGGGTTTTGTGCCCTCTGAAGAAGGTCTGTCAGAAATAGACCAGCTTATAACGGCGGCGAGAGCTTCATTTCAGGAAGCCATAGATAACGGTCAAATTGACCCCCGGCTGTCAGCCGTCCAGGCACACTCGCTTTTTGTTGCCATCGCACACGGCATTACCAGCCTGCACATGGCGAACGAACCCCATCTGCCGCCGGGTGAAGGCCGTTTTGGGAGCCTGGTTCCCCTGGCTGCCGAGGCGCTGCAGCTCATTTTTGAGCGCGATACGTCCTGATGCGCCCTTAGCAAGGAACCCCTCATCGTCGTGACCGGGATTCGCGCGACCCCAGGGGTTGCCCGTTTCAATCAGAGAATATTCCAGCCAGTTCATACCGTCTCTGCCCGCTTGTGGGCCAGAGGTCGTGGTTCAATTACCTATCTGGAGACCGGAGTCACGATGGCATGACTTCAACCTCCAGCCCGGATTAATCCACTACCATCATTCGTTTAGAATAGCTGAGCAGGGAGGATGAAAATGACACGGATACTTGTAGCTGGTGGAACTGGCTCACTGGGTACGGCGATTGTTCAGGTCTTAAAAACAACCGATCTTCAGGTGCGGGTGCAGAGTCACCGGGCTGCGCCTGCCTTGCCGGACTCCGATGTCGAATGGGTGCTGGCGGATGTCACTTCTGGCGAGGGCCTGGCAGATGCGCTCAACGGTGTGGACACGATTGTCAACTGCCTGGGCAGCTATCAGAAGGCCTATGAAGTCGATGTTCTGGGGGTGAAACGTCTGGCAGAAATGGCAAAAGCGGCGGGCGTCAGTCACTTTTTCCATATTTCCATAGCCGGTATCGACCATGTGGATTATGAGTTCTACCGGCACAAACAGGCAGCCGAAGCTCATGTCATCAACAGCGGCGTACCATACTCCATCCAGCGGGTAACGCAGTTTCACACCTTCATGTTCTACCTGATGTCGCAATCCGTACAGATCACACCCTATCTGCTGCCAACCGTGCATGACGCGCTGTTCCAGCCGATTGATACGCGGGATGTCGCGGCCTATACGCTGCCGTTTATCCTTGACCGGCCTGCGGGACGGCTGGCGGATGTGGGCGGGCCGGAGATTCTGCGCATTGACGAAATAGCCCGTGACTTTCTGGCCGTGCGCGGCGTGGATGCTCCGCTTTTCATGGATGCGCCGCAGGGCTTTTTCCCGGAAAGCGCGCTCCCGGCGCTGCGGCGCGGCCTTCATACGGTGCCGAAACACCGCTATGGACAGATCACCTGGTCTGCTTACATCCGGTCCGCAATGCTCGAAAGGCAGTAACCAGTCAGGGCCAGAACGTCAGTTGGCGGTACGCTCTTTTTCACGAGGGCGTACCGCGTGTATTCTACCAGCGCTCGAAATGGGTCACGTCGTCAAATTCGCGGCGGCCTTCCTTGCGCGGGGGACGAGCGGGCTGGTCCGCCGGGTAGCCAAAGGAGATGAGCAGCCGCGCCTGCCAGTCCGCCGGGATGCCCAGCAGTTCACGCACAGCCTCCGGCTGGTAGATTGTGCCCAGGCAGGAGCCGACGCCGACTTCCTGCGCGGCAAGCTGCATGTAGGACGCGCTCTGCCCGGCATCAAAGAAGTGCCAGAGGGTGCGCTCATTTTCAACCGGCAGACAGATGACCACGCAGAGCGCCGCGCCGGCGACATGGCCCAGGTAATCGCCCATCGTCGAAAGCTGCTGCAAGGTCTCGCGGTTCTGCACGGCGATAAAATGCCAGGGCTGGCTGTTTTTGGAACTCTGCGAACGCCGCCCCGCGTCCAGAATGCGTTTGACATGCTCCGCACTCAGCGGTTCCGGCTTAAACTGGCGCACGGCGCGTTTTTTACGAATTGCTTCCCATACATCCATGATGGCATCGCTCCTCATTGTCAGTCATACACAGCAGGTACGAACATAACACAGGGCGGCGGGCGGCGCTACGCCAGCGAAACGGGCAGCCGGTGTCAGGGGGTTTCGACCAGGCGTTTGAAGCGCTGCAAGTCGCCGTTCATCTGGCGTTGAATCTGGCCCCTGAGGACCGGCAGGGCCATCCGCGCCAGGAACCCGGCGGCTTCGCCATCCAGCCGGATGGTGATCTGCGTGCCATCATCACCGGTGGGTACAAAGTCCATCGTGTTGCGTCCGCTGATGACCGGGGAGACCGTCATCACCACCACATGGCGCGGCGGGTCATATTCGATCACTTCCGCCGCGTTGATGATCTCCTGTCCCATCACGCGGCCCACGCCTTTGTAGGTTGTGCCCACGCCGATGGGATGCCCGGAAAAGTCGCGGATTTCCTCGGCCATCGCAAACCACTCGGTAAAGGTTTCCGGGTTGAGAAAGGCGTGGAACACCCCGTCGATGGGCCGCTGCACGATGATCGATGCGGAGGCAGTGATTTCAGCCATCGCCCTACTCCGCCTTCACGTCTTCGCCGCCCACCTGCACCGTGATCGCAGCGACAGCCAGCGCCTGAAGCTCCGGCTGGCGGCGCAGCAGCAGGGCGCGGCCTTCAAAGGTGATGTCGCCAAGCGTCACAACCCCGGCCCCGTCTTCGCACAGGATGAAGGTATCATCAAAGTCTGCGCCGCTGATCTGCAAGGCGGACACCTGCGCATCAGCCCGCAGTCGTTTGACGGAAGGATAGGTTGTGCCGCCGGGATCAAGCGGGTACAGCACCGCGTCCAGCCGGGCCGGGAGCGTGGTTCGGGTTTCCAGCGTCACATCCCAGGCCGGGAACTCGCCAATCACACCGTACCAGCCGCGCGCCGGGCTGGTTTCGCCTTTCTGTGCCCGCGCCGTGAGTCCGGCGGAATCCACCGGCAGAATGGCGATATTGCTCAGACCGGTATCCTGGCTGACGATGGCCTGCGGTGAAACCTCAAGTTCTCCGGCCCGCAGCGGCTCATCGGATTCCAGATCGAAAATCGGGGCGATGTGGAAAATCTGCTCCAGGGTATGTGGGGCGCTGTCCTCCCCATGAATCAGGTCGCACAGAATCCAGTAACCGGGTTTGACGTAAAAGATGGCGCGGCGGTGGCTGAAGCGGCTGTCCACCACGTCGTCCTTGCCAGCCCACAGTTCGCGCTCCGGGCGAAATTCATCCGGCGCGAAGCCTTCCAGATACTCGCTGCTGACAAAATCGAACGAGTCCCGGCTGACCCATTCACTGCGGCCCAGCGTGGTCAGGCGGGCTTCCGGGCGGTAGCGGCGGGCCTGCCCCATGCCGTCGATCATGACGACATTGTGCGCCCGCGCCGATTTGAAATAGTGCGTCTGCTCGGTCCAGGCATAGCTGTAGATATTCGGGTCGCCGATCAGCAGTCGTCCGCCGGCGTGCAGCACAAAACCGAGTTTGTCCTCGTGTTGGTGAGAGGCTCCCCAGGGCGCGCCATCAAAAAAGAGGTACTGGCCGCGTTCATCCCACGAATCGCGCATGACATAGTAGCCCGCCGACGGCCAGGCATGTGAGGCATGATCCGGGGCCTGGCCTGCTGCCCCATGCGCCGCGCCCCATTGAAAATCGGCGCGATCAAAGGCGTCGGCTGCGGCCTGCAAAATCGCCGCCGGGTCCATCGGGTTGGGGTTGCAATCGTTGAAGGTCGGCAGGAGGTGATCGGGCTGCTGCGCGTACAGGTACATCTCATGCGCCCGTTCCACCAGACCGACAAAATCCGCCGGGAGCTGCACACCGCGCGCTTTGGCCGCCTGCACCACCGAAAAAATGGAGAGCGTCGGGAAGATATGATAGCCGTGCGTCAGTTCAAACTGGAAGCCATCATCATAGTAGGCAAAGCTGTTGATCCACTTCAGACGCCGCAGCGCAATGCGCAGGTAGGTATCGGCCAGAGTCAGTTCGGGCGAACACAGGGCCGCCGCTGCCATGCCGGCTGCCTCAACCTGATACCAGTTGTTGGCCCAGCCGCAGAAGGCCAGCGCGTAGCGGAGATGTTCCAGCCGCGAACGGGCCAGCATAGCGTGGGTCGCCGGGTTGAACGCATCGGTTTCGCCCAGCACAGCCAGCGCGCCCGGCCACATATTGCACTGGCGGTTGCCGACTTCCAGCGTGCGCCAGGGACCGAGATAATGTTTGTGGTTGGGCAGCGGGTTGAGCAGATAAAACGACCATAACAGGCGCGCCGCGTGAATGGCATATTTGGCGTCGCCTGTGTCGGCATACACCTGCGCCAGATTGCGGATAAAGGAATGCGCGTTCAGACTGACCGTCGATTCCTTATCATCGAACAGGCGCAGGTTCCAGTCGATCTCGCTGCCAAACTGATGCCGCACCAGCATGTGCGCCCGCAGGGTCAGCAGGTTGTTACAGATATGATCGGCTTCTTCTTTGTTTCCGCCCATCAGGTTGAGTGTGGGGATATTTTTCTGCCAGGCCCGCGCGCGCATCAGCGCCCCGACCTGCTCCACCGGCACAGGATTCGCCATGTGTTTTGGATAATCCACCTCGGCCACGTGCAGGCGTTCGGCGCGGGAATGATCGAGCAGTTTGCCCCACATGCGTTCGCGCAGGGTGATGAGATCGGCCAGCACCGGGGCGTGCAGATCGTCGGCCACCTGGCAGACCGCCAGCAAACAGCGTGCCATCAGGGTGTCGCTGAGAGCGGCGCGGCGTTCGTGCGCCTCTGTCACCAGCCGGGCGCAGCCGGTCAAACGCCACAGTTCAGCCTCCGGGTGGTCGCACAGATAGCCACACAGGGCCAGCGCCGTGCCATTGAGCAGCAGCGCGTCCTGAAAGATGTGCGCGCCATAGCCTTCATTACAGAACGCCAGCAGGTAGTCTGCGGCGGCGAACAGCAGGTCGCTGGTTCTGTCGCCATCCAGCAGCAGGCCAAGTGTCACCCGCGCCGCATGATCCATATTCCAGTCCGCCCCGCGCTCCCAGGGCAGGATTTCTGGCGGCGCACTGAGCGGGGCTGGCACGGCATATTCGCGCAGGGATTCGAGAAAATTATTCATGAACGGGCAGCCTTTGATCGACAAAATTTATACACATGGTTTTGCTAACAGTATAACATGCCGGGCGCGCAAAACCTGACCGTAACCCTGCCCTCAATGCAGGGGAGAATCGTTCCGCCCGCAATCTGACGCCCTCCCTGAATTCTGCGAAGCGTCCTGTAGGGCGGGGAAGGCTGAGGAAAGGTCAACACAGGGCGCAGTCAGATGAATCCAGGTTTGATGCGATCACCCTGGTTTTAGGGGGCCGGACATCTTGACAGGCGATGATTTTTTATGCTAGAGTAACACTGGTTATCCACAAATTTTAGTCAGGAGGCGCAAAGATTATGTCACAGATGATGCTCAGTGCTGCTGAACGTGTGGCGAGTGCGCCTGCTGCCGGCTAAGTTCGTCTGATTCCTTTCTGATTCTGACAATTTAACGGTCACGGCGCGCTCTGCGTGCGCGCTGCC
>CAZKIB010000024.1:22965-35977 GCA_964552425.1 uncultured Anaerolineaceae bacterium | reverse complement strand
CGCTGCCGGATTCTATCCCGCAGCCGCCGGTGTCGTCGTGGCTGTTTTGTTTTCCCGAACAGCCATGCCCAATCATGGCTGTTTTGATTCTGAATACCCAATTCGAAAAACCATCAGGAGTTACCCTGGCAATGAGCAGCAAAAACAAAGATAAACAGGTCGAAAAGTACCTGAAAGGCGCTGAACACGAGAAGCGCCGCAGTGAGTTGAAGAAGGCCAACAAAAAAATGCGCCGCAATCAAAGCGCCAAACAGGCCCGCCGCAAGGACTGGCTGCCGGCCAGTGTGGATGTGCTTGATGATGCGGACGCCTGGGATGAAATCGAAGTGTCAGAGCGCATTATGCCGCGTGACGAAAGCGAACGCCGCCGGGCTGTGGAAAATCTGGCATTCCGGTCCAATGCCGTGACTGCTGAAATCCAGGATACGGCGCAGGTCGCGGACCCGGACACGGCCGTCGGGCTGGTGATCGAAACCAGCAAGGGGCTTTTCCGCGTGCAGGTCAACGGGCGGGCCATTCTGTGCAGCCTGCGCGGCAATCTGGCGGTGGCGGAAACCGGCTACACCAACGCTGCCGCAGTGGGCGATCAGGTCGTGGTGCGCGAGGATGGCACGGGCAGCGGAGTGATCGAAGCTGTGCTGCCGCGCCGCAGTCTGCTGGCCCGGCCCGACGTGTTCGACAGCCCCTTGCAGCAGATCATCGTCGCCAATGTCGACCAACTGCTGGTGGTTTCCGCCTGGCGCGAACCACACATCTGGCTGGAACTGGTGGATCGTTACCTGATCGTGGCGGAGCGCTACAACCTCCCGGCGATCATCTGCGTGAACAAGATCGATCTGCTGGAAGACGCCGCCGAACTCGACGTGACCATGCGGCCCTACCGTGAACTCGGCTATCCTATTGTCATCACCAGCGCGTCCACCGGCGCGGGCATCGAGCATCTGCGCGGCCTGCTGGCAAATCAGACGACGGTGCTGGCCATCGGCTACGCCAACCGGCAGCACCCGCACCAGTGGGACTTCGTCGACCAGAACCTCGCCTACGAACTCGTGTTCGGCGGTCACGGGCTCAACGATACCGGGCTGCAGGCGACCTGGCTGCCGCTGAACGCCGGCGGCGCGGTGGTCGATACGCCCGGCATCCGCGAGTTTGGCCTGAGCGGGTTGTATCAGACCGACCTGGTTGACTTCATGCCCGATCTGGTAGAACATGCCCCCAACTGCCGCTTCAATAACTGCCTGCACCGCGATGAACCGGGCTGTGCTGTGCGCGCCGCCGCCGCTGCCGGACATATCGCCACCAGCCGTTACGAAAGCAGCAGATGCTTGAGACACTCCCGGCATGAAAGGCACACATTCGATGGACACTTACGAAGTCAAAACCCATGAAGCGGGTATGAGCTGGACCGGGCTGGCCGCGCAGGTCTGGGACCCATCCGGTGGCGATAGTGAGCAGCCTGATCTGACCTTTATCCAGAAACTGCTGGACGCGCACCCTGGCCCGGCGCTGGATGTCGGCTGCGGGACCGGACGCCTGCTGGTGCGCTATCTGGCCGCCGGTTATGACGTGGACGGTGTGGATACTTCTGCCGATATGCTGGCAATCTGTCATCAGAAAGCCGAGGCGCGCGGACTGAAAGCCAAGCTGTACCAGCAGGCCATGCAAAACCTGGATCTGCCGCGCCAGTACCGCATGATCTTTATCCCCTGCGGCACGTTCTGCCTGATAACTGACTGGAACGAAGCAATACAGGCGCTCCGGCGCATCTACGCGCATCTCCTGCCGGGCGGCGTACTGGCATTCAATCTGTTCTGGCCGTTTGGCGATCATGCCCCGCTGTCCGACAAATCCCAAAACCCTGACGGCGCGTGGAACCCGATGTGGACCAACACGCTGCCGGATGGCCGCGAGGTCGCCCAGCATTACAGGCTGCTGCGGGTGGACCGGGTGGAACAGGTACTGTACGCCCACCGCCGCTACCGGTTGATCGAGGACGGACAGGTCGTGGGGGAAGAAATCTTCGCCGCGAACGAACGTATCTACCTCAAACATGAAGTCGTACTGATGCTGGAGAAAGCCGGTTTCCATGACATTCAGGTCACAGGCAACTGGACGGACGAAGCCTTTGCCGAGCCGCATTATTCCATCGTCTTTACTGCGAGAAAATGAGGGCACGCCAATGGGAACTGAAATGCCCGTTTTAGAAACGGAACGGCTCCTCATCCGGCCATTCATCATGGATGATACGGCACACATTGGGCGCGTCCGCAGTGTGGATGATACAGACGAAAACCGGCGCTACGTGCAGGGCGCAGTCACCATGAGCGACCACCTCGCCAGGCTGTGGCAGCCGCCCTACGGAGATCGCGCAGTGGTCCTCAGACAGGACGACTGCCTGATCGGTATTGTCGGGCTGGTCCCGCTGCTGATGCCGTTCGACCAGCTTCCGTATTTCAGTGGGGAGCGCGCGCCCACAACGGTGCAGCGCAGCACGGCGGAAGTCGGCCTGTACTGGGAATGCGACCCGGCCTATCGCCAGCAGGGTTACGCGACAGAAGCCGCACGCGCCCTGATCGACTATGCGTTCACGCACCTCAACCTCAAGCGCATCCTTGCCAATACCGACTACGACAACCTCGCTTCGCAGGGCGTGATGCGCAAACTGGGTATGACCCTTGAACATAATCCCCTGCCGGAACCCGCATGGTTCCAGGTCATGGGTATCCTTGAGTATCAGGAGATGTAACCTTGAGTGGTTATCACGATTTTGACGAGCAGTACGAGCAGTACGAAACCCGGTTCGACCCTATGCAGCATGACCGGCAGGCGCGCCGCAAACGCAAGCCGAAAGTGGTGCATACACCGAAGAAGTCCGCGCGTGAGGTAATCGCTGAGATTGCTGACGCCGCCGGGTTGGAAGCCGGTTTCCAGACGACCTATCAGCCGGGGCTGTTTGAAGAAGAATGGCTGCTGAGTTCGCTGCGGGCGTTCTACGATATGGACTACATCAGCGATGTGCTGGCGCGAGTGCGCGGGGGCAAGGAAGCCAGTGTCTACCGCTGCCAGGCGACGCCCAAAGCGGGCGTGGCGCTGGCCGCCGCGAAGGTCTATCGCCCGCGCAAGTTCCGCAACCTGCGCAATGACGCCCTCTACCGCGAAGGCCGCTCCTACCTGAAGGCCGACGGCAAAGCCATCAAAAAGAACGAACACGGCCTGATGCGCGCAATCGGCAAGAAGACACAGCTTGGGGAGCAGCTTGAACATACCTCCTGGCTGATGTACGAATACACCACCCTGAAGACACTGTACGCTGCCGGGGCATCCGTCCCGCAGCCGCTGGCGGTGGCTGAAAACGCTATTCTGATGAGCCACTGCGGCGATGCGTTTACCGCCGCGCCCACGCTCAACACCGTCACGCTGGAAGCCGGGGAAGCGGAACCGCTGTTCGTGGAGGTGCTGCGCAATGTCGACCTGATGATGCAGCACGGCCTGATTCACGGCGACCTGTCGGCCTACAACATCCTCTACTGGGACGGGCAGATCACGCTGATTGACTTCCCGCAGGTGATTGACTACCGCGCCAACCCCAGCGCCTATGAGGTGTTGCAGCGCGACATCCGGCGTGTGTGCGATTACTTCGCCACACAGGGTTTGCACCGCGACGCGCAGGCCATCGCCGACCAGCTATGGAATCACCATGCCGGCTCGGTTATCACCAACCGCGTCATTGACTTTATTGACGATGAGGCGTTGTGAGTCACGCGGCATGAGGAGGGGAGCCAATCCTCTCCTCATGCGTCGCGCCGCGTAGGGAATTGCTGCTCCGTAAAACCGGGGTAAACCAGGTTGTTTCGGCTGCGAATGACGTAATCCCTGCCAGCCTGCGTATCAAATTCGATTCCGGGCAGGTCCAGAGCTTGCGTCGTGATTGGTTTACCCTCGCAAAGTACGTCAAACTTGCCATCCACACGGATGCGGCAGACACCTCCGATTGTCGAATGAATGCGGCTCTCAACCGGCTGATGGTTCTTCCATCGAACGTCCACGACGAACCCCCCTCTGGCGCAGAGTCCCTGCACGCTGCCTTCCGGCCAGGTCTGAGGAAGCGCAGGGAGTAGATCAATGTAACCGGCGTGGCTCTGAAGCAGCATCTCTGCAATGCCAGCCGAAGCGCCAGTGTTATAGTCCAGCTCATAGGCATTGGCCGGGGCCAGCCGTGTCCCTGTAAAAAGACTGTTACCTGCTTCCCTGCGGAAGAGTGTGGTCAGGCTGTCATAGGCCGCCTCAGCATCCAGAAGGCGCGCATAATAAAGGGTGAGGTTGTTGCGTGCCCAGGCCCCTTCTTCGTAGCCTTCCGCTGCGAGCCGTCGCTCGATTGAAATTCGCGCTGCCGCGGCCAGATCAGGTGTGGTTGAGGGTGTGATCTGGTCAAAGGGGAATACACCGAGGAGATGACTGGTATGGCGATGTCCTGGCATGGCTTCGTCGTAATCATCCAGCCACTCCTGAATCTGTCCGTGTTTGCCGATCTGGTAAGGTGGCAGTTGGCTGCGCGCCTCTTCCAGTTGGGTACGAAAGCCTTCGTCCACACCAAGTATCTGGCACGCTTTCATACAGGCGCTGAACAGAGCATAGAGCAGTATGCGATCAACAGTGGGTCCGAGTGTAACGGCATAAGCCTGGCCCTGATAGAGAAACGTATTCTCCGGTGAATTGGATGGGCCGCTCACAAGCCAGCCTGTCTGGGGGTCCTTGACCAGATACGCCAGACAGAATTCCGCCGCTTCCTTCAGTATGGGATAGGCTTGCTCCGCCAGAAACTGCCGATCCCCGGTAAAAGAATAATGATCCCAGAGGTGCATCGCCACCCACACGCCGCCAGTTGGGTGGACACCCCACCAGGTACTCCAGCCCCAGGCCGTGAACCCCCAGGGATTGGAAAAAATATGCGCGACCCAACCGGGCAAATCGTAAAGGGTGCGTGCGGTGTGCCGGCCTGAAGGCACGAGTGTCTCTTCGATCCAGTGGAATAAGGGCAGGTGACATTCACTCAGGTTCGTCAGTTCGGCGATCCAGTAATTCATCTGGGTGTTAATGTCCAGATGATAATCGCAGGTCCAGCCGATACGACAGGCGCGGTTATCGTTCCAGGCGCCCGTGAGATTAGCCGGAAGGGGAGAATCCGGGCGTGAACTGCCGATCAGGAGATAACGGCCAAACTGGAAGAGCAGCTCCGATAAATGCGGATCATCTTCTCCTTGACGAGCAGCCTCGATCCGCTTATCTAAAGGCCAGTCCGCATGGGGGCTGGCCCCAAGTTCAAGACTCGCGCGACGAAACCACTGCTGATGTTCGGCGATATGGTCTGCGCGGATCACTTCGTAAGGGAGATCGCTCACTGCCTGAATATCTGCCTGACACAGCGCAACAGGGTCGTTGCCTCCAAACGTCGTCCGCATTGCCATGAAAATCGTTACCGAATCCGCCTGCTTCATCATCAATTGTGAGCCAGTGCTCGTGATCTCGCCGCCCTCGCTGATGACCTTCAGGCGTGCGTGACCATCCACGCCGACTTCACCGCTGCTATGCAGGTTTTCCCTGGCCTGATTATCCATCAGCAGGGTGTCTACCCCCCCTGAACGCACATCAAAGGGTTGTTCGTCGCCGTCGAGCATGATGCGAAAGGTCAGCCCGGCGGGGCAACTGCATGTCAGGCGAATCACCATGACCTGGTGGGGCGCGCTGACGAATATCTCGCGCCGATAATCTGCATCACCGAAGCGATACAGGATCCGCACAACAGCCGAATCCATATCCAGTTCCCGGTGGTACGCACGTGCGCCGATTTGCTCATGGTCAAACAGCAGGCGAAGATTGCCGAATGGCAGGTTCGTGCCGTAGTTCAGTTTGCGACCTTCTAACTCGTGCGCAAGCTCGTTAGCAGCCGCGATTTCTCGCGCAAGCAAATGCTCACGTACTTTCTGAAAGATGGCCGGGCTTTGTGGGTTGTTGTTTTCCAGCGAAGGTTCGCCCGACCAAAAGGTCGTCTCACTCAGGTAAATGCGTTCAGCTCGAACGCCGCCATAAATCATTGCGCCCATGCGGCCATTTGCCACTGGCAAGCCGTCATACCAATGTTCAGCAGGCTGGTTGAACCAGAGCCGCCAATCGCGGGCTGTTGTTACACTTGAACGATTCATAGTTGTCTTTTCATGTGGCCGTGGAACGCAGCGCATACGGATACCGGGCCAGCATTCACATACTGACCCGGCATGAACAGCTTATAGAATGGGCAGCTATACACTTACATCAGGAGCTTAACCCATCGACGCATCATACTGCTGCTGATTGATCTCCAGGTAGCGCGCGAGACCCAGACCTTCCAGACCCGCCACGTAGGCATCCCAGTCCGTTTCCAGACTCATGGAGCCGGTGACGAATGCCAGGGCGCTGGTTTCGATGTAATCGGTGATGTTCTGGGTCAGCAGCGCCAGCTCATCGGCCAACGCGGGATCGGGCCAAATCTGCCAGAATGGGTACAGGTCAGGCGATTCCTTGCCGGCGTAGAGGTCAGTCGCCTCCTGCAAGCGGCGCTCATAACCCGCCTGCGTGTAGATTTCGTCCGCCGTAACCCAGCCATCACGGACCCACTTGGGATGGAAGTACTGCGCGATAGCGCCCCAGGCATTGTTGGGTTGATCGGGGTCTGGATTGAGGGTGGTAAACAGCGGTTCGACGTCGCGGTTGTTGGCGATTTCGCCTTCGACAGGTTCACGCCAATCCACCCCTTTGACACCGTAGTGGGCGTTCAGCATACCCTCAACGGTGAACATGTAATCCACCAGCTTGATGGCCGCGATCTGGACTTCTTCGCTGGCTTTGTTGGTTATCGCAAAGGTCGCCCCAGCCAATACCGGCGAGAGATAGGTCGAGTAGGCGGCATGAGGGCCTTGCAGCGGCGGCAGCACATCATAGTCCTTGCAGTAGGACGGGTCGGCGGCATCACCACAGTCCACGAAAATCCAGGGGTGCATACCAGCGCCTGCGCTCAACATCTGGGCGGCGGCATTATTGCCAAACGCGCTGTAAGCATCAGCGTTATTGGTGAAGGTGCCCGAGTCAATCAAGCCTTCATCATACAGGCTCTTGATATAGGCCAGACCCTCTTTCCATTCCGGTTTGTTCGCAACGGTATCAACCTGACCTTCGTTCAGGATGAGATAGGTGCGGTCATCGTCATAGATGAAGCCATTCATCAGGAACGGGATGGGGCGCGTACCGTAATCCATGATCGCGCCAGCCAGAACTTCGTCGGCGACACCATTACCGTTCGCGTCATTTTCCCGGAAGGCGACGAGCATATCCCGGAATTCTTCGGTGGTGGTTGGCATGGGGATGCCGAGTTCTTCGAGCCACCGGCGATTGACCCATATCTTGTTGGCATAGGAGCAGTGGTAACACTGAACCAACTGCGGCAAACCCCAGATCGTACCATCCGGCGCAGTCGCCATCGCTCTGAAGTCAGGATGTGCCTCCAGCGCCGCCTGGATGTTCGGGGCATGTTGTTCGATCAGATCGTTCAGCGGAATCAAAACCCCCTGCTGCCCGTATTTCAGCAGGTCAACCTGCGTGAACTGGTCAACCCAGGGAATCAGCATAAAGACATCCGGGTAGTCGCCACTCGCCAGCGCAAGGTTGCGCACTTCGGCGGCGGATGTGGCGTCGAAAGTGGTGACAGTCCATTCGAATTTGATGTTGAACATCTCTTCCGCCATCAGGGTGAAAGCGTTGGTTGCCAGGTCTACTTCAGCACCCTGCGGCGAAAAAATCCGAATCACGGTGGGGTCTGATTGAGCGGGTACTGGGCCAGCAACCACCATCAGACTCAAGATCAACAGCATGGCGATCAAAAGCAATCTCTTTTTCATGCCTCTTTTTCCTATATAGATATACAAACTGCAATTTGCAGGAATAGAGTTATCAAATTCTGAACCGCATACACCTCCTTTCGTCAGGGTGTCGTCAAAGCAGCTATCTAGCCTTTGATCGATCCAATCAGCATTCCCTTAACGAAGTAGCGTTGAACGAACGGGTAAATCAACAGTACAGGTACGGTTGCTACTACGACCAGGCAATATTTCAGAAGATCAGCCAACTGCTGTCGCTGCGCCATGGCGGTTGCATCCATTGAGCCGCTGGTGGTGGTATTGAGAATGAGAATGTTTCGCAGCACGAGCTGGAGAGGTTGGAGATCGGACGATTTGATGTAGATCAACGCATCAAAGTAACCGTTCCACTGCGAGACAGCATACATGAGGGCCAGCACGGCGATAATTGGCTTGGAGAGCGGCAGCACCACTGACCTTAAAAATTGCAGGTCATTGCACCCATCCAGTTCAGCCGCTTCCACCAATTCATAAGGAATAGCCGACCGGAAAAAGGTTCGGGCAATGATGACCTGGAATGCCGCGACTGCCTGGGGTATCAACAAGGCCCAGCGCGTATCAATCATCCCCAAATCCTTTACCACAAGATAGGTCGGAATCAGGCCGCCGGAGAAGATCAGCGTGAAGGTGATCAGAAACATGATGAGGCCGCTGCCATACAGGTCATGTCGTGACAGGGGATAAGCTACCAGCACGGTTAGGGTGACACTGATTAATGTACCGAACACCGTATAGAAGAGTGAGTTAAGATAGCCGGTGATAATCTGCGGGTTTTGGAAAGTGACCTCATACCCTCGCAGCGTAAAGTCGACAGGGTACAACCAGACGCGCCCGGCGGTCACGGCGACAGGATCACTGAATGAAGCGCTGACGATATAGACGAGTGGGTACAGCACAATCAGCAGACAGAAGGTCAGAAATATATAAACAAAGACCATGAACACCCGGTCTCCGAACGAGTCCCGAATATATGTTGATGGGTTCACAGCCGCTGCTCCTTGTCGCTTACCATAGGCCGCCACCTGAGTCGGACGCCCGTTTGACCAACGTATTCACGATCAATAACAGGATCATATTCACGACTGAATTGAACAAACCGACAGCCGTAGCGAAGCTGAAATTCGCGTTGAGAAGGCCAATTTTGTAGACATAGGTGGAAATCACTTCGGAGGTTGCCAGGTTAAGCGGATTCTGCAAAAGATAGACTTTTTCGAAGCCAACGGCAAGCAGCGTGCCTGCATTGAGAACCAGAATGACGAGGATCACTGGCAGAATGCCGGGAAGGTCGACATGGAGGATTTTCTGAATGCGAGAGGCGCCGTCTACTTTGGCGGCATCGTGGAGCTGCGGGTCAATGCCGGCCAGCGCAGCCAGATAAACAACGGCTGCATAACCGCTGAACTGCCAGATACCCGACCAGACATAAATGCTGGAAAACATATCCGGTCTTCCAAGAAAGTTGATGGGTTGTTGTCCCAGCGCCTGCAAAGCAAGGTTGACCACACCCAGACGAGGCGAAAGCAGCAGCATGGTCATGGAGACGAGAATAACCGTCGAGATGAAATAGGGCGCATACGTGACAAGCTGGGTAAAGCGCCTGAAGAAACCGTCGCGGACCTCATTCAGACAAATAGCCAGGATGATGGGAATGGGAAACCCAACCAGCAGGGCATAGAAGCTGAGGCCAAGTGTATTTCGTATCAATGTCCAGAACACGGGGTTGCTGAAAAACAGATCGAAGTATTTGAACCCTGCCCAGGGACTGCCCCAAACTCCCTGAATCACATTATAGTCCTTGAAGGCGATCACCGCGCTTGCCATCGGGATATACCTGAAGATGAGGAAGTAGAGCAGCCCAGGCACCATGATCAGGTACAATTGCCAGTGCCGACGGAAACTTTTTCGCGCTCTGTACCAGTGTGATGTCGTTCTGGAATCCGTCAGTGAGCGACCCTGTTTTGAGGCTGTGGACGAGTACTCACTCAACCCCTGAGGCCGGAATAATCGCATAACAGGCAAACCTTTCTGAATAACTCTTTTGACCGCATCAGGATTATCCACGACAGGCGTTTTGCCGTGCCGATTATTGCGAGTGTCAATTAACCATTGTGCAGACGATTACCCGCTAAAGATCAACGGGTGTTACCCGCGTGGTGAATCCCACCCAGCTTACCCGGTGCAACAAAGTATTGTTGATGAAAATTCATCTTATGACGAACCTGTTGTCAAGCAAATCGCCGTTTACGTGTGTGGTGGGATACTCCATTGGCTGTCGTAAAACCAGTTGATTTCCGCCATCGAAAGGCGAAAACTTGGTTCCTGCGTGCGAATATGGTACGCTTACCAGAGCATATCGGGTTTGTAAACGTTTGTCAAACTTTTTGGCGACGCTCAAAAACGGGCATAATCAGTCAGGAAATCTATACCGTTCGAGGCAAGGTATATCAGGGCAGTGCTGAATGGCAAATATCCATGATGTCGCCAAACTTGCGGGTGTAGCGCCCATCACGGTATCGCGTGTTATCAATAACAATGGCTATGTGAGCGAGGCGACGCGGCAGCGGGTGGAAGCGGCTGTTCTTGAACTGAACTATATCCCGAATGCGCTGGGGCCGAGCCTGCGATCCAAGCGGACGATGACCCTGGCACTGGTGTTATCGGATATAACCAATCCGTTTTGGACAACCGTGGCAAGGGGTGTGGAGGATACGGCCAACGCACGCGGATATCACATTATTATCGGCAACACAGACGAGGCTGTCGCGAAACAGGAAGCGTATCTTTCCTTCCTGATGATGAAACAGGTGGATGGCTTTCTGCTGGTGCCAGCCTCATCGCGTTCTTCAATCAGCCTTCAGAAGCGGCATATCCCGTTTGTACTGCTGGACCGGCATATTCCGGGCGAACGCCTTGATTCGGTACGTGGCAACTCGGTAAAGGGGGCCTACGAGCTGACCACACATCTGCTCAACCTTGGGCACGTGCGTATCACGATCATTGCTGGCCGTCAGGATCATTCCACAGCGTGGGATCGCGTAGACGGTTTCATACAGGCCATGCAAGCAGCCGGCCAGGCTGCCCATCAGCAGGTTTTCTGGGGTGAATACATCCAGGAGACGGGCTACAGATATACGTGTCAGGTGCTTGAAGATAATCCGCGCCCGACTGCCATTTTTGCTGGCAATAACTTTATCGCCATTGGTGTGATGCGGGCGCTGCGGGATGCCGGCGTGCGAGTGCCGGAGGATATGTCAGTCGTCTCATTTGATGACCTGCCGCAGGCCATCACGATTGATCCCTTCTTTACGGTTGCCAGCCAGCCAGCGTATGAGATGGGACAAAGAGCCACTGAACTGCTCTTGTCCCGCCTGGCTAAAGAAGGCCCGGCCGATCCACAGGAGATTGTGCTGCCGGTTGAAATCATCATACGCAGGTCGAGCGGAAAACCGCCTGCGCACAGGGACTGATCCGCTTGGATCATTTGGCCCGTTTTCGACAAACAGTGGATGATTCCCCTTTCCTGGCTCACGATGGCGGTTTGAGCATGACCGTCTGATTCGGGCGTGTGGTAATCTCCAGCAGTTCACCGTGCAGGATTACCTCTTCTTCATCCCGGATAACTTTTGCCCCGGAAGGCCAGGGCGACACGACAGTCAGCTTTGAGCCGGCTTCACTGATAATCTGAATCCATTTCACCTCACCCTCCCCACATGCGGCACTGACGAGAAAGCCACCTACCGCCCGCAGGCTGAAAAATTCTGCATTCTGATCGAGCGGCCAGTTTGGAAAAAACCGCAGGCTGCCATGATAGCTTTGCAGCAGGCACTCATTGATGACCACCGGCAGCGCCAGATTTTCAAACCAGATGCCCATATAGCGCATAAAGTCATACGGTGTACTATCGCGGTAACGCCCATGTACCTGAAGCACCATATCGTTACAGGCTCCGTTCGGTAACAGGCAGTAATTCACCTGGCGTTTGAAGCGCTCAAGGTCAAGCAAGCCGAGGCGCGCGCCTTGCAGATTGAGAAACACAAGCTCATTACCACCTTCATTGCGCTGTCTGCGGTACGAATTGGCTGCGATTTCGTACCATTCAGCAGGCGAATGAAGCCCATGCTCTTCACCAGGAAAGATGGTCATGGTGCTGTTAGGTACGTTGTAGACAATTTCAGGGTCTTCACCCGGAACCGATACAAATACCGGGCCGGTATCCGTATCGGCGGTGGGGTATTCCGGGAAATGGGCCAGTATCTCGCTGACCTGGGCCAATAGTTCGGCTTCCGTTTCTTCACTGTCCAGAATCTCAACCGCGTGCTGATAGGCATTAAAAACAAAGCGCGTGAGGGTAAGGTCAACGAGACAGTCGGCATTGTGGGTGAAGCCGGGTGTAATGCCGTAGAGTTCTGGCGCAACTGTCGGGAAGATGTGATAGCGGTCATCACCCCATTGATCGCCGTGTGCTTCGGGTCGTGTCATATAATCGACCAGAAACAGCACAGCTTCCCTGATCGGTGTGAAAGCGCGTGTCCGCAGGAAATCGGAATCCATTGTGTACAGGTAGTGCCACCACAGGCTTTGTACTGTCCAGGGGGTTTCACAAATCTCCCAGCCCCATGTTGGAACCGGATAGGGCATCATGTTCATTTCAACCGGATAGGCAGAATGTGGGAAGTATGCCCCACGCAGTTCATAATACTCGCGTGCCCATTTGCGGCTGATAGGCAGCAGATGATCCACCAGATTGACATAGGCCAGGTGTTTATCCACATGGTTGCTGGAGAACGCGGCCCAGAAAGGCTGCTGGGCGTTGTAGTTCATATGGTAATCGCCATGCCAGGCAGTGCCAATCTGACGATAGCTCCAGTTGGCATACAACCCTGGACAGGTGGCTTCAGGTTTGACAGCGCAGTTGAACAGGTACAGGTTCCAATACCAGATGCGTTCAAGAAAGGTATCATCCAACTGAACGCCCGATGCGTTCCAATACTGCTCCCATGCGGCGCGATTGGCAAGGGCTGTGCCTTCAAGTTCGCTGGCAGACAACACAGGTATGTTGATCGGGT
>CAZKIB010000024.1:15137-22955 GCA_964552425.1 uncultured Anaerolineaceae bacterium | reverse complement strand
AAGGTTAGACACCAGCCCTTCTTCCAGTTGAACGCAAATCATGAACGCTGCATCCGATTCCAGCCTGCGCTCTAAAGGATCAACAGGGCGTGGAATCCCATTACTGGTGGTAGGCTGCCATTCGCTGACCATACTGTTCACATGTGAAATCAGGCGAAAGGCCCGGTCTTTAGGATGCGGTTGATTCGGATCGTAATGATCCGGCTCCTGAAACGGCAGCATTTGTTCAAATGCCAGCACATTTTCAGGCAGACCTGACAGGCTGGAATAAGCCGGAAGGTCTTCAGGCGTGTCCGGGTCGGGCAGCAAACGTATTCTCTCGAATGGCGCCGCAGTGGGCTGCCCGGCAGCATCCACCATCCGCAGCCAAACACGATCCGCAGCCATTTCGACGAAAATCTGCAATCGTACCGGGGCATCATCCACATTGAACAGCACTTCACACAGGCCGGTTGCAATGTCGAGCTGATGACCGAGCAGTTCAGCCCGGCGGCGGTCAAACCCCAACAGCAGCGACCCACAGGGAAACGGACGTGGATACGGGGCGCGGTAGTTTTCCTCTGTGAGTTTGAGGTACTCTGCGTACCAGGGGTCGTCTTCAAGCACCGGCAGATCAGGTGAGATGGATCGTACCTTTTCGAAAATCTCCTTAAAGGTACCTATTTTGTCCTGATGATTTTCTGCGACACGAATGTCCCAGACGTTGTTATGTCCGAAGTGCAGCAGGACGCTGTCGGGCCGCGTGGTGACGACAACCCCCAGGCCGCCGTTCCCCAGTAATGCGCCCTCAAAAAAACTGACTGCGGGCTTATCCAGCGTAATGGGATGCTGCTTTGCGCGTTCAAATGGAACAAATGTCGTGGTCATAATGCCTCGTACTGGCAACCAATTATAAAGGATGCAGCTACCTGACTGGTTTGAGATCGTAACGCTGCCCCGCCTGAGTAGCGAACTCGATAGCAGAGCCATCGAGATTCCTGGTAGAAAGAGCCTCTTTGCCCTGCCACACCTGCACAGGCACAGCTGTACGTACCGCGCAAGTACGTCCCTGATGGGAAATGACTTCCGCTTGCACCAGTTGACCGTTTTGCCAGTCCAGGCTCACTTCAAAACCCCCTCGCGCTCGCAATCCACGGACCGAACCAGACGGCCATACCTGAGGAAGCGCGGGCAGCAGGTGTATATAACCCTGATGACTCTGTATCAGCATCTCCGCGACGCCAGCCGTGTAGCCAAAGTTGCCATCGATCTGAAAGGGCGGGTGGGCATCGAAAAGATTAAGATAGAGTCCGCCGTTCTGTCCATAACCAACGTCGTTCGTATCCACCGGCGTGACCAGCAGATCAATCAGACGATGGGTATGATCGCCGTCGCGCAGCCGCGCCCACAGATTAATCTTCCAGGCTAATGACCAACCCGTACTGGCATCCCCACGTATAGCGAGCGTCCTGCGCACTGCGTCCATAAGCTCAGGTGTCGCATCAGGGGTCAGCTGCCGCCCCGGAAATACACCGTAAAGATGGGATACATGGCGGTGCTGGGGTTCGGTTTCCTGCAAATCATGCGCCCATTCCTGCAACTGACCACGACTGCCGACCTGATAGGGCAGCAGCCGAGTACGCGCTTCGCGCAGTTGACCGGCAAACTCAGCATCGCTATCCAGAATGGCAGATGCCTCGATACAGTTTGTGAACAGATCCCAGATGATCGCCATATCCATCGTGGCCGCCATCGTTACTGCTGCCCGCTGACCATCGGGCGTGAAGAAGTCGAGTTCAGGAGAAGTAGATGGCGCGGTGACAAGATGCCCCTTGCCATCGTCCACCAGCCAATCCAGGCAGAACTCAGCAGCGCCGGACATCAGCGGCCACGCAGCATTTTTCAGGAAATCCTTATCGCCCGTAAACGCATAATGCTCCCAAAGATGCTGGCATAACCAACCCGCGCTCATTTGCCAATTGGCCCAAACCGGATTCCCTGTCCCTTCTCCAACCGGCGCGGTTTGCCGCCAGATATCCGCATTGTGATGGGAGACCCAACCGCGCGCACCATAATTTATGTCGGCTGTTTTACGGCCATTGACGCTCAGACCTTCGATCAGGTCGAACAAGGGGAGATGACATTCACTGAGGTTGGTGGTTTCGGCCAGCCAGTAATTCATCTGGGTGTTGATGTTTATCGTCCAGTTCGAACTCCAGGGTGGGCGCACCTGATCGTTCCAGATGCCCTGTAAATTTGCCGGTTGACTACCTGGACGCGAACTGGCGATCAGCAAATACCGGCCATATTGAAAGAGCAGCGCTTCAAGCTGCGGGTCGGGGCTGTTCGCTGTCTGCTGTTTGTTGGCATGATAGCGGCGGAGACGCTCATTGGTAGGCAGCGCTGATGCTTCGTTTGCCCCTAAATCCAGTGTGACACGCTGGAAAAGTGCCTGATGATCGCTGACATGCCTTTCCAACAACGTCTCGTATGATTGGCTGGCAGCGCGATCCAGATGTCGAGTGGCGATTGCCGCCGCGTCCGCTCCAGCGAGTCCGGGTGACCGGTCATAACCGTTATAGCTGGTTGCTGCGGATACCAATAACGTCACCGCACTTGCTTCGGTCACATGCAGCCCATCCGCATCAATCGTTATGGACCCGCCATCCGCTACAGCTCTCAGATGAAGCTCAAAACGCATTCCATCATCGTCGTCATAAACGATGGGGGTTGATATATCACGGCGATAGCTTGGCTCCACATGTATCGGGGCCTGCCCTCTTAGTATCACTGTACCGGTGTCGCCCGGACTCACGGAGTAACGAAGCTGACTGTCAAGTCGCGCTCTGAGGGAAAGACTGCCCGGCTGGCTGGCTGTGAGCCTCAGCACAATAATCTGGTCCGGGAAGCTGGCAAAGACGGTGCGGGTATAGGCGACATCGCCAACCTGAAAGCGGGTCGTCGCCAGTGCCTGATCCAGATCGAGATCACGATAATACTGTTCAGGTTGTGCAACCGGTGGGAGATCAAGAGACAGGTAGAGGTTGCCCAGTGGTAAGTAGGACTGGTTGTAGGGACCCTGCATCCGCTGGCACAGCTTGTTGGCAGAGGCGTAATCGCCATCAAGAATCAACCGCCGGACTTCAGGCAGCACGGTTCTGGCTTCCGGGTTATTCCATTCCCTCGGCCCACCAGACCATAAGGTATCCTCGTTGAACTGGACACGTTCTTCCGCGATACCGCCAAAAATCATCGCCCCAAGTCGTCCATTTCCTACAGGCAGCGCTTCCACCCAGTCACGGGCAGGTTGTTGATACCAGAGTATGTTATGGACGTTGTGTTCAATCATGGGATGTTTTCTCCAGACAAGAGATGCGAAAATAAGACACAACCTTCGTGCTGCTACCTGACATTGCCGCTCGCTTTTGCGCTTTGACCACACCCTCGCGCTTGGAACCCGCTGTTGCTGTACTTGTTTTTATATCCCATTTGCTCCTCCTGATGTGGACTGATTGTACGATCTCCGGGAGCAAGTGCTACTCTATTTTAGCGGGGATGGACCAGAAAAAAACTCCGCGAACGGTTGGGTACATGTAGCAGCCAGGCAGTATAATGACGGAAACTGACCGAACGCGTTTTGATATGCTGCGCCAAAAGGTGGGCGGACTGAATAAGGCGGATATTCGCGGATAATTCCATCCGCCCAAAGAGACGGTGCATGACGATGAATACAAAACGCTCTCACAAACGACCAACCATTGGCGTCCTGGCAGGCTGGCAGTTTTACAGGACGGCAACTAATCTCAGTTACCTTGCCCCCATTTTTCGCGGCGTTTCGCACTCTGCTCAGGAACTGGGGTGCAATTTGCTGCTGGGCTGTGGTATGGGACCTTCCGCCAGTCCGACTGATCCATTACGTCCTGTCTGGCCGTTACTCGCTCCTGACAGTGATTTTGTTCCCATTGGCCCCTGGAATACAGATGGCCTGATCGTGGTGGTTCCACTTCACTCTCAAGTACGATCAGCATATATTCAAGGCCTGATGGCTGCGGGACATCCCATCCTGTTTGTGGGTTCTGGAGAAAATGGTCCGACTATTGCCGTGAATAACCGGGATGGCATTCTCGAAGCGCTGAGGCATCTGGTTGCGCACGGTCACCGCCGGATTGCGTTTATCGCGGGTACGGTGGCGGATATGCGCGGAGACAGTGGTGAACGCTTGCATGCCTACCACACGGGGCTTGAAATCTACAATCTGGACCGGAACCCGCATCTCGTGGCCTACGGTCGGCACGTCTACGATGGCGGTTACCTGTCCATGCAGCAAATCATCAACTCCGGCGCGGAATTCTCGGCGGTGGTAGCCAGCAATGATGAATCGGCATTGGGCGCGATGCAGGCACTCAAGGATGCCGGTCGGCGAATCCCGCAGGATGTCGCCGTAATTGGGTTTGACAATCGCCTGGAAGGCAGCGTACATGAACCGGGCCTGAGCAGCATTCATGTCCCTTTGTATAACATGGGCTATCAGGCCGTTGATCTGCTGCTGCAAGCCATTGAAGGAACCACCGTGCTGCCCGAACGCCTCCAGGTGGATACCCATCTCGTGATACGGGAATCGTGCGGTTGTGTTGGCGGGGCCAGACCAGACAGTTTGTCAGGGCTGTCAGATGGCGAACCTGCCCGTTCCCAGTTAGTCAGCGCAATGGCATCCACAATCCTGAACGAGGCACACAGTCTGACGGAGGATGAAGGGCTGGCTTTGTGCCAGCTTCTGGTGGATACCTTCATGCAGAGTGTCCAGGGTGGCGACAGTTCAAAATTCAGGGAGGCCCTGGCCGATGTGCTGAAGCGCACAGCCGTTGGCGATGATGATACCCACATCTGGCAGAATGCGATTTCACTGATGAGCGCTGCGTTTGGTGAAACATCGGCGCATCCGCCGGCCTCAGTTTTGCTGCCGCGTGACCTCCTGAGTGAGGCGCGTCTGACGATCAGCGCACATATGCAGCGGCAGCACCGGCAGTATGTCGTGGATGAGCGCTGGACATCCAGCCGTCTCAGTTTGCTGACTGCCCGACTGCTCACGGCTCTTGATGAACTGCAAATCTATGACACTCTGGCCGAGCATTTACTCGACATGAATATTCATACCGTCCTGCTGGGATGGTTTGAAGCGGAAGGGGATGATCCGGTTGCCTGGAGTACGATGCGCGATATCAGCAACCCCGAACGAGGGTTAATACGCTTTCGCAGTCAGGAATTCCCGTCGGCCAGCCTGCCGGATGGTGAGCAACAGTTTATCCTGACCCTGATACCCCTCGTTGATCAATCCGGTCAGATCGGTTTTATGGTATTTGACTCTGAGCACTTTGATCTCTACGGCTCCATTGTCCAGCAAGTCGGAGGTGCGCTCAATACAGCGCGCCTGTATCGTGAAGCAACTGAGGGTCGGCGTTTAGCCGAAGCCGCAAATCGTATGAAGAGTCGTTTTCTATCGACTATCAGTCACGAACTGCGAACACCCGTGAACCTGATCGTCGGCCTGAGCGGCATGGTCCTGCGTGACAGTGACGAGAACGCTGCGCTGCTGCCCGACCCCATCCAAAAAGATATGGAACGGATTCATGCCTATTCACAACATCTGGGAGGGTTAATTGGCGATGTGATCGACCTGGCTACCAGCGATGCCGGTGAACTGCGCCTGAATAACGAATATGTTGATCTTGGGCAGGCTTTGCGCATTGTTGCCGAAAGTGGCAGCCAACTGGCCGCCGACAAAGGATTAACTTTTGAAGCCGATTTGCCCGCAACACGGCTGTGGGTATGGGGCGACCAGACCCGTCTGCGCCAGGTTGCGCTTAATCTGATCAATAATGCCATCAAGTTCACCACCAGCGGTACTGTGCGCCTGCGCCTTGAGCATGACAATCAAGTGGTTACGGTGATAGTCCAGGATACCGGTCTGGGCATTCCGCCTGAAGAGCAGCAGACGATTTTTGACGAGTTCCAGCAGTCGGGTCGGAGTATCGCCCTGGGCTATGGCGGACTGGGACTTGGCCTGGCGATCAGCAAACGGCTGGTAGAAATGCACGGTGGCAGCATCTCGGTCTACTCAACCGGCGAAGAGGGGACAGGTTCGGTCTTTTCGTTTCGACTCCGGCTGGTGCAGCCTCCACTTGAACAGGCCCGTGACGCGGAAGAAACTCCTTCGCTACAACCATGCGTTACGGTGCTGACCAACAATCCAGACACCAGCAAGCGCCTCTGTGCGCATCTGAATCAACGCGCATTCCAGGTGAATGTTGTGATGGTGGAACACGGATCTGACTGGCAGGTGCAAATCAGTAACGGGTGTTCGGATGCGATTGTCCTGGATGTGAGTACCGATGCGGCCTTCGGTTGGGATATGCTGAAAGAGATCAAAAGCCATCCGGCATTAACCGGAACACCCGTGTTTTTCTTTTCATCCTCCCAATTCGACGGAGCATTTCTGGAACTGGATTATCTCACCAAGCCCATCGAAATCTCCGAGTTGACCACAGCACTGGATCAGCGCTGGCTGCTGCCTGGTCCTCATCATCCCAACCGGACGGTCCTGGTGGTTGATGACGAACCGAGTACTCTCGAAATGCACGCGCGCATTGTACAGTCGCATTCCGCCTCCAACCGGGTGCTGAAGGCGCGCACGGGGCGGGAGGCCATAGAGATTCTCCACCGGGAAGTCGTTGATCTCATTCTCCTCGACCTGCAAATGCCGGAAATGGATGGTTTTGAAGTGTTGGAGGTCATGCGCACCATGGAAAGTGTGCGCCATATCCCGGTGATTGTCGTAACCGGTAAAGTGTTGACGGAAACCGATATGAGCCGTCTGAATGAAGGGGTTGCGGCTGTCCTCGGCAAAGGCCTGTTCAGCATAGAAGAAACCATTTCCCATATTACCGCTGCGCTCGAACACAAACGCAAGCTGAGCGAAGAAGCGCGGCGGCTGGTGCGGCTGGCTATGGGATACATCCATCAGAACTATGCGGAGACCATCTCGCGCGGGGATATTGCCGGGCATGTCGGCATCTCGGAGGATCACCTGACCTTCTGTTTCCGCCAGGAATTGGGAACCACGCCCATTACGTACCTCCAGCGCTACCGGATCAATCAGGCGAAAAACCTGCTGAAGAACAGCCAACAAACCATCACCGACATTGCACTGAATGTAGGTTTTTCGGATAGCAGCTATTTTAGCCGCCTGTTCCACCGTGAAACCGGTATGTCTCCCGAAGCATTCCGACGCTCGTGAGAAGTTGTTGAGTCTCTGCACCAACTGAACCCGGCCCTCGTCCTTTTGAGAAGGGCATTCTTCGATTCCGCTCAGGCTATGAATCGTCCAGATTCGACTCGCTTTTGTCCATGTCCGGCAAAAGCCCACTTGCTAGACTCACAACAGATTATGGAAGCGCTTCCCAAAGCACCGGAAGGCAAACCATGGTGATTACTCTGGACGAGGTTGCGAAGTTAGCCGGGGTGTCACGCACCACTGCTTCGCGGGTCGCTAATGGAAAGACAGGCGTAAGTTCAGCGACGCGCGAGCGTGTGCTGCGAATAATTCGCGAGTATGGCTACCAGCCCAACCCGGCAGCCCGTTCTTTGGCGTCACAGCGTTCCCGGAAACTATCGTGACCCATCATCGTGCGCTTCAACAACAAACCGTAAGCGAGAAGGAGGAAGCACGTATTTTTCGGTATCGAGTCTATCAGATCACCTCAGTCCACATACGGGTTTATGAACCGAACAAGGAGAAATGATAATGAAAAAATCTGTTTTGCTCTCAGTAATTGCCATGCT
>CAZKIB010000024.1:8896-15084 GCA_964552425.1 uncultured Anaerolineaceae bacterium | reverse complement strand
ACTCGTCCACCAGAATCCGCCGATGGTGGAATTCATGGAAGCATTTAACCAGCAGTTCCAGGAAAATCATCCCGACATTGTGGTCGATATGTCGGTGGTTAACGCCAATGATCTCAGTACAGTGACCCAGACCCGCCTGAGCGCCAATGACATTGACGTAATCGACATATTTGGCTTCGCCAATGCAGTGCAGCCCTACATGAAAAACGTCGATTCGCCCAACTGGCAGCAATTGGCCGATGCTGGTCTGCTCATGGATCTGTCAGATCAGCCGTTTATCGCCAACTATGATGCTGCGACCATTGCGGATGCCGGCACCTACAACGATAAGGTCTATCAAATCAACCTGGGGCGCGTGTCCTACAGCGGCATCTTCTACAACAAAGACCTGTTTGCGGCCAATGAAGTCGCCGTTCCCACCACCTGGGGCGAACTGGTTCAGGCCTGCGAAACCTTTAACGCGGCGGGTATCCCGTGTATGACGGCGGGTGGCAGAGATGGCTGGCCGATTTTTGTCGGTGCCTACGGCCTGATCGGTGCCCTGTATCCTGACCAGGCCGCTTTGGTGGAGGGTCTGTGGACCGGTGAAATCACCTGGAACGATGAACGCGCTCTGGATATGTGGTCCAAAATGCAGGTTTATACCCGCGATATGATCGAACCGGGCGCGAGTGGGATCGCCGGTGATGCGGCCCCTGGTCGTTTCGCATCCGGCGCGGTCGCCATGTTCCCCGGCGGCACGTGGTACGCACCCGCCATTGAAGCGTCTGAGCCTGAATTCGAGTGGGGTTACATCCCGTTCCCCGGTTCCGATAATGCCGAAGATAATCAATACCTGTTCGGCAAATACGATCAGGGCTGGGCAATCGCTGCCAACACCCCGAACGCCGAAGCGTCCCTGACATACCTGGCAGATTTCTCTGAACCGGAGAATTACCAGGCGTTCGTCAATGCTGTCGGCTTCATCCCCACCCAGGAGACAGCCCAGTTGAGTACACAGATTGGCGAGGAAGTCGCCCCCTATCTGGCGAACTTCCGCGTGGGTTACGAGCAGTATTGGGTTGCCCCGCGTGGAGTGGGTCAATACGCCAACCCCTGGGCATCATACTTCCAGCCCTTTGGCACATTTGATGATCCCCAGGTGCTGGCCGATACCGTTCAGGCAGACCTGCAATCCGGTCTGGATGCCGCGCAATAACTAGCTCACGATCTTATGTGTGGACTCCCTTCACAAGAGGGCGAGTCCACACACTTTCAGCCTGAGAGGAGGATTGACAGTATGACGTATCACTTTGGTCAGGGTCGATCTCGCTGGCTTCCCTATTTACTGCTTGTGCCGGGAATGTTGGCCTACTTCGTGGTGGCCCTGGGTCCGTCCCTGGCAACCACAGCCTTCTCCTTTACCGATGCTTCGGGCTTGCCAGGCGCGCCTGTAAACTGGGTCGGCTTTGATAATTACCATGAATTTCTTTTTTTGGGTCAGGCTGCCAGAGATAACTTACAGGCCGTTGGTCGGACCCTGATCTTCTGTTTTTTTGTGACCACCATTCAGTTTGCGCTCGGCCTTCTGGTCGCGGTCATTCTCAATCAGAAACTGCGCGGCAAGAATTTCTTCCGCACCCTCTACTTCATGCCCGTGATTCTGGGCGCTGTCATTCAGGGGCTGATCTGGTCGCTCTTTTTGTATCCCCTCGGCGGCCCGCTGGCAAAATTCCTGGAGATTTTTGGGTTGCGTTCCGAGTTCCTGGGCGCTCAACCCACCGAGGCGTTTGCCTGGGTCATCGTTGTGCAGATATGGGCAAATATGGGCACGACGATGATTATCTTCCTTGCCGGCCTCCAGACCATCTCGGAAGAGTATTACGAGGCCGCCCGCATTGATGGCGCCAACCGCTGGCAGGTCTTCGCCAACGTCACCTGGCCGCTGCTGACGCCCAGCGTCAATACCAATCTGCTGCTCAATGTCATTGGCAGTCTTCAGGCATGGCAGTTGTTCCTGGTATTGCTCGGTTACCGCAACGGGACACAGGTTCTGGGCTATCTGATTTACGCCACCGGCTTTGGTCAGACATCCGGCAGTGTGACCAGCAGTTTCCGACAGGGATATGCCGCGGCAGCATCCATTGTCATGTTCCTGCTGGTCCTGGTCATCGGCATGTCAGTACAGTATATCCTGCGCCGCAGAGAAGCGAGGGTAATGGGATGAGCGCGACAACAACGACATCGGGTGTATCCGCTAACACCCAGAGACAAGTGGACTGGTCGAAAATCGGGTCGTATCTATTCCTGCTGCTGCTTGCCATCGTCTACCTCGGACCACTGCTGATGCTTGTCAATACCTCGTTGAAAACGACGCCTTCTTTCAACCGGGACGCAACCGCATTGGCCGTCAATCCGAACTTCGAAAACTTTGCGGAGGCCTGGGAGAAAGCCAATTTCCCCAAGTATCTGCTCAATTCAGCCCTGTACACCGTATCCGCAACTGCCATCTACGTGGTGACAGCCGTTTTTGTGGCGTTCCCGATTGCGCGCGGCTATGTGAAGTATGCTGGTTTGTTGTTGACATTGTTCGTGATTGCGCTGTTTTTGCCACCGGCGCTCATCCCCCAGTTTCAGTTGATTTTACGCCTCGGACTGTACAACAACCCCGTTGGGTACGTCCTGCTGTTTATCGTGAACCCGATTGGCATTGTTATTCTGGTGAACTACATCAAAACTGTGCCCACCGAACTGGATGAGGCGGCAGCGCTGGATGGGTGTGGCTATTTTCGTTTTGTGTGGTCCATTGTCCTGCCGCTCATTCGCCCGGCCATCGCCACCGTCGTCGTCCTCCATGCCATCGGCATCTGGAATGAGATCATTCTGCCGACGATCTACCTGACCAACAAAGACTACTATCCCATCACGCGCGGGTTGATCGTTTTTCAGGGTGTGTATGGCAGCGACTGGCCGGTACTGGCCGCTGCGGTGCTGATGCTGACGCTGCCGATGGTTATCCTGTTCCTGTTTTTGCAGCGCTACATCGTCTCTGGCCTGACCGCTGGCTCGGTCAAGGGATAGCCGTGTAACTGAGCGATATGCACATAAGGATTTTGTGATGCGGATAATCTCTAATCTCCGTCTTCTGCTGCTGGTCGTTATCAGCCTGAGTATACTGAGCACCGTAACTGCTCAGGAATCGTCTGTACCTGAGACGACACCCGAAGCCACACCCATTGAGGTGCCAGAGGGCTGGAATCTGGCCTGGCATGACGAATTTGACGGCGACATGATTGATAAAGCCAACTGGACCTACGATCTGGGCGCGGGTGGCTGGGGCAACGGCGAGGCGCAGTACTACACAGACCGCCCGGAGAATGCCCGCCTGGAAGACGGCCTGCTGGTCATCGAGGCCCGGCAGGAACGCTACGAAGAATCGTACTATACCTCAGCGCGACTGAAGACGCAGGGCTTGCAGGAATTCCAGTACGGGCGCATTGAGGCGCGCCTCAAAGTGCCTGCCGGCAAAGGGCTGTGGCCGGCGTTCTGGATGTTGGGATCCAATTTCGAAACCGTCGGGTGGCCCGACTGCGGTGAAATCGACATCATGGAATACATTGGCCGCGAGCCGGATCTGATTTTCGGGACCCTGCATGGTCCGGGCTATGCCGGGGCTTTGGGCCTGAGCAAATGGAACCGGCAGGACTACAACATTGCTGATGATTTCCACACCTACGCCATCGAATGGGATGAAGACCAGATCACGTGGTTTTATGATGGTGTCGAATACAGCACCTATACCCGCAGCGATGTTGGGGAGCGTGAATGGCCCTTTGACCAGCCGTTTTTTATCATCCTCAACCTCGCTGTTGGGGGGCAGCTTCCCGGCCCTGTCGGGCTGGACACGGTCTTCCCGACACAGTACCAGGTGGATTACGTGCGCGTCTTCCAGCAGTAAATGACCCGCAAATCCCTCGGAGACACAAGCCACGCTTCGAGGGATCGTGGTGATCACTCTACCAGGACGAAAGAAGTTGAACATGAAGCCAGAGCCACCGGCGATTTTCATTGGCGATACGACTCAGAGGCAGACAGAAAAACCCGTTTGCGGTGATTATGTCTCCCTGCTGGGGGAATCATTTTATCGGATTCAGAACTTTGACATGATGGAACCCTTCTTCATGAGCATTGTCAGCAGTTCTGATCACTGGCTCTTTATCGCATCCACAGGCGGGCTTTCAGCCGGACGCGGGAACGCCGAAAACGCCCTTTTCCCCTACTACACCGTCGACAAACTCACTGAAAACAGCGAAAACACGGGCCATAAAGCGATCCTGCTGGTGACCCGTTCTGGCCGAACCAGCCTGTGGGAGCCATTTTCAACCCGCCACCAGGGCAGTTATGCCGTTCAACGGAATCTTTATAAAAATGTGTCCGGTACCACGCTGGTATTTGAAGAGATCAACTTTGATCTCGGCCTAACCTATCAGTATGCCTGGCGCACCAGCGAACGATTCGGTTTCGTCAGGACAGCCTGGCTGAAGAACATAGGGGATGCGCCCTGTCAGGTCGAACTGGTCGATGGGTTGCAGAACATCCTGCCGGCCAATGTGGCGATGGCGAGTCAGAACATATTCAGCTGCCTGCTGGATGCCTACAAACGCAGCGAGTTGGAGCCGGATACCGGACTGGGAATCTTCGCCCTGAGTTCGACGCTTACCGATCTGGCAGAACCAAGCGAGTCGCTTCTCGCTACCACCGTAGTCCAGATTGGCCTGCCCCATGCAGACTATCTGCTTTCGTCGGCCCAACTGAACCTTTTCCGCACAGGTAAAGGTCTCGTGCCGGAAACCGATGTGCGCGGTCAGCGCGGTGCGTATTTTGTTCATACGACGCTTGATCTGGCAGCGGGCGCAGACTGCATCTGGCATCTGTTAGCCGATGTGCATCAGGACAGCGCCGCTGTTGTTCAGAAAATGCGCTGGCTGCAAGGGGACCAGGCAGCTCTGGCGCGAGCGGTAGAAGACGATATTGCCGCCAACCAGCGCAGTTTGTGGCAGATTGTCGCCAGCGCCGACGGCGTACAGCTTGCCAACAACCAACTCTACACCGCGCATCACTTTGCGAATGTGATGTTTAACGTCATGCGCGGCGGCATTTTTGCCGATCAATACTGGGTGCAGACGGCGGAGTTCGTCGATTTTGTGGCGGCGCGTAATCAGGCGGTGCTGCAAGCGCATCAGAATTTCTTCGCCACGCTGCCGGACAAAATTCAGACATTTGATTTGCAGGCGCGCGTCGAGGCGCATGGTGCACCCGATCTGGTTCGTATGAGCTATGCCTATTTGCCTTTGACATTCAGCCGGCGTCACGGCGACCCCAGCCGTCCCTGGAATCGCTTTGCCATCAACGTGAAAAAGCCAGATGGCTCGGTAAAACTGGATTATGAAGGCAACTGGCGCGACATCTTCCAGAACTGGGAGGCGCTGGCCTATTCGTATCCCGAATTTGTTGAGAGTATGATCGCCACCTTCCTGAATGCCACCACCGTCGATGGCTATAACCCGTACCGGATCACGTATCATGGGGTCGATTGGGAAATTCCAGAGCCGGATAATCCATGGGCCAACATCGGGTACTGGAGCGATCACCAGATTATCTATCTCCAGAAGCTCATGGAAATCAGTGTCCAGGTGCATCCAGGCAAGCTGCAAGGGTTTCTGGCGCGGCCCATGTTCAGCTATGCCCATGTTCCCTATCAGATCAAACCCTATGATGATCTGTTGCAGGACCCGTACAACACTATCGACTTTGACTGGAACCTGGAACGCCAGATTGAAGCCCACCAGAAGGAACTGGGCACAGATGCGAAGCTGGTCTTCGGGCCAGAGGGTCGCGTCCTGCAAGTGTCTCTTGCCGAAAAACTGCTGTCGCTGCTGCTCGCCAAGCTGGTCAACTTTGTGCCCGAAGGCGGCATATGGATGAATACCCAGCGCCCGGAGTGGAATGACGCCAACAATGCGCTGGTCGGCAAGGGGTTGTCCGTCGTGACATTGTGTTACCTCCGCCGATACACCGCTTTTTGCCGGGAACTCCTCAGCCAGAGTGCGCTGGATGCCCTTCCGCTCAGCAGCGCGGTCCACGATTTCTACCTCCAGGTATCGGACATCCTCAGCCGATTCCAGCGCGCGCTGCAAAGCGCTTTTGAT
>CAZKIB010000024.1:0-8886 GCA_964552425.1 uncultured Anaerolineaceae bacterium | reverse complement strand
CGGGTCATCATGGATGCGCTGGGTAAGGCCGGGAGCGACTACCGTTGGCGGTGTTACCGAGACGGCTTCTCAGGTGAAGTCACACAGGCATCGCTGCGAGAAATAGTCACCTTTCTCGATCTGGTTCAGCAGTACGTCGAACATTCGCTGCGGGCTAACCAACGCCCCGACGGCCTGTATCACGCTTATAATATTCTGTATCTTGCGGATGGTCGCGCCTCCGTCAGCCATCTTTATGAGATGCTTGAAGGCCAGGTCGCCATCCTGTCATCAGGGCTGCTGTCGGGTCATGAATCGCTGGCGCTGCTCCAGAGCCTTCGAAACAGTGCCCTATATCAACCACAACAGGAGAGTTACTTACTCTATCCAGACCGTGATCTGCCGGGATTTCTGAAGAAGAACTGCCTGACGCATGACCAGGTGGCGGGTGTCCAGCTTTTTGACAGGCTTCTCAAGGCGCAGGATAGATCGCTGATTACCCGCGATGTCAACGGCACATATCACTTCGGCGGTCATATCCATAATTTCCGCGATGTAAGCCGCATCCTGGATGGTTTGAAAAGCGATGCCAGGTACACGGAACTCATCGATACGGAATTCGACAAGATCAGGGCGTTATTCGAGGCAACGTTCCATCACGACAGGTTTACCGGGCGTTCGGGAACATTTTTTGCATATGAAGGTCTGGGCAGTGTCTACTGGCATATGGTAGCCAAACTCCTGCTCGCAGCCCAGGAAACCGCCATGCGCTTCAAGCATGAAGCGGTTGGCGCGGCCCTGCAAGAGTGTTATGCAGACATTCGGCAGGGGTTAGGTTTCCTCAAACCCCCGGATGCTTACGGCGCGTTCCCTACCGACCCCTATTCTCACACCCCGCGAGGACAGGGCGCAAAACAACCGGGTATGACCGGCCTGGTCAAGGAGCTGGTTCTGTCCCGGCAGTCAGAGATGGGCTATCATGTCGTGGATGGCAAACTGGTGTTCGATACAACCTTGCTGGACCTGCAAGAGTTTCTCACCGAATCCGCCATATTCTCCTATATTGATGTCTATGGACGTGCGCAAACAATCGATCTGCAAGCCGCCTCACTCGCGTACACCATCTGTCAGACACCGGTGGTACTCCAATTATCAAATCGAAAGTGTGTTACGGTGCATCATGCAGATGGCACGATTCAAGATATTGATGGGCATATACTCGATAATATCACGAGTAACCACATCTTCCGACGCGATGGCGCCGTGCGCTTTTTGAACGTATCCGTCCCGGTCAATTCATAGAGACCGCATTGGTTTTCTCTAATACACCCTGGTGCAGTCATCAGTTGTCAGTCGCCAGTCATCAGTTACCAGTTCGGGCTGCGACCTTCAACGACTCTGGATAGCTGCGATGATCGCTTCCGGGCTGTTCGCTGACGGGCGATATGCAATTCTTACAGGCTGAGACTGCGCTTAGCGCGGTGTAATTCGGGCAAACTCGGGCCACTCAAGTGCAAAATCCAACTCATCCCGCAGCAGCGCCTGAAAATCCGTCAGATGGCGCTCCGTATTGCGCACCTGCCGGGGTGTCAGTTGACGAGTCAGGCAGTAGGCTGCCAGTGCGCCCGCCGCTTCACCGATGTTCCACTCCACCGGATGTAAACGATAGCATCCGTTGGTGATATGTGTTACGCCCAGATTCTTGCAGGCAGGGAGCAGATTCTCGACACGTACCGGAATCAACGCGCCCAGCGGAATCTGGAATGGATAACTGCTGATGTCTACATATGTGCGCAGGCCGGTGCTGGGATGCAGGTCAATCCGATAGCTGCCGGTTCCCACCGTGTCATGAAAAACTTCCGCGCCCACCAGCGTGCCGCGCTGCCTGACGCCGACATGCTGTTCGGTCACGGTGAATTCTGCCTGAATGCGGCGCGCTTCGCGGACGTAGACAGACTTCGCCAGCCCGTCTTCTGTCCCCACCACATCGTGGCGCAGGCGCAGACCTGGATAGCCATAGCCCCCATCGTGGCGCGGCGCTTCTGTCTGCATCCAGTACAGCAGCGAATAGCTCAACTGGCGGCACTTGCGCAGATTCTCTTTGGCCTCGTCGTCCGAGACACCGAGCAGCGGCCCCAGCCAATAATCAATCTGCGGCCAGTTCACCAGTGTAATATCGCTGCGATACATGCCTTCAGGATAGTAGTTCTTGTAGAAAATGCGGCGGTAATGCCAAAAATCGTGATTGCGGCCGAAGTCCGTGTTGCCATCGCTGTCGAACACGGCGAGGTAGCGGGGAGCCAGCGAGATCGGATTGACATCGTGCCAACTTAGCTGCTTGTCCGGCCAGAAATCCGCCTGATAATTTTTCCAGAAATCATAATCCGCCGGTTTTTCAATGATGTGTTCTTCTCCCGGCAGGTAATCCATCGCAAAGCACCACGTCACAGCCTGCTGATCCAGGGGCTGCGGGTCGCCCTCGACGGCATGGAGTTCGCCGGTCTGGTTCTGGCTTTCTGCACCAATGATGTGTTCGACATTTGCCAGCGCAAGCAAATCGCCCAGCTCAGTCGCATCAATAAAGTAAAACGCGGTGAGGACGGTTTCATCGCCTGTTAAGTCGCTGCGGACCGTAACAGCGGTGATGGTATCGCCATTGGTTTCGGCAGCAATCGGGCGCGTGTGGAGCAGAATATCAAGCTGCTGGCTGCTGCGGTAGGGCGCAAGCATCGCCTCGATCACGGCGAGCGCCGCACGCGGCTCATGGCACAGGCGGCTGACGTTGCCATTGCCGGGATTCAGATTGACAATCCGGCGGGCCTCGTTCGTCATGGGATAGTGGCTGCGGTAGTAATTACGCACACCTTCGGCAAACTGGCGGTAACTGTTCGTTGCGCCATAACGCTCAATCCAGGGGTGCTCATCCGGCGGGACGGCCTGCGCGGTCAACTGCCCGCCGATCCAGTCGGTTTCGTCCGTCATGATCACATTTTTGCCTGATCTCAGGGCGGCCAGCGCTGCCGCTACCCCGCCTGTTCCCCCGCCAACAATCACAATTTCCGCTGTGCGTTCGTTCATAGATGTGTCCTTTGCGTAACATGCCCTGAGTTTTTCTTATTGCTGTGTCCCTCAAACAGAGGTGGGGTTATTTTCACCCAGCCCTATTGCAGTGACCAGTTGCCAGTCATCAGTTACCAGTTCGGGCTGCGACCCGCAGCGACTCTGGAGATTGGCGATGATCGCTTCCGGGCTTTTCGCTGACGGAGCTATTCAATTCCTACAGGCTGAGATTGCACGATGCCCTTCGGCCTTCACACGCGCGGCTTGACCAGCAGGAGGTCGGGGCAACTGCAACGCCTGTATTGATTGCCCGAATCACTGGGGAGCCGCACGAACCTCAGCAGATTATGCTGCCCGGACGTTGAATCTTCCGTCAGTTGTGCCGCAAGAGATGGATGAAAAATCATTTGCCTTACAAGCGAAATACCCCGCGCACAAAACTGAGCAGGCGCGGGGCTTTGGAAAGTCGACTTTTGGTGGAGCAAACCCTATCAACTATAGCAGCGCACGGCGAACAGCGCTGCTGGCGCATCTCCATTGCTGCCCAGCAGTTCAACGGTGAGCGCATCGGTCACGACAGGTGCATCCAGCATAATCCGATTAAGTGTCTGGTGATTGTCCGCGCATTCTGAAATCAGATTCCCCTGCCCATCCAGTACGCGGTAATGCTGGACGCAGAAGGGAATAGTGCTTTCGGGATGACCCAGCAGCACGGTTTCCATGGCGTGATCGAAATCGGTATCAAAGGCGAGCGTAATTTCACGGATTGATTTTGGCTCTTCCCAGCGCAGCTTCACCTGCGGGCGGGTATCCGTCAGGGCCGGAACCCAGGCATTCACACCTGTTGTGGGCCGGGCGATGCCGTTGGTCAGGTTGGCCGCGTTGTAGACATCCAGCGGCGGCTGCAATCTGAGTGCCACGTTCTGGCCTTTGGGGCGGCGGGGCGGAGTCCAGAACTCGAACGTTTCGACTCCGATGTCCTCTGGAGGCTCCTGTGGACGGCGCATCTGCAACGCCAGCAGACCGGTGACGCGCAGGTCGCTGAGGTACAGGCTAACCTGCGGGTTCTGCATGAAGCACACAAAAACATACTGGTCGGCATCCAGTTCAGCCTCAAAACTGGCAGTGATCTGCTGGCCTGTGCCTGCGCCCACTTCAAAGCATCTGCTTTCCAGCGTGACATCCGGTGTGTAATTGCCGGTGCGTGAGCTGGTACGCAGTTCAACTGTCAGGCTGGTGGGCTGGTGCGTGTCGACGGTAAAGGTCATCTGCGGAATTCTGCCGGCCACCAGCGGCAGCATCTGGGCATAGGCCTGGTCCAGCGGGAGCAGTGGTCCATTGGCGGGCAGTTCGTCGAGGCACAGTTTACTGGAAACCGTGATCGTGGCTGTCTTTGCCAGGTCATCGGCATCGTCCAGTTTGACACCGGGGATATACTGGCCCACGCGCAGCAGGTCACGCTGGAGCCGCCGCATATAAGTCTCCTGACCGATGTCCGCCGGTAACAGACCATGCCGGATGCAGTGCGCTGCCGCCATACCCACTGCCTGGGCGCAGTTGGCGAGAGTCAGCATGACGCGGGTCGACCCAAAAGCCACATGCGACACGCTCATGATGCGGCCCGCCAGGAACAGATTGCTGATGTTGCGGCTGTACATGGTGCGGTACGGTATCTGGTAGATCCCTTTGGCGTGCCACTGGTCGCAGCCGGGACGTTCGCTGAAGACCCCGTCCGCCGGGTGCAGATCAATTGACCAGCCACCGAAAGCCACCGCATCGTCATGTTCACGCTGTTCGATGATGTCCTGCTGGATCATCATGTAATCGCCTTCAAAGCGGCGGCTTTCGCGCTTGCCGGGAATATGGCCGACCCATTCCAGCGTCAGGTTCTCGGCATCAGGGAATTCGCCGGAATTTTTGATGTAATTCCATACCCCATAGACGACCTTCCACAACTGCCATTTGATGGCTTCGGTTTCGTGTACGGTGTCCAGGCGACCTCCGTACTCAATCCACCACAGGCGGCAGCCGTAATCTCTGGCATTAAAACTGCGGAAGCGCGGAATGTCGGTGATGTCCTGCAAGGCATAGCTGGGTGGCACAAACCGGACTGGCTTGCCCACATCCTTGCTGTAGAAATAGATGCTGTGGCCCAGCAGGTAGCCGTACTCCTGGCTCGGCGCAAACTTTTCACCAAATTCGCCGGTAGATTCTGCGCCCATGCGAAAGGCAGCCCCGGCCTGAAAGGCGACGATACCATCACCCGACGCATCCACAAAGAGCGGCGCTTTGAGTACATAGCGAGTCGAATTCTGACTGCAAAAGGCTTCGACACTCTCGATCGTATCCGGCCCGGACTTGTGGACACTGTAAGCCGCCGTGTTCAGAAGCAGCGTGATATTGGGTTCGTCCAGCACCTTTTCCAGCAGAATCGTGTCGAAAATCAGGGCGTTGCCTTCCGGGTTGCGGTAGAGGTTCTCCACCAGCAGTTCGTCAATGACCCCACCTTCACGTGCCCAGCGGTTGTTGTTGTTCATGTGCGAAGTTGCGCCCAGCGCCCACAGACGGACCTCGCTGCTGCCGTTGCCGCCCAGCACCGGGCGATCCTGCGCCAGAATGACCGTGATACCCGCGCGGGCTGCGGTAATGGCTGCGGAAACCCCCGCCAGGCCGCCGCCCACGATCACCAGGTCTGCTGATACGGTTTCTGTCTTTAGCTCACGTCCCTCCGGTTTGAACGGGTCGACGTGCATTGATTTCGGATTTTCCGTCATTTCGGTTTATCCTTTATGTATACGTCAGATAGGCTGTGGCCTGACAGTCTGCCCCACTGGTCACTCGGACCCAGTGCGCGCTGAAGCCTGCCGGAAATTCATGATGGACATAGCCCTGTGTCGGCACGCTGATCGTGTCGTAGGTTTTCCATGCGCCTGTGCCCAGGAAATCCACCTCAACGGAAAAACTGACGGCCTGACCGGACTCATGAGTCAGGTGCAGTACTTTGTGATCGAAACCGGTCATCAGGTACGGATCGGAAGGTTCGCCGGCTTTCACCGCTGTGTCCCACCAGACCCCGCCCCAGCCCGCCGGTTTGCCAAACTGCCACAGGTCATCGGTTTTACCGAACCACAGGCCGGATACCGGTTCCGCAGTCAGGTGATTGGCGCTGCCGTGCGCTGGCGTTATCCGAACCGAGGACGAGCATCCCCCGGTAGCTGCAAAAATCGCCCATCACCCACAGGTGTGTGGAGATGGGGCGAATACCCCAGACATGGCCTCCATAGGCCCAGGTAGACAGTTCGTAGAACATGCCGTGACAGTCCATCAGAAAGCGTTCATGTTCCACTTCGCGGATACGCGGCCATTCGGTCTGCCACATGTGGTCAAATGTATGGCTGGCTTTGGGCAGGCGGTAGCGTGTCCAGCGTTTGTTGGCATCGGTATAGACATACAGCAGCGCCGAAATTTTGTCCCAGCCCATCGCAAAGATCGTCCCGGCGAAGCTGCCGCGCCCGTTCACTTCGATAAACGGGCTGCGTTCCAGAATGTTCCAGGTTTTCCCGTCCCACTCGGCCAGACGCCCCGCCGCCTCTTTGCCCGTAAAATCGCGCTCATCATAGCTGTTGTTGCAGACGATCACCCGGCCATAATTGCTGTAGCCGGCCTTGAAGTGGGCATATTCATGATCCGGTACACCCAGCACCTCCACCAGATCGTACAGAAACCGGGTTTCCAGCGTGTGCACATTGAGTTCGTAAAATTCGCCTTCCATGCCCAGCATATACACCTTGTTTGCCGGGTCAGTGAGGTGTTTGATGGTGGAGCAGATGCGCACCTCAGTCAGCGCATCCACTGTGCGAACATTCCGGCTGGAGTCGATGACATGGGGGCCGATGATAAGCTGGTTGCTTTCCCAGTGGACAAAGCGGTTGGTGTAGGTTCCGACCCGGCTTTCAGGATGTTTGGCGATATTCAGGTGTTCGTCAATCTCGTAGAGACCCGTGCCGACACCCGATGCCGATTTATGCGAGACGTAGGTCGCCACCCACAATTTACCGGCCCAGGGCATGAGCGCACCCACGCCGCATTCCGTGCGCGGTGGGCCAAGTTCTGCGCCTAAAGCCAGATGCGGGAAAACGCCGCTGACATTCAGATGGTGAGTCATATTACCCTTCGTTCTGTGTGCGAGAAATCTCAATCAGGCGCAAAGCGGGCCATCCGCTGCGCATCATCACCGGAAGGCAGCCACCAGCGCAGGGGGCTTGGGCGCGGTTCACCCAGCACCCAGCGTTCCTCCGGTGTCAGGCCCTCCAGCGCCGCTTCTGACGGAAAATCGCGGTCCACCGGGCGCATCCACGTTGGGCAGTAGCTGGTATACACATTCTTGCGTTCAATATCAGACTGGTTCGGATAGGCGGCGTGCCACAGCGCCTGATGAAAGGCCACGACACTGCCAGCTTCCACATCGAAGCGGACCACATCATCCTGATAATCCTGAATGTCAAAGGCGCGGCCCTTGCCATCCAGTTCGTCGCGCAGGTGTGAGCCGCGCACGACTTCCAGCGACCCGCCTGTGCCATGTGTCAGGTCTGTGAGGAAGTAACCGAACTTGAGATAATGCAGGCCCATTGCGCCATTCACACGCGGGAAATTGCGCGGGCGCGGGCCATCGGCGTGCCAGTCAATGCTGGCGGCGAAATCCTTTTTGGCCGCTTCCTGATCGTCTTCCCGGACCCGGCTGATGAAGTTGGACTGGTTGAGGTGGAACATCGGGCCAAAGGAGTCGTAGCTCAGTTGCAGGGCCGGTTCGTACATCACCAGCGCGCGAAAGGCCGGGTCCAGATCAACACAGTTGTGCATTTTCACACTTTTGACAGCGGCATTATCGCGCCGTTTCTCCGCTGTCAGACGGTCAATCGCGTTCAGGACGGCATCTGTCAGTTCTGCGGGTAATTTGTGCGGCAGCACCGCAAAACCGTCGCGTGCAAGCTGTGCATTGAGGGCATCGCGTTCGGCGTTGGTCAGTCGTAGCGATGTGGTGGTCAGGTTCATGGTGTTGCTTCTCCTTTACCCCTTAATACCGGACAGATTGGCGCCCTGAATGAACTGCTTCTGAAAGACGAAAAACACCACCAGCACCGGGATCACCATCATGACCGTCGCGGCCATCTGCTGGTTGGCGATGTTGCCCTGGCCGGGCAAACCCTGAAAGTAATACAGCCCCAGCGCCAGCGTATGCAGGCTCTGGTCCTTGAGGTAGATCAGCGGCCCCAGAAATTCGTTCCAACTGTTCTGGAAACTCAGGATAGCGACCACGATAATGGCCGGTTTTGCCAGCGGGACCATAATGCGCGCGAAGATCATGAAGTCGTTCGCGCCGTCAATTTTGGCCGAGTCGATCAGGTCCTGCGGGATGCCGAGGAAAAACTGGCGGCACAGAAAGATGAAAAAGGCGCTGCCAAAGTAGTGTGGCAGGATGAGCGGCCAGAAGGTGTTAATTAACCCCAGTTCATTGTAAGCGACATAAACCGGGATCAGCAGCACCGCGAAGGGCAGCATCATCGTCGCCAGCAGCAGCAGGAACAGGGTATCGCGGAACGGAAAACGGAAACGCGCAAACCCATACGCCACCATCGTGGAGGATACGAGATTGCCGATCAGCGTCATGACGGTGATAAAGACGGTGTTGCGGAAGGTGACGCCAAAGTTCCAGAACCGCAGGGCTTCTGTGTAATTTTCGATCTGCCACTGGCGCGGGATCAGCTCTGGCGGGAATACACCCACCTGTTCCAGCGGCATGAACGAAGTCAGGAACATCCAGGCCAGGGGCGCGATAAACCACAGGCT
>CAZKIB010000023.1:39750-47021 GCA_964552425.1 uncultured Anaerolineaceae bacterium | reverse complement strand
AACAGGGTGGCATTTATCTGGACGATGAGAACGGCGGCGGCGCGGTTGGCTACCCCGGTATGACGCGGGCCGAGATTCTGGAGCAGTTTGTCGATTATGTTCTGCCGGATGATGTCACCGCCGAAGGCTGGTGGAACAAGGGCTACGAAACGGCTGCCGGGTCCGCCGGACGGGCGGTGGCGGTGGCCGAAGCGCTGGTCGAACGCGGCAAAAACAGCCGGGAACGGGTCGGCATTATCACACACGGCATGTTCATGAACCTGGTCATCAAGGCGCTGCTGAATCAACTGCCGACACCGACCACCTATTATCATCATTACAATACCGCCATCACGCGCATCGACATCCGCGACGATGGTTTTCTTATCCTGCGCTATCTCAACCGTACCGCGCACCTGACACCCGATTTGCTGACTTATTAACAAAGGGCTAAACTCACGGGTAAAATAGTTATTCAGGACTAACGATCATGAAACGGCGTCTGCTGCCTACGGTAGGGGTCATCATCGTGCTGTTGGGCGTGGTGTATGGCGCGGCGGGGGCAGTGGTTTATCAGACGGCGACAGCCACAACAGCCCGCTGTGAACGCAGCCCGGCCGTGTGGCAAACACAAACACCCGCGCAGTTCGCGCACGAAGCCTACACGCTTGATCTGGACGTGTACCAGATGCCAGCCTATGAAACCATCACGTTTCCCAGCCGGGAGGATCAGATTCCCCTGACTGCCTGGTACGTCCCGGCCTCTGAAGCCGGTGCGCCGGCGGTCATTCTGGCGCACGGGCTGAATTCCTGCCGCCACGCCCCCCATATTCTGCTCGCGGCAGGGATGCTGAACCGGGCCGGTTTTCAGGTGCTGATGTTGGACCTGCGCAATCACGGCGATTCGGCTGTTGTCGGCGGGGGCCGCATGGCCGGGGGACTTATGGAATATCGGGACGTGCTGGGCGCGTGGGACTGGCTGGTGGCTGAACAGGGCGTCCCGCCGGAACGCATCGGCCTGTATGGTCTGTCACTGGGCGGGGCGACCACCCTCATCGCCGCTGGCGAGGAACCGCGTGTCGCGGCGGTCTGGTCCGATAGTTCCTATTCGGATCTGGAAGTCGCCATTCTGGATGAACTGGAACGGCATCGTTTCCCGGCAATGCTGGCCCCGGCAGGCGTGTTCATGGGCCGGGTGATCGGCGGGGTGGATATTACCGCGCGCAGCCCGCTTCAGGCCGCCCTGGCGATGCAGGGCCGTCCCCTGTTTATCACACATGGCGATCAGGACACGCGGATGCCGGTGGATCATGCCCGCTGGATGGCGGACGCACTGACGGCACAGGGCACACCGGCTGAACTCTGGATTGTGCCCGGAAGCGAACATATTACTGCGCTCTTCGACCAGACCTCGGAATATGAAACCCGCCTCGTCGAATTTTTCGCCACGAGTCTGGCCGCGCCCAACGATTAAGATGCTGGGCTTGTGTGAGACTCCACCCGGCAGTATGCTAAAGAAAGCAGGGTGTGTTCAAACAGGCCATCTTATGACTCAACGGTTTTCACTGGCACGGCAACCTTATCATATTCAGGCGGGGCTGGTCGGGATCGGTTCCGGCCTGTTATTCGGCGCGGCTTATCTGGTCGACCCATCACCGCTCAAACTGCTGCTGGCAGCCGCATACCTGATCGTGGGCGGAATCGGCCTGCTGCCGGGATGGGAACGCCGCAGCGCGCAGTGGGATGCCGCCTTGCAGATCACGCTGTCGGTCATCACCGGCTTCGGGCTGCTGTTTTTTACAATTCACGCGGCATGGTGGATGCTGCTGGTCGGCGTAGCGCTGCTGCTGGCGCGGCTGGCCCCCCCCACTGCGTTCAAACGATCCGTACTTCTGGCTGCCGGTCACGTGGCCGCCCCATTGGTCGCGCTGGTCATCCGCTGGTGGAACCTCTACCCGGAACTGACCACCGAGCATGTCATTCTCGGCTTCGGGCTGCTGATTGGCGGGCAGGGGATTTTGCTGCTTTTGCAGGATCAGTCCAGCGCAGCCGCACCCTCACAAATCACCCTGTCAGCGACCAGTGACGCGGCGGAACTGGCGCAGCTTGCCATGCAGATTCAGGTGACAGCCGACGGTCTGGGGCGGGGGATCGACGCCATCAACGAGGTTGTGCTGCGCCTGGCGGCGGGCACATCCGAGCAGGGTACGGCGATAGGCACGACCAATGACCGGCTGGATACCTTCCTCAAATTGTCCGAAGAAATCCGCGAACAGGCCCGTTCCGTCACCCTCATGGCCGGGCAAACCGCCGAGTTTTCAAGCAAAGGCCAGATCGCCATTGAACAGGCCATCACCGGCATCGAAGCGGTGCGGGTGCATGTCGCCCATATCGGCGAGACCATCATCCGCCTGGGCGAACTGACCCAGCGCATTGACGAAATCATCATGTCTGTCAGTGAGATCGCCACGCAGTCGAACCTGCTGGCCTTGAACGCTTCCATCGAAGCGGCGCGGGCCGGGGTGCATGGGCGCGGCTTCGCGGTGGTGGCCGATGAAGTCCGCACGCTGTCACAGCAGTCCACCTCAGCGGCGCAGCAGGTGCGCGGCATTCTCGGCGAAATCCAGAACGCCATGAAACAGACTGTCGAGGCGACTCAGGCGGGGATGTCCGGCGTGGACAGCGGCGTGAGCATGACCCGTGAAGCCAACAGCATCATGCAGCGCCTGTCCCAGAGCGTTACCGAATCGTTCAAATCCGTCAAGGCGATTTATGAGGTGATTCGCCAGCAGATGGAAGACCTGGAAGAAATCGCCATCACCATCGAGCGTATCGAACGCATCAACCAGCAGAATCTGGCGAGTATGCGCACGGTGGAAACGGTGGCCGCCAACCTGAATCACCTCTCCGATGAATTGCAGGTGGCGATTGGGTCAGGCAGCGTAGATCAGAATACTCAGCACTACCGCGAAGAACAGGCCGGATAAACCCAGCAGGACGCCCAGCAGCAGCGAACGCACCAGCAAAGTCCGCCGCCGTTTCTGGAGGACGATCAGCTCCTGTTTGCGCTGTTTGCGCAGCCGGAAGGTCTGCTGTTCGCGGGCTTCGTAAGCACGCAGCAGCCGGCGGGCCTGCGCGTTCAGCGGGTTGATCTCCACGATATTTTGCAGGCACACCCGCCGGTCATCCAGCGAGTCCAGCACGTCCAGCAGGGCCACCCACACCTGCTCATTATACGGGTCCACCATCGCGGCTTCGCGCCACAGGGTATGGGCCAGCCTCTGGTCTCCCCGGTCGAGCGCAATCCGGCCCTCCCGCATCAATTGCTCAAAATCGGCACTGGCATCCATTGGTTAGTCCACCGGGCTAACTGTCGATTTACTGCCACCAGCCTCCGACAAATACGTTATTCTGCGAATTGGTAAGCTGGAACAACTGACCGTCGGAGACGCGGTAGATATAAATATTATAGGCTCCACCCCGGTTGCTGGAAAAGGCCAGATAGGCGCCATCAGGACTAAAGACAGGGTAGATGTCATCAGACGGGCTGCGGACAGGGATTTGCGGCGTACCGGTTCCGGTGGCGCTGGCGACCACAATATCGCTGTTGCCCGGGTCGTTGCGCTGTGCCGCCGCAAAGATAATCTGCGAGCCATCCACCGACCAGCGCGGCGCGGATTCGATAAACGTGGACAGGTCGCTGGTGATTTTTGTGACGCTCGACGGGTTATTTACCTCAATGACCACCACGTCGGCCCCGGCTTCGGCGCTGTTGTAATCATCACGCACGACGGCCACACGTGAACAGTCGGGCGAAAAGGCCGGTTCAGTGTAACGCGCGCTGTCGTTGGTCAGGCGGATGGTCGCGTTTGGCGGCGCACCACCCTCACCGGTCTGACCTGCCAGGTTCAGGTCGATGATGAACACCTGGGTGGGTGGTTCGACATCGAACTGGACATTATCCCCGGTGGGCCGCTCTTCGGGCACGGCCACAAACACCACCCGGTCAGCGGTACGGCAGTAATCCGGCTGGCTGGCATCAATCACGCCGGTGGTGGCGCGAATGGGTGTGCGCTGCGTGCCGTTGGTGTTCACCGCTTCCAGACCAAAATCGAAGGTGGGGGAATAATAACGGCTGTAGACGATGCGATCCCCATTCCCGCCGAAGCGCACATCGCGCCCCAGTTCGTCGCCGATGAGCGTGAATTCACCCAGCCCATTGAGCGGGTACAGGCGGGGTTCCAGCGCGCCGTTGCTTAACACATCCGGGCCGCCCCAGGCGACGATATTGCCGGTGACATCCCCCCCTGGCTGGGGCAGGAGCACCTGTGTGGCGGTTCCGGTTGGTTCCGGTGAAGGTGTAAAAGTGGGGGGCAGAGCGTTGGGGCGCGGTGTGGGGGTGTCCGTGCCCAGCAGCGCGATCTGCGTTTCATAGGCGCTGGTCTGCAACGCTACCCCTGTCGCCACGCCGTCGGTGGCAAGCTGGGCCACAGCCGTTTCCTGCTGGCGCAGGGCGCGTTCGCTGTTGGCGCTGCTGATGGTCAGGGTCAGGAATATCCCGACAATTACCACCACGACAGCCAGACCGCCGCCGCCAATCAGCATCAACTGGCGGCGTGAAATGCCGGGCGCGACTTCCTCTTCGGCCTTCAGCCGGCTTTGCAGCCGGTCCATCTGCTGGCGGGCTTTTTCATTATTCGGGTTAATCACGAGCACGTTTTCAAGGCATACGCGCTTTTCAGCATCCGTCTCTACGACCTGGGCCAGGTAGAACCAGGCTTTTTCGTTCTTCTCATCCAGTTCGGTGACTTGTTCAAATTTATCGCGCGCGTCGGCCTTATCGCCGGAGCGGGCCGCTTCGATGCCCTCGCGCATGAGTTGTTTAATCTGGTCTGCCTGGCTCACGGTGGTGCTTCCTTTCCGTTGGATTAATGCTTAATTCTGGCGCAGGCGCAGCAGCAGGTCCGGGCGAACATCCAGGGTCTGATGATCGCGCGTGGAGTTGGTGACCTGTACCAGCCCGTCGCCCCGCACGTTGATGACATGAATCTGGAAATTATCACTGCTGCGGTTAGAGGCGAAGATAACCCAGTTGCCGTCCGGCGTAAAAGCCGGGCTGCGATCCTCCGCGCCGTTATCGTCTGCTGTCAGCAGCAGCGAACTCTGGCCGTCCGCATCCGCCACGTAAATATCACCATCACCGCTGCTGTCATTCACAAAAACCATGTGGCCGCCATCAAATGACCAGCGCGGTTCATAGGTGTTACCACCCAGGCTGTTGAGCCGGCGGATATTTTCGCCCTGCGCCGACATGCTGTACAGCCGCAGCAGACCGGGGCTGTCCTGGTCGGACACAAACAGAATCTGGCTGCCATCCGGCGACCAGGCCGGGTCACGGTCCATCGCGTTGTTGTCGGTCAGATTAACGATATTCAGGCCGTCATCCGTCAGCGTCCAGATGTCCATATCGCCGTCGAAATCGCTGGCAAAGGCCAGTTGGATTCCGTTGGGCGCCCAGGTCGGACGCGAAATGGTCCCCTTGAATTCGGTGATCTGCTCGGCGGCGCTCAGGTTATCTGCTGGCGCGATAAACAGTTCCAGCGCGGTTTCTTCGGTGGCAGTGTCCCCTTCACCGGTGATGGTGGTGACTTCACGCACAAATGCCACTCGCTGGCCGCCGGGGTCGAAGGCGATATCGCGAATGTCGCTGCCCAGCGCTGTTTCGCCTGTGCCATCCACCGCCGCGCTGTAGAGCGCCGGGGCTGCCGCGCCGGGTTCCAGCGCCGCGTAGATCATGGAAAAGGCCGAAAGCGGGATCGGCGTTGCGGAAGGCAGCGGCGTCTCTGACGGCAGGGGCGTAAATGTGGGGGTAAAGGTCGGCGGCAGGGTGATATTCACGGTCACGATCAGCATAAAGGGGGAAGGTGTGGCGGTAAAAGTGTCCGGGTCTGGCGAGGGGGTGACGGACTGAGTCAGCGCGAGAGCGATCTCATCGCCGGAAAGCTGTGTCTGCCCGGACTGCTGGGTCGACACCAGCGCGAAAATGAGCGCGGTCAGCACCGCCAGGCCAACAACCACGCCGATCAAAAGCGTAATGGGGCGCGGGCCAGCGCGCGGCTCATCGCGCGCATCAGGCTGCCGCCGGGAGCGCCGGGGGGCAACATCACGGGGCGGCGCGGGGGATTCTTCTGCCAGACCGGGCTGCAAACGGCGCAGGGCTTCACGCGCGCGGGTATTGTTCGGGTTCAGACGCAGCGCATTTTCCAGGCATTTGCGCCGCTCGTCCAGACTGTCCACTGCCGAAGCCAGCCACATCCAGCCCAGTTCGCTGCGGGGGTCCGCCGCGACCACTTCACGCAGCAGCACCTGCGCCGCCGCTTTGTCGCCGCGCCGGGCCGCATCAATGCCCATCCTCAGTTTTTGCTGCAAATTTTCCTGGTTCGCCAAAGAAAACTCTCCCTGCTATGGGGCTAAGAAGACAGCAGCCAAGACCACCAGCAGCAGCACAAACAGCACACCCACGACCACGCCGAAGACCAGCAGCACGCGGTTTTGCTGGGCGCTGACCTGATAGTTCATGCGTTTAAGCTGCGATTTGGCCTGCTCATTATCCGGGTTAAGATCAATCACCCGTTCCAGCCACTGCCGGCGTTCCTTGCTGGTGCGGGCGACATAGGCCATCCATAACATGGCCCGTTCATTACGGCGGTCTTCACTGAGAATCTGCCGCAGCATGACCCGCGCACCGTCCTTGTTGCCGGCTTTCGCGGTGGTCACAGCCATTTGCAGAAGCTGTTCACGATTGGGTTGTTGAGATTTTTCAGTTCGCTTGCTCATGGGTTTGCCCCCGCGATGCGTGCTTCACGTTCATTCTAGTACAGACTTGCCCTGCGCGCACAATCAATCCTTATCACCCGAAAATGGATTACATATCAATTCTATCTTGAGTCTATGCCAAACAAAAAACAAGACCATGAGCATTTTTACTCATGGTCCTGATTGTATCCGAGATCAGGAGCGCTAATCAATAACACTCAGGCATACATGCGGCGGGCGTATTTATCGCGCTTGTGATAAAAGTCGTGATAATTGTTGTTGCTGGTCCACAGGAGAAAATCATACAGGCTGTAGAGTTCGCCGATGCGTGTGGTCAGTTCATGCACAATATAATCGCTGCTCAGGGCTGAGGATTCCGGTTCGTACCACACACCCAGGCGCAGCCAGTCCTGGCCGTCCGCGAAGGTGTCCATCCATTCGTCCAGCACGCGCCCGTGCAGAAGCTGCCATGAAGT
>CAZKIB010000023.1:29058-39726 GCA_964552425.1 uncultured Anaerolineaceae bacterium | reverse complement strand
TCGCCGCCCCAGAAACCGAACCGGTAATCGCCATCCATGCGGTACAGCAGGCGGCGCAGGGCGTCGCGGTGGCGTTGCAGTTCGAGCTTGCCGATAAAATTACGCTGGTCCCACCAGGCGAAGGGCGAAACCACCAGTTCAACCGCGAAACTTTCCGGCGTCAGGCGCATTTCGATGACCGGATGGCGGTAGGGCTGCACGTCATGCTGGCCGTCGACCTGTTCAATGCCCATCAGCCCTTCGACCAACCGGGCCTGCTCGTAGGAGCGGTAGTACGAAAGCGCCAGCACGTGGTTCTGTCCAGTGGCGGCTGTCGAAGACAGGTCAGAAATCACCTGCGATTTCTGCCAGTGCGGGTGCAAATCCCAATCCTGCATCCGTACTTTATCGCGCATGGTGCTGTGCAGATTGAGGAACTTCTGGAAGACCGGGGCGCTTTTGGGCTGTGATGTGCCACAGAGCAGCGCTTCGTGATCGGTACAGGTGAAATAAGCCATGATCCATAACCTCGCGTTGGTTCTGAAGAATTGACGAATAATTGATTCGCATGATTATCCTAATGGATTATTCTCAATTTGACCAGTACCGGGGGACTATTGCGGTGGGAAATTCAGATAATTTTCGTTTTTCACAAATCGGCTTTGCGGCGCTACAGAACGTTCATATTCTTCATAATAGACCCAGGAATTTTCTTACCCCGACTCACCCCGTTTCCGCCGGTTTGCGCCCCGCGCAAGCAGCCGGCTGGTCCATTGATAATGTCTCCGGGGTGATCTTCCACAGGTCTTGATTGAAAACCGCCGCAGACGGGGCATAATCTGTATATTATAAGGGTACGCTGCCGTACCTTTATTACACGCTGTCTGTGCAGCGTCCTTTGAATTTAAGGAGCTTCTGAAATGGCAATTACGAAACAGGATGTTCTGGAATATCACCGCCAGGGGCGCGCGGGCAAGATTGAAGTCCGCGCGACCAAGCCGCTGGCAACCCAGCGCGATCTTTCTCTGGCGTATTCGCCCGGTGTGGCCGAAGCGGTACTGGAAATCAGCCGGGACAGTCTGACCGCCTACGAACTGACTGCCAAAGCCAACCTGGTCGCGGTGGTGTCGAATGGCACGGCTATTCTCGGCCTGGGCAATCTGGGGCCTGTGCCCTCGAAAGCCGTCATGGAAGGCAAGGGTGTACTGTTCAAACGCTTTGCCGATATTGATGTATTCGACATCGAACTGAACGCCCACACCGCAGAGGAGGTCATCGCGGCGGTTAGGGCCATCGCCCCGACCTTCGGCGGCATTAACCTGGAAGACATCAAAGCGCCGGAAGCCTTCATCATCGAAACCCGGCTCAAGGAAGAACTCGACATCCCGGTGTTTCACGATGACCAGCACGGCACGGCCATCATCTCTGGCGCAGCGCTGCTCAACGCGGCGGAGGTCGTGGGCAAAAACCTGTCCGATATGAAAGTGGTCATCTCTGGCGCGGGGGCCAGCGCCATCGCCACTGGCGAGTTTTATATCAAACTGGGCGTGCAGCGCACCAACATCCTGATGCTGGATTCCAAAGGTGTCATTTACGCCGGGCGCGAAGAAGGTCTCAACGAGTGGAAGATCAATTTCGCCAATTACACCAATGCCCGCACACTCGATGACGCGATGGAAGGGGCGGATGTGTTCCTGGGCCTTTCGACTGCCGGGGTACTCAAACCGGACATGGTCAAAAAGATGGCGAAGGACCCCATCATTCTGGCGCTGGCGAACCCGGACCCTGAAATTCGCCCGGAAGACGCGCTGGCGGTCCGCCCGGACGCGATTGTGGGTACAGGCCGCAGCGATTACCCCAACCAGGTCAACAACGTACTCGGCTTCCCCTTCCTGTTCCGGGGCGCGCTGGATGTCTATGCCCGGCAGATTAACGAAGAGATGAAGCGGGCGGCGGCCCAGGCGCTGGCAGAACTGGCCCGCGAGGATGTGCCCGACGTGGTACTTAATGCTTATGGGCTGAACTCGCTCAAGTTCGGGCGCGAATACCTGATCCCCAAACCGCTGGACCCGCGCGTGCTGCTGTGGGTGGCCCCAGCGGTTGCCAAAGCGGCGATGGAAAGCGGTGTCGCCCGGCGCACCATTGACCTGGACGCCTATCGCATGGAACTGATTCAGCGGCAGGGCGCGGGCGAAACCGTGCGCGCCAACATCATGAACAAGGCGCGTATGGGCATCCGCAAGCGGGTGGTGTATGGTGAAGGCGAACACCCCAAGATCATTCGCGCCGCCTATCAGGTGCAGGAAGAGGGCATCGCCACGCCGATTCTGCTGGGCGACAAAGCCGAAATTCAGGGCATCATCGACGAACTCGGCCTGCACTTCAAGCCGGAAATTGTCACCCCGCTGACCGCCAGCCCGGAAAATTATGTGGATCGGATGGTGGAACTGCGCCGCCGCAAAGGGATGACCCCGGCGCGCGCGCGCACCGTGCTGCGCAACCGCAACCATTACGGCCTGATGATGGTGCAGATGGGCGATGCCGACTGCTTCATGAGTGGTCTGACGCAGGAATACCCGGAGGTGATGCGGCCGGCGCTGCAATTGTGCGGCACACGCCCCGGCGCGAAAATCGCCAGTGGCTGTTACCTGATGATTGTGCGCAACCGCACCTATCTGTTTACCGACGCGACGGTCAATATCAACCCGAACGCCGAACAGCTTGCCGAAATCGCCATTCTCGCGGCAGACTTCGCGCGTTCGCTGGATATGGACCCGCGCGTCGCCATGCTGTCCTTCTCGAACTTCGGCAGTACACCGCACGAATTTTCAGCGAAAGTGCGCGATGCGGTCCAGATTGTTCAGCAGAAGCGGCCTGATATTGTGATTGACGGCGAGATGCAGGCGGATACGGCGGTTGTGGCGGAGATTATCGACGAGCGCTATCCCTTCAGCCAGGTGAAGGACGCCAACGTGCTGGTCTTCCCTGACCTCGGTTCCGCCAACATTGCCTACAAACTGCTGGACCGGCTGACGGAAGCGGAAGCGATTGGCCCGATTCTGTTAGGCATGGGCGCGCCGGTGCATGTCTTGCAGGCAGGGGATGATGTCAACGATATTGTGTCCATGACGGCGGTTGCGGTGATGGATGCTCAACTGCGGGAATCCGCCCGATAGGATCGTATGAACCAAACCGGAAGAGAAGCTTACTGAGTGCTGCGAGGAATACGTTCCTGCCAGCGGCGGTACAGGTCAGCGCGCAGGTCATAGGCCATGCGCTGGCCGTCCTGGTGCGCCCGCATGATGTGCATGTACATCGGCTTCTCTTCCAGGTAAATCTTGGCGCAGATCGGGCAGATATGCAGTCCGCTGACATTGTCGACATGATCTTCTGTAAACATTACGTTTGTTACCGCCCCTCTTATCTCACCACTACACTGCAATCCTAATCCCAAATAAGTGGTGAGTGCATTAATTTGTGCGTTTTTTTACAAGAAATTCATTGAGGTTGCGAAACGTAAAGAGCGGTGGCAAGATAGGGGCATGTTCGAACTCGAATTTATCAATAATCTGCCCCGTGAATTTCGCAACCTGGCGCTGCGGGTGCTGCTGGCGGTGCTGGCACTGCTGATTATCTGGCTGCTGCGGCGCTTACTTTCTGCCCTGATCCTGCTGCCCCTGCGCCGGCTGGTCATTGAGCGCACCAAAACCCAGATTGATGACATCCTGCTGACGGCGGTGGAAACCCCCATCCGCCTGCTGGTGGTGGCGATTGGCGTGGCGGTTGCCGGACAGATTCTGTCGGCGGATGGCGCGACCATTGAGTTTATGACCCACCTCTCGCGCACGTTTGTGATCCTCGCGGTGATCTTCACCCTGCATAACGCGGCGGACCTGGTGGTGGCCTCGTCCACCCGTCTGCGCTATCTGACCGGCATCCGGCTGGATGACCAGTTGATCCCGTTCCTGCGCACCGGGCTGAAAATTATCCTCGTGGCGCTGGCGATTGTCGTGCTGCTTCAGGAATGGGAGTACGATGTCAGCGGCCTGATCGCCGGTCTGGGGCTGGGCGGGCTGGCCTTCTCGCTGGCGGCCCAGGACACGGTGGCGAATCTGTTCGCCTTCACTACCATTGTCAGTGACCGGCCTTTTGTCGTCGGCGAATTTATCAAGACTGCTGATGTGGAAGGGATCGTCGAGCAGGTGGGCGTGCGCAACGTGCGCATCCGCCAGCTTGACCAGGCTTACGTCACGATTCCCAATGCCAAGCTGACTTCCGGGGCCATCACCAACTGGTCGCGCCTGCAAAAACGCTGGATCAATTTTACGCTGGGTGTCACCTACAGCACCACCAGCGACCAGATGCGCGTGCTGGTGCATCGCATCCGCGAGATGCTCAACGCGCAGGAAAAGGTCGACCCAGAATCCATCGTCGTGCTGTTTACCGAGTTTGGCGACAGTGCGCTCAATGTGCTGGTGCGCTGCTACATCTGGGAGCCGGATTGGGTCAAATTTCATGAACACAAGCAGGACATCAACCTGCGCATCATGGACATCGTGGCCGACCTGGGCCTGAGCATCGCCTTTCCCAGCCGTTCGCTGTATATCGAAAATCTGGCGCTGCATGAGGATGGCGACGGCCTGCAACTGCGCTCACCCGCACCGGCCAGATCGTCCGGGCCGCTGCCACCCGCCGAATCCTCCCGCGCCCTGTATCCCGGCACATCCGAGGGCGAAGGCGATGCCGGTCCTGGCGAGGATGGGGAGCGGGGTTAGCGTCCTGCCCGGCGAAAAATCCGCATAGCATCGAATCATCCTTAACACATCACCCTCCCATCGTAGCCTAAACTGAAGGAAGGTTTGTTTTGAGTTAGGGGGTTCTTATGGCACTCACGTTTTTGTGGCCGTTCGAAGGGGAGCAGCGCATCATCACGCCCTACAGCGCCGCCAGCGGCAGTCTGGAAATTGGCGCGCCGCCGGGCGCTTCGGTGCGGGCGATTGCGGCGGGCAGCATCACCGCAGTCAAAGACAACTGGCTGCAACTGTCGTCCGAGCAGGTCGTCGTGACCTACATCGGCCTGCAACAGATCAGCGCGCAGCCCGGTCAGAATGTAGCCGCTGGCGCGCCGCTGGGGCTGGCCGGGGGCAATCTCAGACTGCTGGTGTACCAGACCATCGACCCGACCAGCCTGTTTGAAAAGCCGGCCGCGCCGCCTGTCACCATAACCGCCAGCGCTTCAGCTGCGCCGGGGTCAGCCGCCGCAGTCAGCGGGCCGGTCTATGTCACGCCCAGACAGGATGGCCTGCGTATCCGCGAAACGCCGGTGGATGGCAAACCATTGGGCACGCTCAAGCTGGATGAAGTGATCGAATCGCTGGAACCAGCCGACGTGACCCAGAGCAAACTGGGCGCTGATGGACAGTGGCTCCAGATTCGCCGCAGCGATGGCACCACCGCCTACACCGCCGCCTGGCTGCTGAAGCCCGCCGCGCCCCCGATCACCGCAGCAGCGGCCACCGCGCCGGTCACGGCAGCCTCATCCGCCGCGACCAGCGCCAGTCTGCTCGGCATGAACCTCGATATTTTTCATCCGCAGGGCCACCCGGACCCGGCCTCCATGAAAGGCATCGGCTGGGTGCGCGTCAAGTTTAATGTGTCGTTCAACCCGGAAAACGGCAGCTATGGCAACCGGGACATTGAAGCCGCTTACAAGCGCTACCTGCCCCACATCGAACGTTACGCGCAGGCCGGCATGAAGGTGCTGATGGTCTTCACGCACCAGCTTTATGGCGAGGGCGCGGGCTTCAACTGGCAGCAGATGGACAGCGGGCGCTGGAAACAGCTTGTCCCTACCTATGCCGATTTCGCGCGGCAGGTGGCGGCCAAATTCGCCGGCAAAAATCTGGTTCACGCCTATCAGGTCTGGAACGAACAGGACACCCGGCCAGAACATGCCCGCGCCGCCGTGCCCATCCCGCCAGCGGATTACGGCCACATGCTGACGGAGACGATTCGCGCCATTCGTCAGGTGGACAAAACGACGCCGATCATCACCGGCGGACACACCACCGGGCCAGGGCCGGGTTCACATTATGCCAGCGCGACTCTGTCGACCATGCCGGCCGATGTGCGCCCCGACGGAATCGCCTGCCATCCGTATGGGCGCGGCGTGGCCGGGCATCGCTTCAGCAACTGGGGGCCGCTGTCCGAAGAGATTGAAGCCTACAGCGCGGTGCTGCCGGGCAAGCCAGTCTGGATCACCGAATGGGGCGTGCTGGATCATCAGGGGCGCGCGGATGTGATTAACGATGTCACCGATTATTGCAGCGGCTTCATGAACATCCTCAAACAGCGCTACGCCAGCAAAGTGGCCGCCGCGATCTGGTATGCCTGGGCGGACGGCATGGACAACGGCTTTGGCCTGGTCGATTCCAGCGGCAACCCCAAACCCGCGTTTCACGAACGCTGGCGGATGCTGGGCTGAAGTGCCAGACAATACACAGAGTCAACCTGTAAGGGCGGTCCGAGAGCCGCCCTTAATGCGGACATGATCTCCGAACAGGCAAATCAGATCAGCTTCTTCGCCGCGTCAATCACCGCCTGCGCCGTGAGGCCGAGCTTTTCGTAAACCACCTGATAGGGCGCGCTGGCCCCGAAGCGATCCAGACCGATAGCGATTCCCTGACTGCCCACATACCGGTGCCAGCCCTGCGTGACCCCCGCCTCGATACTTACCCGCGCCGTGACCGCTTTTGGCAGCACGCTCTCTTTATAGGCTTCATCCTGCGCTTCGAACAATTCCCACGAAGGCATGGATACCAGCCGCACCTTCACATTCTCCGCGCGCAGTTTGTGATACGCTTCCCGCGCAATATGCACCTCGCTGCCGCACGACAGCAGAATCACCTGCGGTGTGCCGTCACAGTCATCCAGCACATATGCGCCACGTTCCACTCCCGCGCGGATCGACTCCGCGCCGTTAAGGATGGGCACATTCTGGCGGGTGAAGATCAGCGCCACCGGGCCAGGCAGGGTCATCGCCACACGCCAGGCCGCGCTGCTCTCATTGCCATCCGCCGGGCGGATCACCGTCAGATGCGGGATCGCCCGCAGCGCCGCGAAATGCTCAACCGGCTGGTGGGTGGGGCCGTCTTCACCCAGGCCAATGCTGTCATGCGTGAACACATAGACCGTCGGGATATTCATCAGCGCGCCGAGCCGCATCGCCGGCCGCATGTAATCACTGAACGTCAGGAAGGTGGCGCTGTAGGGTTTGATGATGCCGCCGTGCAGCGCCAACCCGTTGATAATCGCGCCCATCGCATGTTCGCGCACACCGAAACGCAGGTTGCGGGCCGCCGGTTTGTGCGCGCCGGTGTGTTCCGCCCCGCTGATGAGCGTGCGCGTGCTGCCGGCCAGGTCGGCATCGCCGCCGATCATTGTGGGGACGTGTTTAGCAATCGCGTTAATCGACACCCCATTGGCGACGCGGGTGGCGACAGGCTTGTCGTCTGACGTGTAAACCGGCAGGTCGGCATCCCAGCCTTCGGGAAGCTGGCCGCTCATGGCCGTGTCCCATTCCTTCGCCAGTTCCGGGTACTTCGCCGCCCATTCGTTAAAGACCTGCTGCCAGGTGCGCTCCTGCACTTCCCCTTTGTCACTCGCTTCACGGAAGTGTTCCAGCGCGTCACCGGGGATATAAAACTCTTCCTGCGGCCAGCCAAGCGCCTCTTTGGTGAGTCTGACTTCATCCGCGCCCAGCGGCGACCCGTGCGCTTCGCTGGTCCCGGCCTTGTTGGGGCTGCCATAACCGATGGTTGTGTGTATGGAAATCAGGGTGGGCCGGTCCTTGACGCTTTTCGCCTCAGCAATCGCGGCGCTGACCACTTCGGCATTGTTGCCGTCTTCCACATCAATGGTGTGCCAGCCATACGCCTGATAGCGCCTGATGATGTCCTCGCCAAACACCATGCTGGTGGGACCATCCAGTTGAATGTGATTGTTGTCATACAGGTAAATCAGCTTACCCAGACCCCACAGGCCGGCCAGGGAACTGGCTTCGGCGGAAATGCCTTCCTGCAAATCGCCATCGCTGACCAGCGCATAAGTATAGTGATCGACAATGTTATACCCATCGCGGTTAAAATAGTTCGCCAGAAATGCCTCTGCCAGCGCCAGCCCAACGGCATTGGCCGCGCCCTGTCCCAGCGGGCCGGTGGTGGTTTCCACGCCCGGCGCTTCATGATATTCCGGGTGGCCGGGGGTCTTGCTGCCCCACTGCCGGAAGTTCCTGATTTCATCCAGCGACAGATCATAGCCGGTCAGGTGGAGTAACGAATAGATCAGCATGGAACCGTGCCCGGCGCTGAGGACAAAGCGGTCGCGGTTGGCCCAGTGGGGATTGCGCGGGTTGTGGCGCAGGTGGCGCGTCCACAGCGCATAGGCCATCGGCGCAGCGCCCATCGGCAGGCCGGGATGCCCGCTGTTGGCTTTCTGTACGGCGTCCATCGACAGTGTGCGGATGGTATTGATCGCCAGCGTTTGCAGGTCTGTACTCAAGGTATGCCTCCTGGAAATGGTTCATTCTGGATCGAATTACCCCCCAATACTACCCTGTTTTCCTGTAGAATGGGAACGTCGTTGGGCAGGAGAAAATTCTGTATGGCTGAACAGACCTATCACATTGCGCAGTTGAACGTCGGCTACACCGTCGCCCCGCTGGATGACCCAAGCATGGCGGATTTCGTAAACAACCTGATCCGCATCAACACACTGGGCCACCAGACCCCCGGTTTTGTGTGGCAGTTGGTCAATGACGAAGGTGATTCGACCTCATTCCGCTTTGAGAATGACGCCGATATGCTCATCAATCTGACCGTGTGGGACTCTATCGACGCGCTGTTCGACTTCGCCTACAAAAGCGAACACGCCGACTTCTTCCGCCGCCGCCGGGAATGGTTCGTTAAAATGGAGCGCCCGTACCTGGTGCTGTGGTGGGTTCCGGCGGGGCATCATCCCACGCTGGCCGAAGCGCGCGAAAAGCTGGAATATCTCGAAGCGCACGGCCCTACGCCGCTGGCCTTCACTTTCAGACAGCGCTATACCGTTGAGGACATGCTGGCGCTGATTCGCTGAACTGGCAGCAGATGGCAGTGATTTGAGTGGTGGTGGCAGCATGTTGTGCCGTAATCTGGCTGCATTGATCGTGAATACAGAAAGGTGCAAACCATGACCACCCTCGTTCAATCGTCCTCGAAAACACAGACTCAGACTAAAACTAATGATCGCCTGCTGCGCATCGTGCTGGAAGTGGACAGCGTGATTTCCGGTATCGCGGGACTGGGGTTCCTGGTATTCAGCAGCTCCATCGCAGCCTTCCTGGGCGTCTCGCCGGACGCGGCGGGCATCATCGCTGCGGTGGGTGCGGGCTTTCTGGCGTGGGCAGCGGCATTAATGTACATCGCTACCCGCTCGCAGGTGAATCGCGGCGCAGTATGGGCCGTCATCGCCGGCAACGCCATCTGGGTGCTGGGCAGCCTGCTCATCCTGATCGCTGACCCGTTCACCTTCTCGACAGAAGGCCGCTGGGCGACGCTGATTATCGCCGACGTGGTTCTGCTGTTCGGCATCGGCCAGTACATTGGCCTGCGCCGCCTGAACAAATAGCATTTCAGCCTCTCCTCAGCACCGGGCACTCGGCACTAAGACTCTTGCTCCTTTTTGACGCTCCTGAAGCTTCCCACTAGAATGGGGACATTCAGGAGCGTTTTGCAGTGTCGTTTTACACACGCATCGGCCCGCTGGAAATTCAGACCTTCACCCTTGCGCTGGCGCTGGCCTTCGCGGCGGCGCTGGGCTGGGCAGTCTGGCGAGTCCCGGCCTCGCGCGGCGCGGTGGTGGATACCTGCCTCGGCGCGCTGCTGGGGAGCGTCCTCGGCGCGCGACTGTTTCATGTGCTGCCCACCCGCACCTCCTTTGCCTACAACATGAATGAAATCCTGCGCCTGCGTTCCGGCGGGCTGGACTGGCACGGCGCGCTGTTCGGCGGGTTGGCCGGGCTGCTGCTGGCTGCCCGCTGGCGTAATGTCCCCGTGAAGCACCTTCTGGACACGCTGGCTCTGGCGCTGCCGCTGCTGGCGCTGGCCGGCTGGTGGGGCTGCCGGGCGGCCAACTGCGCTTTTGGCGCGGAAGTGGACACCCTGGCGAATTATCCGGCGCTGCTGGTAGCCGAACTGCCGGATGTGTATGGTATCCCCGCGCCGCGTTACAATACCCAGTTCATCGGACTCGTGCTGGCGCTGACGGTCCTGCTCATCACAGCCGCGCTGATCTGGCGTGGATGGCTGGCGGCGCGGCGTTTCTGGTTGGCGCTGGCGCTTCTCAGCCTGGGCATGTTCGGCATTGGATTCTTCCGGGCCGATTATGCGGTCATGGTCGCCGGGCTGCGCGCGGATCAATGGTTGGACCTGGGCGCGCTGCTGGTCAGTCTGTGGGGCCTGATCGCACCCCGTTCCGTCCGGGCAGTCGAGCGATCCGGTTGAAGCAATGGCGAACACCTGGGTATCAGGTTACTTACACAGGATGATGGAACTCATGGAATACGATCTTATTCTGCGCAACGGCACGATCTACGATGGCAGCGGGGCGGCCCCCTATGAAGGGGATGTCGCCATCCGGGGAGATCGCATC
>CAZKIB010000023.1:27118-28931 GCA_964552425.1 uncultured Anaerolineaceae bacterium | reverse complement strand
ACTGATTCAGGATGGCCGTTCACAAAGCGAGATTCGCCAGGGCGTCACGCTGGAAGTCATGGGCGAGGGCGTCTCGATGGGGCCGCTCAATGACGCGATGAAAGCCACTGGCCCCGGCTCCTACATGGCGCAGGGCGATATTGCCTACGATGTGGAATGGACCACACTGGGCGAATATCTGGAATGGCTGGAAAAACGCGGTGTGTCCTGCAACATCGCCTCGTTCGTGGGCAGTTCCACCCTGCGCATCCACACCATCGGCTATGAGGACCGCGAACCCACTGACGAAGAAATCGACGAGATGAAACGGCTGCTGCGGCAGGCGATGGAAGAGGGCGCGATGGGCATGTCCGCCGCGTTGATCTATCCCCCGGCGCATTACGCCAGCACCGACGAACTGATTTTTCTGGCGAGTGTGCTCACCGAATACGACGGCATGTACATCTCCCACATCCGCAGCGAAGGCAGCACCTTTCTCGAAGCGCTGGACGAATTTCTCGAAATTGTCCGCGCCGCCAATGTCACTGGCGAGATTTATCACCTGAAAGCCGCCGGGCAGTCCAACTGGCCCAAAATGGACGCGGCCATTCAGAAAATCGAAGCGGCCCGCGCCGCCGGGCTGGACGTGGTAGCGGATATGTATACCTATCCGTTTTCCGGCACAGGGCTGGATTCGTGCATTCCCCCCTGGGCGCATTCCAGCGGGCACGACGCCATGATCGCCCGGCTGAAAGACCCGGCCACCCGCGAACGCATCAAAGCCGATATGACCAAACCGTCCGATGAGTGGGAGAATATGTACGCGGAAAACTCCCCGGCCAATATCCTGCTGGCAGGTTTCCAGCAGCCGCACCTCAAGGCGCTTCAGGGCAAAACCCTGCTGGAAGTCATGGAAATGCGCGGCAGCCAGTCGGCCAAAGACACGCTCATCGACCTGCTGATCGAGGACAACAGCCGCATTTTTACCATGTATTTCAGCATGTCGGAGGACAACCTGCGCAAACAGATGGCCCTGCCCTGGGTGGCCTTCTGCTCCGACGCCGAATCGCAGGCTCCCGAAGGCGTGTTCCTCAATTCGATCCCGCATCCCCGTGCCTATGGGTCCTTTGCCCGCGTGCTGGCAAAATACGTGCGCGCGGAAAAGATCATCCCACTGGAGGAAGCCATCCGCCGCCTGACGAGTTTCCCGGCCAAAAATCTCAAAATTCAACAGCGCGGTTTGCTGGAACCGGGTTACTTCGCCGATGTGGTCGCCTTTGACCCGGACACGATTCAGGATCATGCCACCCCGCAGAACCCGCACCAGTACGCCACCGGGATGCAGCACGTCATTGTCAACGGCGTGCCGGTGCTGAAGGATGGCGACCATACCGGCGCAAAACCGGGGCAGGTCGTGCGCGGGCCGGGCTGGAAAAAGACGCCATTTGCCCACGTCTATGACGAACCGGTGCGCCGCCTGCTGTATCTGGGGCAGGATTACAGCGGCAACTACAACGAACTCAACATTCGTAAGGCGCATGTGCCGGACCTGATCCGGCTGGCAACCGATTTTCGGGTGCGCTTCAATGATTACCCCATGGCCTACACCTGGGGGCCGGTTCATGCCTGGCGTCTGCTTGGACAGATGGAAGCCGTCGAAGCGGTTGAACCGCTGCTGAAGTGGTTTGAAGTGCCCGATCCCAATATGATGATGGAAATGCCGCTGGTTTACAGCATGATCGGCGCGCCGGCTGTGCCTGCCCTGGCGCGCTATCTGGCCGATGAAACCAACGCGGATTACGCCCGCAGCCACGCGGTCAACTGCATCATGATG
>CAZKIB010000023.1:20922-27077 GCA_964552425.1 uncultured Anaerolineaceae bacterium | reverse complement strand
GAAACCATTTACGCCCTGTGCGCCGGCATTCTGATCGAACAGCTTAAAAAATACGAAACCAATCCGCCCATTCTCAATGGCATTCTGACCGAGGCGGTGCGCGACCTGAACATGGAAATTGCGGAACCTGTGCTGGAAGCAGCCCTGGCTTCTGGCCGGGTGGACACCTCTGTATTTGAGGATTTTTCCGGTCAGGATGATGACGACAGGGACGAGCCAGATTACAGCGAACGACCCGCCCTGTTCTGGTCAGATGAAGACGCGCCGCAGAATATCGAACACAGCCGGGCGAAAAAGGCATCCAGCAAAAAGAAGGCCAAACGCAAACAGGCTGCCCGTTCCAAAAAAATCAACCGGCAGAAAAAGAAGGGACACTGAGTATCAGGACGGTCTATGGCCGAAAGTGTGCGTCGCCCTTTGAAAAAGCTGCCGCGCAATGTCTGGATTACGACCCTGACCAGCTTTCTGACGGATATATCGAGCGAGATGATCCTGACTCTTTTGCCCCTGTTTCTGGCGAACGTGCTGGGAACACCCACTGCGCTGATCGGTCTGATCGAGGGTATCGCCGAAACCACATCGTCGCTGCTGAAAATCGTGTCCGGCTGGCTGTCGGACAAACTGCGGACGCGCAAGTGGCTGGCAGTTCTGGGCTACAGTCTGTCCGCATTTTCCAAACCGTTTCTGGCTATCGTGACCGCCTGGAGCGGTGTGCTGGCTGTGCGCTTTGTGGATCGAATCGGCAAGGGCATCCGCACCGCGCCGCGTGATGCGCTCATCGCCGACAGTGTGGAGCCGCAGCATCGCGGATTGGCCTTTGGGTTACACCGCGCCGGAGATACCGCCGGGGCATTCATCGGCCTCCTGATTGCGCTGCTGATCGTGCTGGCGACTCAGGCCGAATCGCTGGCGCTGACCCAATCAACCTTTCAAACGCTGGCACTGGTGAGCGCAGTTCCGGCATTCGTGGCCGTGATCGTGCTGGCGTTTGGCGCACGCGAGACACCGCTCAAGCAGCCAGAAACGCGCATGGTTGGACTTTCGTTCGGCGGACTGAGCCGCGATTTCAAATTCTTCCTGCTGGTAATTGCCATTTTTACATTGGGCAATTCGTCGGATGCCTTTCTGGTGCTGCGTGCCCAGGAGCGTGGTCTGAATGTCGCCGGGATCATCGCAATGCTGATGACCTTCAACCTGATCTATGCGGCTTTCTCCGGCCCGTTAGGGGCATGGTCGGATCGCATTGGGCGAGAACGCCTGATTATCGGCGGCTGGCTGGTCTACGGCCTGATTTACCTGGGCTTCGCAGTGGTTAACGCGGGCTGGCAAATCTGGCTGGTGTACGCGCTGTATGGTCTGTATTATGCAGCCGTAGAAGGCACAGCCAAAGCCTATGTCGCCGATCTGATCCCGCCGGAGCAGCGCGGCACGGCCTATGGCCTCTATAATGCGGTGGTCGGCCTCATGGCTTTTCCGGCCAGTCTGCTGGCAGGGGTCCTGTGGCAGGGGCTGGGGCCAGGCGCTCCCTTTGTGGCCGGTGCGGCCCTGGCGCTGACTGCGGCGGTTCTGCTGGCACTGCGCCGACCCCGATCCGTAACAGGCGATGTTTCGGCGTAATCTGTGGACTCACCGGAAATCAACATCGAAGCCGATGAGGAGCAGCCGGTTCAGACTGCCCGCAGGTGGGGCTGTGGGTGCTGGTTCTTTCTATTTGGCCTGTTAACTCTGGCCCTGCTGCTGATCGTGGCCGTGACTCTGCTGTCCGGGTTTTTGGCAGGCCGCCGCAGCCTGACCTTCGCGGGTGCGGAGCGCACCTACCATCTTTTTGTGCCGCCCAGCTACGACGCCAGCCAGCCTGTGCCGCTGCTGCTGGTGTATCACCCGCAGAATGGGTTTGGCTGGCTGATGCAGGAAATGACCGGGTTGAACACACTGGCCGAACGCGAAGGTTTTATGGTCGCCTATCCTGATGGCGTGCGGCGCAGTTGGGCAGATGGCAGCGGGTATTCCGAAGCTGACCAATCCAGCGTGGATGACGTGGCTTTCACCCGCGCGTTGATCGACACGCTGGCCGCGCAGTACACCATCGACCTGAACCGGGTGTACGCGGCGGGCTTTTCGAGCGGCGGGTTTATGGCGCTGCGGTTGGGCTGTGAGTTATCGGATCGAATCGCGGCGGTGGCGGCGGTCAGCGCGACGATGGCCGAGTCCGTGCAGCAGACCTGCAACCCGGCGCGGCCTGTGCCTGTCCTGATGATGCACGGCACAGCCGACGAAGACCTGCCGCTGGATGGCAAACCCGGTCTGGCGTCTGTTCCCGAAGCGCTGCTGACCTGGGTGCGCATCTATGGCTGTGACTTCGCGCCGCTGGTCAATCACCTGGACCCGGTGGCGGATGACACCCGCGTGCGGCTGGAAACCTACATCGGCTGTGCCAGCGATCTCGAAGTGCGTTATTATGCCATTGACGGCGGCGGGCATCGCTGGCCCGGCAGCAGCCCCCTCTGGCAGTTCGGGCTGTCCGGCAGCCTGACTCAGGACGTGAATGCCAATGAGGAAATCTGGTCGTTCTTCGATTCGTATGCCCGTGAGCCACTTTAGTTTTGGATGGCGCTTGGTTTCAGAGCCGAGTTGGTCTACCATTACAGCGTAGCTATTGATGCAGAAGGACTCACTATGCGGCTGACTGTGGGACTGGCGCAGATTTACCCCAAACTGGGAGATGTCGGCGCGAACCTCGAAAAACACCTGCAATTCATCGAACAGGCCGACCAGCGCGGCGTGGACCTGATCGTCTTCCCGGAACTGTCCATGACCGGCTATCAGGTGCAGGACCTTGTGCCGGAAGTTGCTATCCGCGCCACACGCGATGATGACACCTTCCGCGCGCTGCTGGATGCCAGTATGAAAATGGATATTGCCTTCGGTTTTGTCCAGGCCGATAAACGCCAGCGCTTTTACATCGCGCAGGCTTATCTGTCGCAGGGGGAATGCCTGCACATCCACCACAAAATCTATCTGCCGACCTACACTATGTTCGATGATGGCCGCTACTTCGACCAGGGCACGCGCATCCGGGCGTTTGATACCCGCTTCGGGCGTTTTGGGATGCTGATCTGCGAGGACTTCTGGCACATGTCCGCGCCTTATGTGCTGTGGATGGATGGGGCCGATGTGATGATTTTTGGCAACAGCAGTCCGGGGCGCGGTGTCAGCGCCAGCGAAGGGGGCCGCCTGACGGTAGCGCGCTGGGTCGAACTGATGACGCAGGCGTATGGCAGCACCTTTACAGACTACATCCTCATGTGCAACCGCGTCGGCTATGAGGATGGCAAGAATTTCTGGGGCGGGTCGCTGGTCGTCAACCCGGAAGGTGAGTTTCTGACGCACGGGCATTATTTTGACGAAATGCTGGTGACGCAGGAGATTGATCTCAACCAACTGCACCGCACCCGCAGCCGTTTGCCCCTGCTGCGCGATGAACGCCCACAGTTGGTGCAGCGCGAACTGGCCCGCATTCTGGATGAGGATGGCGATTATCGTGAATGACAAAGGGGCGCTGGTAACGAGCAACGCCGGGATGCGCCTGATCGCCCAGCAGACGCTGCTCAACAGAGGGGATTTCGAGCGCCTGCGGGACTTCATTACCGAGAGTTACGCCCCGCCCGCGCTGGCAATGCAGTCCGATGAAGCGCGTCTGAACGACCTGCGCACCCTCGCTGCCGAAGCGGGTAAACTGCGCGTTTATCAGGTCATCGGGACCGATAAACACCGCGTCATCGTGCTGCTGGAAGGTGAACGGGCTTCAGCGCTCTATATGACCCAACTGGCGGTGGAGGAAGATTACCCGCACCGCATCACCGAATATACACATCAGCATATATCCGAGCCTGACAATGAAGATACTGGCGCTTGAACGCGAGCTTCCCGGAGCATCACCCGATGATTTCCGGCTGAACAGCCGGGCGGAAGCGGCGCGTGCCTGGGCGCTTTACCAGCAGGGCATCCTTCGTGAATTGTACTTTCACGCCGAACAGCACACGGCGGTCCTCGTTCTGGAATGCGCCGGCGTGAACGAGGCGCAGGCTGCGCTGGATACCCTGCCGCTTGTGCAGGCCGGACTCATCGCCTTTGATCTGCTGCCGCTTGTGCCCTACTCCGGCTTTGAACGTCTGTTTGCTGAATCGAACTGAAATGACCAGAGGTTTATGATGACTGCTCAATCCAGACCCAACCTGCTGCACCGGCTGGACATCAACACCGACCTGACGGCGCATATCCTGACCGGCTTTATCCAAGACCAGATCGAAAAAGTCGGCATGAAACGCGCCGTTCTGGCCCTGTCCGGCGGCATCGACTCGGCCCTCTCGGCCTATCTGTCGGCGCGAGCGCTGGGACCGGAGAATGTGCTGGCGATCCGAATGCCGTACCGCACGTCATCACCGGCCAGCCTGGCGGATGCCGACGCGGTCATCGAAGACCTGGGCCTGCCCAGTATAACTGTCGAAATCACGCCGATGGTCGACCCGCTGATTGAGCGCTTCCCGGACATGAGCAACGTCCGCAAGGGCAACATCATGGCCCGCCAGCGCATGATTATTCTGTATGACCAGTCTGTCGAATGGGGTGGGCTGGCGATGGGTACAAGCAACAAAACCGAATTTCTGCTCGGTTACTCCACCATTTACGGCGACAGCGGCGTGGCCCTTCAGCCGATTGCCGACCTGTACAAAGCCCAGGTGCGCCAGTTATCCCGTGCTGTCGGTGTGCCCCAGGCCATCCTCGACAAAGCGCCCTCTGCTGATCTGTGGGAAGGCCAGACCGATGAAAATGAACTTGGCTTCACCTACAACGATGTCGATCAGGTGCTGTTCCTGCTGGTGGATGAACGCTACACGGTGGATGAAGTAGCCGATGAAGGCTTTGACCGCGCCTTTGTGGAGAAGGTCTGGCGGCGGGTGAAGGCCAACCATTACAAGCGCACCATGCCCAACATCGCCAAAGTCAGCAACCGCACCATCGGTCATGACTTCCTCTATCTGCGCGACTGGGTCGGTAGGTGAACCATCCCTGAATGGAGCCGGGGCCTGCCTCACCATCGGGTAATTTCAGATCGTCCCAGATATGCTAACTCTCTGGCATTTTCGGGATGGCGTATCCACGATGCAGATTGCGGAACAACTGATTGATCTCCAATAATGGGCTGCCTGCACAGATGTCGATTCTCATCGCATCATCAAAATAGTCTCTCCATTCAGCAGAGGATAAGGTACGATTGGCAACATAGCAGGCAGTTGCTTTCCACATGTCTTCCCCGACACTCAAAAACTGGATACCGGCACTGCTGATAATCGCCAGTTCCCGACCATCGGGCGTGAACAGTATTTTGGGATAATGGTCCGTGTTAAAAACGGTGTTCATTGGCTGACCAAGCGGTTGTCCGGTTTCAATATCCCACAGGATTAAAACACCCTCTTCGTCGATGGATACCAGCAGCCGGCCATCAGGGCTGAATGCCATTCGGGAGACAGAACTTACATGGCTTGACAGAGTGCTTCCGAACTGCTGGCCGTTGGTTACATCCATAAGTATGATTCCGCCTTCGGGATAGTCTCCGATAGCGACCAGATTGTTTTGGGGACTATAGGCTGGTTCGTAGTAGGACAAATCCACCGTCTCCGGGATACCATACCGCTCAATCTGTGTAAAATTTGCCATATCCCATACTTCGTATGCTTCGGCGGTCTGCACGTAAAGCCGCTGCCCATCTGCGCTGAAACGGGCATCGTAGCCGGTTTCTATTTCTCCCAGCATTTCCAGGGTTTCAACATCCCACAGTCGGACACCATACCACGCCCCCGGCACATTATGATCGGCTCCAAAATCGCGCGCCGCCATCAGATTTTGGGTTGGGCTGAATACCGCATCAATGCTGCCCGTTGGCAGCATGTCGATCCGCTCGGTCCCGACATGCCAGAAAAGCGTGTGATAACTGCTGGTGTCCCCGCCAGAAGTAAAGATGGTAATGGATACGATGCTGCCATCCGCGTTGGCCCCAATCTGGGTGATAAACTGCTGCGGTTCGAGCGTGAATTGGCGGCGTGCTGTTTCGGCCCCCGTTGCCCGCGCGCTGGAAGACCAGGCGCGGCGCGGCT
>CAZKIB010000023.1:11029-20912 GCA_964552425.1 uncultured Anaerolineaceae bacterium | reverse complement strand
GTAGATGATAACCTCGGTATCGGTACACAGGACCATACGCTGGCTGTCAACGCTGTAAGCAATGTCGTTATAGTAATAGCTTTCGGCATCGGTTACGACCCACTGCCGCCCGCGAGTATGCTGCCAGTCCCACAGAATGACTGTCCCATCCCAACTAGCAGTTGCGATTAACCTGCCATCCGGGCTAAAGGCGACGCTGCTGACCAAGTTCGTATGCCCCTTAAGCGAGGTCACAATTCGCTCTGGATTTTCAGTATCCACAATGTTCACACTGTCTTCATCGACAAAAGCCGCATACCGGCTGTCTGGACTGAAGGCAACCTGCGTGCCAGTATCTGCTTCTCCGACATTCAATATGCGTTCATAAATGGGTTCATAAGGGTTGTTTACCAATACAATTTGTTGAGGGTCGCCATTCACGGCGAGATAGCGTCCATCCGGGCTGAAGGCAAGACCTGTAATATCAAGGATGGAACCCCCCATATCGAAAGTTTGTGGTCTGCCGTCCGGTACATCCCACTTCATGAGGTTGCCGGAACGATCTTTACCGGCGAAAAGCAGGGAACTGTTGGGATAAAAGGCTATTGCCATTGCCTGACCGTCAATCGGCATAAAGGCAGCTTCTGCATAGTTGGTTGTATCATAAAGCCGCACACCATCTGCCGGAGCGCTCATCTCGCCTGTATCAATCGCAGTCGCCAGCCATTGACCATCCGGGCTGTAGGCAATTGCGTAATTGCCTGTTGCTCCCTCCCCTCTCAACCGTGCAATTTGCTCCTGCGTGGCAATATCCCAAACAAAAGTTTCGCCGCCAAAGTCACATGCGGCAGCGACCTGGGTATTGTCCGGTCTGAATGCGATACTTGAGTAAGAACACTCATATGTTTCCAATTCAAGAATCACTAAGCCGCTGGCGACGTCCCATATCTTAATGAGTCCACCTCCCGCCGCAGCCAGCATGGTGCCATCCGTGCTGAAAGCGACCGCATTAGCGGAGTAGATGCCGTTGTGGTTTTTGGGTGTAATGTGAAAATAGCGTTCAATCTGGAGATTGCTGCCAAGTGCATTGACCAGCCGGTCCAGGGCGATACCGCGCTCCTGTTTTGTTTGGTCTGCCAGCCGGAGTGTTTCCAGACTCAAGAGCAGGGACAGATCAAGCTGTTCACTGCTCAAAGTGAGCGCGTCCCCTGCCAACCGCCGCATCAGGGCCACCTGACCGCGTGCTGCGGCTTCAGCTTGTGCGACCTCAATGGCCTGCTGCATAGGGGTAAGGGTCTGAGCCACGACAGCAACCTGAGTTTGTGCAGTGGCGACAAACTCGTTGGCGCTGTTCAGGGCAGCCTGTGCGGTTGTCAGTTGATCTGCCCCTGCGGTGAGCGTGATCGCAATCGGCGTCAGGGTAGCAGGCAGCGGTGTCAGGGTTTCACCAAAATCGTTAATCAGGTTTTGGGCACGCGAAATTTCGATCTGGGCGTTTTGGGCTTCGTCCTGTGCTGCGCCAAGTTCAGCCTGCGCCGTAATCAGTTGATCTGCGCCCGCAGTGAGCGTAACCGCAATCGGTGTCAGGGTATCAGGCAGCATGGTCAGGGTGGCATTTGCCTGATCGGCTCTCAGCTGGGCTTCCTGTGCCTGAGCATTGGCTGCGATGATGCGGTCAGCCGCGAGAGTCAATGTTGCCGGCAGGGGTGTGAGTGTTTCGCCAGCCTGCTGAACCTGATTCTGCGCATCTGCAATCTGTGCGCGTCCGGCTGCCAGTGTCAACTGCACCGGTGTCAGGGTTCTGGGAACAGGTGTCAGGGTCTGAGCGATGACCGCGGCCTGAGTCTGAGCGGTCACTGCCTCCGCTACAGAGGTCTGCTGCCCGATCACAGCCTGACCCTGGGCGATGGTCGCCTGTGCTGCCTGATCCAGTGCTTCGTTCTGCGCTGTGGCCGCCGCCGATGCTTCAAGACGAGCGCGATTCTGTTGATCGATTGCAAACAGGGCTGCAACAAATGCCAGTACGCCGATGACACCCAATACCGCAGATGCGCGCCGGAACTGGCGTACACGCCGTCCCATCAGTTCGGCCTGCTGTAAACGCCTGTCCTCAACCTCCCGGCTTGTGACGATATAGATTTTATGGAGATCAAGCGTCTTTGGGTCTTTGTCACTGGCCTCGACCAGCCAGTGTTCCGCTTCCTGAAGATCATCGCCCTGGAGTAGAAAACTATCGTTCTGATGATTATCCTGCCACTCTTTTGCGCGCACGAGCAGGCGTGTGTGCGAACGCAGGTGGTCAATATCTGTTTCAACAGTGCGGATCAGACTAACAAACGCAGCTTCAAAATCATCCGTATCCCGAAAAAAGAGCCAGTTCAGCCGCCCTAACGCAGCCCAGTTTTCACGGGCGCTTGTCTCCCAACTCTTGTTGAACCATATGAGAATCATCTCCTGTTCATCTATCATCTGATGAACAACCGGGATGATCCGTTTATTCAGGCTGCGGGCATAATCAATTTCTTTGTTACAAATCTCGGATGCCAGAGAAGCGGGACTGACAATAAAAATGAATGTTTCAGCCTGTTCAATCGCTGTGCAGATTTCTTTCCACCAATCGACTGAGTACGGAATATCTTCCCAGTCGATCCACGCATCTCGGCCTGTCTTTTCTAATGCAACGAATAATTGGCGTGCGAAGTCTATGTCTTTGCGAGAGTAAGAAATAAACACTTTGTCCGGCATGGATGACCCCCACTTAGGCAACCGGCAGAATTATAGCGGCAAGTGTATTTGCGCCCAAAAATCAGCTAAAAGGCGTATTAAATGAATTCCCGCTATAATCCTCTACAGCACCTGTATGGAGGAATCCGCCATGATTGACCCCACCACCTGGACGCCGGAAGAGATTGCCCGGCACAGCGTCAGCCCACGCCAGTTTATTGACTTCCGCGAAAGCACCCTGCCCAACGGAATGCGCATGGTCGATGTCTACAATGCCAGCGGCCTCACCTTTACCATCCTGCCGGATCGCGGCCTGGACATCTGGACGGCGCATTACAACGGCCTGCCGCTGACCTGGATCAGCCAGGGGTCGCCGCACGCGCCGGACTTCGGGCAGACCTGGCTCCAGCAGATGAACGGCGGCCTCTTAACCACATGCGGCCTGATGCACGCCGGCGCGCCGGAAGTGGATGACCTCACCGGGGTGCAGCGCGATTTTCACGGGCGCTTTAACCGGATGCGCGCCGAACGAGTCGCGGTGGGTGATGTGGATACCTCCGGCGGCGAGATCAGCCTGAGCCTGTACGGGCGTGTGCCGCAGTCCGGTTTGTATGCCGAACAGCTTCTGCTGGAACGCACCTTCACGGTGGTCCTGGGCAAGCCGGGTCTGTACATTGAGGATCGCGTCAGCAACCTGGGTGATGTGCCCACCCCCTTCATGATCCTCTATCACTTCAACTTTGGTTTCCCGCTGATCGCCGAGGGCACCAAACTCCAGACGCCCTGGCATCACATCTACCCGATGAACAATCTGGCACGCGCCGATTCGCAGCCATCAGAAGACTACAGCGGCCCCATTCCCAATTACGAATCCGTCGTGTTCCTGCACCATCTCAAAGCCATGCACGACAAGACCGAAGTGCTGCTGTACCGCGAGGATTTTGGCCTGGCGATGCGCTGGCCGACGGATCAACTGCCCTATCTGACCCAGTGGAAAAATACCCGCCAGAACATCTACGTCAGCGGGGTGGAGCCGGGTAACTGCGTGCCGGAAGGCCAGAATCGCGCCCGCAAGAGCGGCCGCCTGACCATGCTCCAGCCGGGCGAAAGCCGCACCTTCCAGATTCAACTGGATGTGCTGCCCGACGCCGCTGCCGTGCAGGCCAGCCGGGAGCAGATCACGCGCATTCAGAACGAAGGATCGCCGGTCAGCGGCTGTCAGTTAGAGGATTATCGGACAGCCTGAGCGCGTTAACCTGATAACAACCGCATATCCGCGTCGACCATCAGGCGGGTGAGTTCCTCGAAGTAGGTGCGGGGTTCCCATCCGAGATCGGCTTTGGCTTTGGCCGGACTGCCACGCTGCGCGAATATCTCTGTCGGGCGCAGGAAACGAGCATCAGTCTCGACGTAATCTTCCCAGTTCAGCCCCACCTGATCGAAGGCCACCTGGCACAGATCGCGGATGCTGTAGGCTGTGTTGGTCCCGATGACGTAATCCTGCGGTGTGTCCTGCTGGAGCATCAGCCACATGGCTTCGACATACTCTTTGGCGTAGCCCCAATCACGGTAGGTATCCAGCGCGCCGATTTTGAGCCGGCCATCCTGCACCAGCGGTGAACCGGCTTCGTTCAGCGGCGGGTGCTGGATGCCCAGTTTAATGCAGGCAGCTCCCATCGTCACTTTACGGGTGACAAAGTGCAGCCCTCGACGCGGGCTTTCGTGATTGAACAGCATCCCGGCGCAGGCGAACAGATTGTACGACTCGCGGTAATTCACGGTCATCTGATGGGCGTACAGTTTGGCGATGCCATAGGGGTTGTTGGCGAGAAATGGTGTATTTTCATCGACCACTTCCACCGGCACGCCGCCGTAAATCTCGCGGCTGGTGGCCTGATAAAAACGCGCGTCGGGTTTGTGTTTGCGCACGGCTTCCAGCATCCGCACGGGGCCGAGCGCGGTGATCTCGCCGGTGACAATCGGCTGGCTCCAGCTATCCGCAGGGACAGACTGCGCCGCCAGGTTATACACCTCATCCGGCTGGTGACGGCGGATAATGTCGGCCAGCGCCTCCGAGTCAATCAGGTCCGCATATTCCAGTGTGACTTTGCCAATCAGATGGTCAATGTTCGGGTAGCGATAATTGGTCGAACGCCGCACCATGCCGACGACATGGTAGCCTTTATCCAGCAAAAACTCCGCCAGATAGGAGCCATCCTGCCCGGTAATGCCGGTAATCAGCGCTGTTCTGGTCATGCCTGTTCGTTCCTGTTGCACACATCGCGCGCACTATGGTAGTGGGAAATGCACGACTCGACCAGATATATTTGCTCTGATTGCCAACCTCAAACGCGCCGGGGGCTGCGATGAATCTTCTGCATGGGCAGAACACCGCTGCGGACTTCCGCGTACCTCTGCATAATCTCCTGCAAACGATCCAGCGGCAGGGCGTGCGCCGTGACCTTGAAACCGGTCATCGTCTCTGCGGCGGTCAGCGAGTTGAGAATGGCTTCTTCTGTCGCTTCGGCCACTGCTTCAATCAACGGATTCAACTGCTGGTGCGGCAGCATCTGAAGTGCATAGGGCGTGCTGGTTGTATCAATCAGCAGATCGTTGCCGGTAGCAAAGGCGAGGAAAATATCTCCGCTGGAATTAAAGCCCACGCCACCCGCCCGCGCCATACCGATGGTCGCCCGCTGGGCCAGCCGTCTGCACTGATTGGGCAGCAGCGGCGCGTCAGTGGCAATTATGACAATGATTGACCCGGCGTGTGGTGAAGGCATGGGGTCCCAGGGCGTGGGCACTTCCTCCGGCGGGATCATCAGTCCCACCGGGATGCCATCCACCCGCAGTTGATGCCGGTCCCCATAATTGGTCTGCACCAGCACCCCCACCGTACAGGGGCGTCCGGCGCTTTCCACCACACGCGAAGCTGTGCCGATGCCGCCTTTGAAATCGTGGCAGATCATGCCTGTGCCGCCGCCGACCCCACCTTCCGCCACCGGTCCGTCGCTGGCGGCGTGGATAGCCTCGTACACATGGGTTTTGCTGACATGAAAGGCGTCAATGTCATTCAGCCAGCCATCAAAGGTTTCCGCGACCACCGGCAGAATCGCACCCCTGATGTAATGTTCGCGTTCGTAAGCGATCAGCATATCGCGCACCAGCCCAACCTGCATGGTATTGGTCAGCGCGATGGGTGAGGTCAGCAGGCCGGATTCTTCCACCCAGCTTAAGCCGCTCATCTCGCCGTTGCCGTTAAATTCGTAGGCTCCGGCGAAAGCGTTGTTCTGCCAGATATTGCCACTGCGCGGCAGGATAACCGTGACGCCGGTGCGCGCCACACGGGGCATATCAAACTGGATGGTGCTGTGGCCGACCAGGACGCCGGGGACATCGGTGATGGCGTTGTGCGGGCCGGTGGGGTACTGGCCGATGATGATTCCCAGATCACGCAGTCTGGCGCGGGACATGCGACGATTTCCTTCGATGTATGGGCCTATTGGCGATTATAACGCGGATTGAACCGGGCCGGGAGGGGTTGGCCGCGTGTCACCACCAGCCCGACGCCCACCAGAATTACGGCGCTGGCGACGATCTGGATGGGGCCAGGCTGTTCATGGAACACCAGAAACGCAAACACCGCGCTTAAAATCACCTGTACGAGCATCGACACCGACACCAGCGTGGAAGGCAGATGCGCCAGCGTATAGGTCAGCAAAGTCTGTCCAATGACCTGACCTGTCACCGTCACCAGCAGAATCCACAGATAAGCCGGGGTTGGATAGCCGGTCAGCGCGGTTCCGCTGGCGAGGGCCACGACCAGCATGACGATCAACCCTGTCAGCATGGCCGTCCACAGGAAGATGAGTGTGGATACCCGCGAACGGATGGTCCGGCCCAGGATAAAATAGACTGTCGAAAGAAAGGCCGAACCGAGCGCGAACAGCACCCCTGTCACCGGGTTAGCCCCCATGCCGCTGGACGCATCCAGCCCGGACGCCGCGAACAGAACGCCGCCGCCAAGCGCCAGAATTAACCCGATCCAGATGCGCCGCTCCAGGACCATTTTGAGAATCACCACTTCTACCAGCGCCACCCACAGTGGGTGAGTGTTCGTGACCAGATTGGCGATCAGGACGGTGGTATGTTCCAGCGCCACGAAAAAGAAAAACAGCGACAGGGCAAAGGTCGTCCCCGCCAGCCCGATCAGCCCATAATCCCGAACGGTCACACGCCGGGCTTCGTGCCGCGAACGCGCCAGGACGAAGGGCGCAATAATCATCACAGCGAACAGATAGCGCAGCGCCGCAATCGCCAGCGAAGGAACCCCCTCCGCCTGGGCCATGCGGACAAATACCGCGCCAATTGAGAAAATGCACACGGTAGCGGTGAGAGTCGCATAAGGTATCCAGCGGGCGGGGACAGCAGAGCGTTCAGCGGCGTTGCGCATGGACTTTGTCCTGGCTGATGAAGCAACCAGCGGACTATATCGCCGGAGGTCAGGGCGCACAACCAGAATGGACAGGCCCACTCATCTCAGCCAGACTTGTTGATCCATCAAAAACGAAATATCATAAGGGTTCAGTTGAGTTCTTCTGAGCCGCTGCGACAGGAGGCACAACCTATGTCCGTTCAGACCCTCGATCCTTCCCGCGAACTTACCCTGTATGATTACCGTCGTCTGGTTGAAAACCTGGCGATCAGGCATCGCGCCAAACAGGCGCTGCGCACCCTGATGGCGGCGGGCGCGCTGGCGACTCCGGTGGTGCGCGAAGGCTTACACCATCCCGAACCATCTGTCAGTATCGGATGCTGTATGATTCTGGATCATCACATGGACGAAGCCGCCGTGCCTGAACTGATCGCCAATCTCCAGCACGAGGACGAGGAAGTCCGGTCATGGGCATTACACGCTCTGGCATGTGACCGGTGCAAAGAAGGGACCTGCCGCCCCGGAGAAGATCAGGTTATCCCGCTCGCTATTCAGATGCTCCTCGAAGACCAGAGTCACCGGGTACGAAAGGTCGCCGCCGGGATGCTTGGGCCAAGTGTCCACCGCCAGCCTGATGTCTTACGGGCGCTGGAATGGGCGCATGACCATGACCCGCATCCACTCGTCAGAAAGGTCGCTGGCTGGTACACGCCCGGCGGCCCGATTTACAAACGATTAATGCCCAAACCGCCCCGCAAGCGCCGGAACGCCTGACGGGTGGCGATTAACAGGCGTGGATAGCAGAGCCTTCAGCGGCAGTGAGCCTGCGCTTTTTCCTGGCTGACAGTTTATCCGGTTTGCCTACGGTTGATTGTGGTAAAATCCTGCCATTCATCGTCGCCAGTATACAGTCAGGACACCCTACTCATGAGCGATTGGAAACCGATTATCGGCCTCGAAATTCATGCCGAGATGCAAACCCGCAGCAAGATGTTCAGCGCCTGCCCGGTGGTGGACAGTGTGGAAGCACCGCCCAACAGCGCGGTAGATGCCGTTTCGATGGGCCTGCCGGGAACTCTGCCGGTCATCAACAGGCAGGCGATGGATTACGGCATGATGGTCGGTCTGGCGCTCAACTGCGAAATCCCCCCCTATAACCAGTTCGCCCGCAAGAGCTACTTTTACCCGGACCTGCCGAAAGGTTATCAGATCAGCCAGTACGATCACCCGCTGGCGATCAACGGCTGGGTCGATATTGAACTGCCCGACGGCAGCAGCAAACGCATTCGTGTGCGCCGCGCCCACATGGAAGAAGATACCGGCAAGCTCACCCACGCCGGCGGCGGAGTCAGCCTGGTGGACCTGAATCGGGCCGGTGTGCCGCTGCTGGAAATTGTGTCGGAACCGGATATTTTCAGCGCGGAGGAAGCCGAAGCCTATGCCCGTAAACTGCGCGCCATCCTGCGCTACCTGGGTGTGAACAACGGCGATATGTCCAAAGGCATCCTGCGCTTCGAGGCCAATGTGAGTGTCATGCACAAGGACGACACCGAGTTCCGCACCCGCACGGAGATCAAGAACCTCAACAGCATCCGCAATATGACGCGCGCTATCGAGTACGAAGTCACCCGGCAGATACGCCTGTACGAAAAGGGCGACACCGTCAAGCAGGCTACGCTGGGATGGGACGAAGCCGGCCAGAAAGTCGTCATCCAGCGCTATAAGGAACGCGCTGACGAGTATCGTTATTTTCCCGAACCGGATCTGCCGGTGGTCGAGGTCAGCCGCAAATGGGTGGCGGAAATTCAGGCACACATTCCCGAACTGCCGGACGCCAAGCAGCAGCGCTTTATGGCTGAACTCGGCCTGAGCGCCTATGACGCCGCCCAGTTGGTCGCCGAAAAGTCGATAGCCGATTTTTATGAAGGTGTGCTGGCGACAGGGGTTGATCCCAAGTCGGCGGCCAACTGGATTCTGGGCAGCCTGTTCGCGCTGATGAACGCCCATAACATCAGCCGCGAGGACATTGACCATATTCAGATCACCGCCGCGCAGTTTGGGGCGCTGGTCAGACTGGTCGAAGCCGGCACGATCAACCGGGGCACAGCCGTCACCGTGCTGGATGATATGTGGTCCAGCGGCGCGGACCCGGACAAAATCGTGGCGGAAAAAGGGCTGGCGCAGGTCTCAGACACCAGTGTGATTGACGATACCATTCGGCAGGTGCTGTCTGAAAACGAAGCGATGGTGCAGCGCTACCTGAACGGCGAGGAAAAACTGCTCGGCGCTCTGATGGGCATGGCGATGAAGGCGCTTAAAGGACAGGGCAACCCACAGGTTGTGCGCGAGTCGCTGCTGAAAGCGTTTGAGTCGCTCAGGTAATCTTCACTTTTTCGCCAGCACGCACACTGCCATCCCGCGCCCAAGCGCTGCGTAGACGGCCTGCACATCCTGAAATCCAGCTTTTTCCAGCGCCCGCGCGATCACCTCACCGCGCTGCCGCATGAGGGTTTCATCGCTGATTTTGGCGGGCGGCTGCTCGATAACTGCGGCGGTTCCACCGGGTTTCAACACCCGGCGCATTTCGGTTAACCCGGTCTCGCCATCCGGCCAGTGATGCAGTGAATTGATTGTGAACACCTTGTCGAAGCGGCTGTCGGCGAAAGGAATATCCATCGCGCTGCCCTGGCGCAGTTCCACGCGGCCGGCCTGCACACCCGCTGCGTTGCGCCGGCGCGCCTGCTT
>CAZKIB010000023.1:341-11011 GCA_964552425.1 uncultured Anaerolineaceae bacterium | reverse complement strand
AATATCCACCCCGGCAGCTGCCCCCTGCGAAGCCAGAGCGGCGGCCTGTTGAATGCCCAGACCGGGACCAAACCCGATTTCAAGCACATGATCCGCCGGCTGGATGCTCAACTGCTGCACTGCCCATTCAATCCGCTCACGATTTTCGGCGGCCATCACCATACCGATCAACTGTCCAACCAGCCCGCGTGGGTGGCCGAATTGTGTACTTACAGCCTGCATGTTGTCCTCCCTGCTGTTTTCTATACCCCTAATACGCAGGTGACAAACCCGGAGTTTCAGCGAACCCCGCAGCATTGGGGATGGCATTTTACGAAGAAATCGCGTAGAATATATGTTCGCAACAAACGCTGAAATCAACCCTTAAACCACTCCAAAGCACAAATAGAAGTGGCGTGTTATAACTAGAGCAGGTCAGCATGACGAGTGAGGAGCGAGTTATAAAATGACATGGCATCAGACCATTATCGTGGGTAATCTGGGGGGCGACCCGGAACTGCGTTATCTGCCGAGTGGGGCTGCCGTCTGTTCGTTCAACGTGGCAGTCAATGAAACCTGGACGGATCGGCAGTCCAACGAAAAACGGGATAAAACGACCTGGTATCGGGTGTCCACCTGGAATCAACTTGCCGAAACATGCAGTCAGTATCTCGCCAAAGGGCGTCAGGTGATGGTAGTCGGCACAGTTGAGGCACGCGGTTACGTGAATAACGCGGGCGAGGCAGCGGCCAGCCTGGAACTGCGTGCGCGGGATGTGCGCTTTATCGGCGGGCGCGATGGCGCACCGGGCGGTGGTGGACGCGGCGGTTTCGATGAATTTGCCCCGCCGCCGGACGATGTCGGCGATATTCCATTTTAGCGGTATCCCACCACAGGTGAGCATCGCGGATGTTCACCTGTTTTATAATCCGCCGCCGTTTTCTCACCACCCTGCGATGCTGGCCGTGGCCTGGTGAGTTTATGGAGAGTTTTGCTTCCGACGCTGGAACGAGCCGCTTCACATGCCAGCCGATTGCAGTGACCATCTGCCAGTCATCAGTTCGGGTTAGGACCCTCGACGACTCCGGGTATTTGCCATAATTTCTTATGGACTTTTCGTCGACGGGCGACATTCAATCCATGCAGGGTGAGATTGCGCTATTTAAGAACATCCGACATTGCCCGTATCGTCGGGGTGCGTCCCAATACGGTGCGCCTGTACGAGGCAAAGGGTTATCTATCCCCCGTCCCGCGCAGCAAAAGCGGCTACCGCCTGTTCACATCGCTCCATCTGGAACAGATGCGGCTGGCGCATCTCGCGCTGAGTTCGCCGTACATCATCAACCGGCAGATGGTCATTGATGTGCTTGTCTGCGCTGCTGAGGGTGATCCGGGCATGGCGCTGGAACTGGCCTACGAATATCTCATTCACATCCGTGTGGAACGCACCCGCGCAGAAGCCGCTGTGGAATTTCTGGAACGTTGGGCACGCGGCCAGGCGCTGGATACCACAAAACACGGGCTGAACATCGGCCAGGCTGCGGATCGCCTCGGCGTCACAACCGATCAACTCCGTAACTGGGATCGCAGCGGTCTGCTGAATGTTCCCCGCGATTCTGAAACGGGTTATCGCCTGTATGGAGCAGCCGAGATTGGACGGCTGCGCGTCATCCGAATGCTGCGCCAGTCCGGTTACAGCCTGATGGCAATCCTGCGGATGCTGCGGCAGTTCGATGCCGGGGAGACCGAACGCCTGCGGGATGCCCTGGATACACCCGGCGACAATGAAGCGCTGGAAACGGCTGCGGATCGCTGGCTGACCAACCTGACGGCGCAGGAAGAACGCGCCCAGGCAATCATCCGGCAAATCGCAGCGATGATTGACGCCACACGCTGACCGGACCTTGCCCGCAAGTGCCGAACCCTCCATAAGCTCACCAACCCCCTATGATAGACAAAAGCAGTCGTTACAAAACCATTTATGTCAATTCATCTGGGAGGAAGACCCGTGAGTAAACAATTGCACCATCTGTCTCAAATCACCGAAGTGACACTGGAAGATGGCAGTCGTATCGAGGTCGAGACCTGCGGTGAAGGTCCCGCGCTGCTGCTGCCTGTGAACCCCCGGCCCATTGAAGGACCACAGGCCGAGCAGATGCGCCAGTACGGCGCGGACCCGGCTCTGGGGCGCAGTCTGATTGATGGTCTGAGCAGCGTGGCTCGTGTAATCGCCTTTGACTATGAAGGACATCTCTGGCGCACGCCGAGGCCGGAAACGCTCACACCCGCCCCTATCGTCAGGGATTTTCTGGCCGTAGCGGATGCCACCGGAACAGAACGTTTCGCCTATTACGGCTATTCCTGGCTTGCCATGATAGGGCTTCAGCTTGCCATCCACACTCAGCGGCTCTCAGCGCTCATTATGGGCGGCTTTCCGCCAGTCCACGGGCCATACGCGGAAATGCTGCGCGTGACCACTGCCGCCTGGGAGATGGCTGGTGGCGTCCCGTCACCGGATGATGAATGGTCAACGGCGGGACTATCGAAGGATCAGACCCGGCAGTTCATGAGGCTGTATCAGGCGCTGCAAGACTTCGATGACCGGGCTGTTCAGGCGCAGATCGCCTGTCCGCGTCTGTGCTTCGTTGGTTCGGCGGATGAGATTCACTATGGGAAAAACTCCGGTGATGTGTTTGTGAGTCTGGCGGGACCCATCGTGCGCGAGCAGGCTGAACTGGAAGCGATGGGATGGGATGTGTGCGTGCTGGAAGGTCTCGATCACATGCAGGCGATGCAGGCCGCGCGCGTTGTGCCGATCCTTCATTCATGGCTGGCCGCCGTTCTGGCTGAAGCATAAGGCAGCTATTCGTCAGACCTAAACAGGTGAACATCCCCGGCGTTCACCTGTTGTGCGTTTTCCTCGGCGGCACACTGGCGCGCAAGCTGGATTCAAACTATATTCTAACTATATGTTACATTCGGGGAGGGCGGCGTGGGCCTGCTGCGAAACTTACAGGGTATGCTGGGGCGGCTGTTCGGCGGACAACCGAATTCCCCGGAAGTGGATACTGCCGCAGACAGCCGCGCTGTCGAAAAAGTCTCCCACGCGCTGGTGCTGCCGGACCAGAACTTTCTGGAATGGTACAAAGCGGCGGAAGCCTACACACAGCATTTTGAACGAGTCGCAGTGGTGCATTCCCCGGCAGGCAATGACCGCAACCGTTACCGCAATATCACCGCAGTGGAAGCGCCCCGCGTCTGGCTGAACGACAATGCGCTGGAACATATCCGGCGGGTGTATCGCAGTGTCGTGCGGGTCGATACGATTGCAGTCAGCACACCCTCACAGCTCAAACAGGTCTTGCAGCATCGCATCCAGACCCATGACCGCTACGGAGAACAGATTCACGACGGTCATCTCGATGATCGTTTTGTACTCAACTGGCCGGTGGATGCCCTGCCCGCTCACATCGTCATACCCTTCAATGCGGACCTCGAAAATGGCCGGAAACATGAAGGCGTGTCGATCTATGCCCCTGCAGGTACAGTGGTGCGCGCACCGGCATCGGGTACAGTCGCGCTGGTGGCCCGTGAACCCACCGCCCTGGGCTACGGCCAGTATGTGCAGATCAGCGTCATTCAGCCCGGCGTGAGCTACCTGATTACTCTGACGCATCTCAATGACATCCGGGTTAAACCCGGGCAGACTGTGACGGCGGGTGAGCCATTCGCCGTATCGGGCAGCGCTGCCGTGAAACTGGTGGTACAGGCCCCCGGCAAAGGCTTGTCGGGCTATTATCTGCCGCATGTCATCAACCCGACGGACCTGATCTACTGGAACACGCTGCGGCTGCGCCCGACGGATGACGGCCTGCGGGTGCGCAAACGCCCCGGCACAGGCTACGAGATCATCACCAAAGCCAACGCCACCGACAATCTGGAAACCCTGGAAATGCACGGGCGCACGCTGGCGAAAGTCGGGCGCGATGGCGAATGGCTGAACGTCCGCACGCCGAATGGCAAAAGTGGCTATTCGGCGGCCTGGTTTCTGAACGCGGTTGCCCCGGAACTGGTCGACAGCGCGCGGCTGACGGGCATCAATCTTGATATACTCCACCCACTTGGCAGACCCGCGCCGCAGCGGCTGGGCAATATCGGCTGGGTGCGCTTCAACTACAATGTATCCTACAACCCGCAGAACAACAGCTATGGCAATACGGACCTGATGCTGGCCTACGCCCGCTACCGCCCATCTATCGAGCAGTATGCCCGCGCCGGTTACAGGGTGATCGTCACCCTGACTCACCAGACCTATGGCGAGGGGGCCGGTTTTCACTGGAACCATATGGACAGTAATCAGTGGCTGGCGCTGACCGTGCGTTTCGTCGAGATGGCCCGTGAAATCGCTCTTCAGTACACCGGCAAAAATCTGGTTTACGCTTATCAGATCTGGAATGAGCAGGACGCCCCGGCAGATATGGACTCATCTGTGCCCATGCTGGCCGGCAACTATGCCTTCCTGCTCGGCGAAAGTATCCGCGCCATTCGGGCGGTGGACCCGCGTGTGAAAATTATCACAGGGGGGCACACGGGTGGGCCAGTGCTTGGCAAAAAGTACGCTCAGGCCCTGCTGCGTGCCCTGCCACCGGGCGTGGAGCCGGATGGTCTGGCCGTTCATTCCTATGGGCGCGGCACAACCCCCGGCTTACCGTATGCGCCCTTCGGCCATATCGACGACGAAATTGAAAGCTACCTTGAACTGCTGCCGGATAAACCCCTGTGGATCACCGAATGGGGTGTTCTCGACCATCCCAATGACCCGCCTGAACAGGTGACGGACTACGCCGTGAAGATGGTGCGGCATGTGCGTTCGCGCTATCCGGGGCGCGTGGCGGCGCTGGTCTGGTACGCCTGGGCGCAGAGTATGCACAACGGCTACGGTCTGGTCGGCACAGATGATCGCCCCCGCCAGCCCTTGTATGACGAGTTTGTCCGCCTGTAACTGGCCGGACACGGTTGGTATTTTTCGACATAATGTGTTGAAATCCGCGCCAAAAAAGATTACAACAGGTGGTGTTGGGTCGTGCGCAATTCTGCCGGAGTACATCCCCATGAATACCGAGTCCGCCAAAACACGCATCAAGTGGTATCGTTCACCTGTCGCGGCAGATGACCTCGCCGCGTTAAACCAGCGCAGTGACTGGAAAGGTTTCGCGCAGAGCGCCGGCCATCTGGCGCTGCTGGTCGTGACCGGGGGCCTGGCCTGGTACGCGGTGGGACGCCTGCCGCTGTGGGGGGTGCTGGCGCTGCTCTTTCTGCACGGAACCTTTTACGCTTTCCTCGTCAACGGCTTCCATGAACTGTGCCACCAGACGGTGTTTCAGTCGCGTTTTCTGAACGTCGCATTCCGCAGCATCTACAGTTTTCTGGGCTGGTATAACCCGGTGTTGTTTTGGGCGAGTCATCAGGAACATCACAAATACACGCTGCACCCGCCGGATGATCTCGAAGTGGTGCTGCCGGTCAGGCTCACGCTCAGGTCCTATCTGGGGTTCGCGTTTATCAACCCGCTGGGGTTCTACAATCGTCTGAAATCGGTCATCCGCCTCAGCCTCGGCAAAATCGACGGGGAGTGGCCGAACGCGCTGTTCCCGCCAGAGAATACCGCCGGGCGGCGCGCTTTGTTCAACTGGGCGCGCATCCTCCTGGTAGGGCATGGCTTCATCGTGGTGGTATCCCTGTCTCTGGGGTTATGGATGATCCCGATTATTGTGACGCTGGCCCCCTTTTATGGGGCGGGCTTTCAGTACCTGTTCAATGAGGCCCAGCATATCGGCCTGTCAGACAACGTAAGCGATTATCGTCTGAACACTCGGACGATTCTCCTGAACCCCTTTCTGCGTTTCCTGTACTGGCATATGAATTATCATATCGAACATCACATGTACGCCGCCGTGCCCTGTTACAACCTGGGCAGGCTCCATGCGCTGATCCGCCATGATTTACCCCACTGTCCGCAGGGGTTGGTGGAAACCTGGTCCGTCATCATCCCGATTCTGCGCCGCCAGCGGGTAGAGGCTGACTACCGATTTGTGCCCGAACTGCCGGCACATTCCCGGTTGATTTCCTGATCGCCGCGCCCTGTTTACAAATCGCTCACGCGGCGTATACTACCCGTCTGTGCAGATCAACCCACCAGAAAGCCACATCATGCAGCTCCTCACGGCGGTCATCGTCACGGCGGTCTACGCGGCCATCGCAGTGGGGCATATCCCGCGCCTGCGCATGAACCGCGCCACCATCGCGCTGGCCGGGGCCGCCGCGCTGGTCACTGTCGGCGCGATCCACGAAGAAGAAGCCTACGCCGCGCTGGACATGGGCACGATTCTGCTGCTCGGTGCGATGATGGTCGTCAACGTCAACCTGCGGCTGGCCGGGTTCTTCCGCTTCGTGGGCAGCCGCACGCTGCGATTGGCGCGTGGGCCGCGTGTGCTGCTGGCGCTGGTGATTGTGTCGTCAGGCGTGCTGTCGGCCATCTTTCTGAATGACCCCATCTGCCTGATGCTCACACCGCTGACGGTTGATCTCACGCGGCGATTAGGGCGCAACCCGGTTCCGTACCTGGTCGGGCTGGCGACAGCGGCCAATGTCGGCTCTACCGCAACCATTACTGGCAACCCGCAGAACATGATTATCGGGCAGGCCAGCGCCATTCCTTACCTGACCTTTCTGGCTTACCTGGGGCCGGTGGCAGTGGTGGGCCTGCTCATCTGCTGGGTCGTGATTGTGCTGGCATACCCTGCCGAATTTCGCGGCACGCTGCCCGCTGTCAGACTGCCGCCGCCTCGCACCTTCACACCGCTGCTGTCGCGCACGCTGCTGGTCGTCCTCGGCCTGATGATCGCGTTTCTGGCTGGCGCGCCTATCGTCACGGCAGCCTGTGTGGCGGCGGCTGTGCTGCTCATTTCGCGCCTGAATCCAACCAAGCTGCTTGATCTGGACTGGAGCCTGCTGGCATTTTTCGCCGGTCTGTTTGTCATCACCGGGGCGCTGGCAACCACTGGCCTGAGCGCACAGTTGTTCGAGGCGACTGCGCCGGTCCTGCAAAGCGGCATTCCGCTGTTCAGTGTCGTTGTTGGCGTGTTGAGCAACATTGTCTCGAATGTCCCGGCGGTGCTGCTGCTGCGCCCGGAAATCGCAGCCTTCCCCAACCCGGATCAGACCTGGCTGGCGCTGGCGATGGCCTCGACACTGGCGGGAAATTTTACGCTGCTTGGCTCGGCGGCCACGCTGATCGTCGCGGAGGTGGCCCCCGCACACGGGGGGCGTCTGGAATTTGTCGCCTATCTGCGCGCCGGCATCCCGATCACGCTGCTGACGATGGCCTTCGGGGTGCTGTGGCTGGAATGGGTATTTTAGGATGGCTCTATGAGTTTTGCAGGGGGAGTACGAAAAGCCCGGCCAACCTGAGTGTGTAACCCGGCACAATCGGATCGGCGCTGATACTGCTGTCGCCGCTGAAGGTCAGGATTTGGCTGCTGCCGGGCAGATGCGCCTGAATGGTTTTCCCGGTCTGATCCATTACCCAGACCAGCCTGACTCCATCGGCGAGGTAGCGGCGCACTTTGGCGCTGACTTCCGTATAACGATCTGTGGGCGAAACAATTTCCGCGACAAAATCCGGCGCGCCCACCACCGGGATTGTTTCCCAATCCGGGTAGTCCACCTGGAACTGCCTGAAACGCTCGGCGCTGTAAAACATCACATCCGGCACACGCGAACCTGTCACCCACCGGCTGCGATCCAGTGTCAGGACAAAAGGCGTTTCAATCAACGCCACCCCCAACTGTCGCTCATCAACGTGTGCCGCAAGCGAACGATAAAACCTGCCGCCCAAATAACCGGACCCTGCCACCTGAGGAGCCACCGGCAGCACCTCCCCATCCACAAATTCAAACGGCCCTTCGGTGTTATACCGCTCGACAAATTCATCGAGTGCCATCGTCTGGGTTTGCGCGTGAACTGCCATTTCTGATTAACTCGTTCTCTGTCAATCCAAAGAAATAAATGTACAAGCCGTTGAACTTCGGTTACTCTACTTGTCTTCTGGCACGTCTTCTGTCAAAGTTTCAAGGAAACTGGATGATACATCGGCTTGCTCTGATTTGGCATACATGTATAGCAATACAATCTGCAATTCGTCGGGTTCTTTGGCAAGCAGCTTGTACAACAGGCGAAATCCGCCGCTCTTGCCACGCTTCATATCGGCACTGGCGACTCGCAGCTTCCGAATCATGAAGTCGTCTGGAATCACAACACCACTTTCAGGGTTATCCTCCAGGTCAGTAAACGTTTTCACCAAATCATCACTGATTTTCGAATAACGTTTCTTTAATTTACGAATACTACGATCAAAGCGTGGTGTCAAATAGAATTTAGAGGTCATTGAGATATTTTCGCCAATCGTTCAATGGCTGTGCATCCTTCTCCGCTTCGTCGGCCATTTGTTCCAGTTGGCCGGAAGCCAGCAGCCAGAGTTCTTCGGGTTCCACATCAGGTTGATTTCCCCGCAGTGCCAGCAGTTCCAGCCAGCGAACAACGGTATTGAGATGTGCTTCTGGCACGCTGTCCAGCGCGCGCCGCCCTTTTTCACGCATATCCGCGATCATCAGTCAACCTCCTGAAATGGAATTGTGGTTAGTATGCTACCACACAATCGTCGCCAGATGCGCTGCGCTGATGGTCTGATCGGCAGTACGATGCCGGGTCTTTCAACTAATGACCAAAGACTATCGACTTGGGACTTAAGGTTATCATAGCACCTGTGAGAGAGGAAATTTTGGCTGTGTGTGCCGGTTGCGGTTAAATTAGCAGGTCGCTTGTACCGCATTCAGGATTGTTATGATCGAACGACCCGCTCCCCTGCGCACTGACGGCAGCAACACCTTTGCGCACAATACCATCCGTGCCCGCATTCCAGCGATTATCCGTGAGACGCAGACTCTCAACCCGGATTTTTCGGCCTCTGTTCAAAGCGCGCTGAACCGGCTGCATGACGCGCTGGTGGATAACGAACCGATTGCCATGCTCGACCTGCCCGCGCCGGACTATGACCACTGGCTGCCGATGGTCGCGCCCTACGCGCACGATACCTGGCAGGCAACGGAGTGGTTTTTCGCCGAGGTGTATTTTTACCGGCTGCTGATGCAGGCGGTGCGCTGGTGGGAAACCGGACGCGACCCCTTCACGCCTAAAAAAGTGGAAGAATACGCCGGGGCGCATGTGTGGGAACTGCTGGACAGCGCGCTGGCGGTGGAGGGCACACCTGAAGATCGATTATCCGCCCTGCTGGAATTTGCGCTGTGGGGCAACCGCATGGACCTGAGCTACGCGCTGGCCGCTTCGCACGGCATATCGCTGACGACGACCTGCTGGTGGACGAACGTCCGGCGGTGATTGAACAACTGCTCAAGGGCAGCGGCGCGCTGCATCTGGTCACAGATAACGCCGGGACGGAACTGGCGATGGACCTGAATCTCATTGATGGCGCGCTGACGCTGGGCGTGGTCGAAGAAGCGGTGCTGCACGTGAAACTGCATCCGACTTTTGTGAGCGATGCAATCGTGCCGGATGTATTAAACTTTGTGGCGATGACGCGGCAGCATGGCCCGGCGGCGACAGCCTTTGGCGAGCGCCTGGACACAGCGCTTGAGACCGGGCGGCTGCGACTGGCCCCGGATGCTTACTGGAACAGTACCCACTTTCTGTGGGATGTGCCGTCTCGTCTGGAAAAGCTGTTTCGTGCTGGCTGCCTGACGATTATCAAAGGGGATGCCAACTACCGGCGGATTGTCGGAGATGCGCTGTGGCCGGCGGAAACCCCCTTTGCGGCGGTCACGGGATATTTTCCTTCGCCGCTGGTTGCGCTGCGCACCCTCAAAAGCGATCCGGTGGTGGGCCTGCCGGCGGGGCTGGCGGACAGGCTGGATGCGATTGACGATCAGTGGCGGGTGAACGGGCGGCGGGGTGTGCTGCAAACGAGTCTGGAGAAGTAACCGTGCGCTATTCCGAAAATTACACCCAGGTGTGTACGGAAACCGAAGCCGAAGCCACCCGCCTGCTGGGGCGCGAACTGACCGAGCGCGAAAAGCAGGCCATCTGGGGCGCAGGCACGCTGGTGTGGCTGGAGATGCGGGTGCAGGTTCCCATGCGCCGGGCACAGGTCGTTGAGCAGATCGAAACGACGCTGGATACAGCAGCGGATGACGTGGACGAACGCCGCGCTGAACTGGTCCGCGGCCTGACCGGGATGCTCGGAATGCTGCTGGAACGCGAATTATCCGTATTGGAGCAGCAGCGTTTGCAGCATATCCCCACCGTCCTGACCGTGATGCAGTTCGGGGAAGACATCGCCGCTGCCGAAGCACCCGCCCGCGAAGCGCTGCTGGCTGAGCTGCTGGACTCGTTTGAGGATTAAGCTCAGGCTGGATTGTGCGGTTTTCACAAAATTTAGGCTCTTTGTAACAGCCTACAGTCCTATTGATTTTGCTATGGAAGTATAGTATTGTTGAGGCGACTGGGGGGGGTATTTTCACCCTGAAGCTCGCTGAGAACCGCCGATTCCGTGAAATTATTTTCAGGAACACTGTGCGTATCAAAGCCGTTTTTTGTACCATATTTTTCAGGAGTCT
>CAZKIB010000023.1:0-254 GCA_964552425.1 uncultured Anaerolineaceae bacterium | reverse complement strand
AAGAGGAAGGGCCGGATGTCTTCGTTCACTATTCGGCAATCCAGGGCGGTGGCTTCCGCAGTCTGGAAGAAGGTGAACGGGTTGAATTTGAAATCACCGAAGGACAGAAGGGCAAACAGGCCAGCAACGTCACACGGCTGGGCGCGTAACCTGGCATAATATAAAAAGGTCCCTGCTATCTGGCAGGGATTTTTGTTTAAGTTTAGGACTTTCGCTTCAGGCACTCAAATAGGCTGGGATACGCGGATCACGTA
>CAZKIB010000022.1:19542-48359 GCA_964552425.1 uncultured Anaerolineaceae bacterium | reverse complement strand
AATGGCGGGGCAAAGGCAGTTTTTGTCGCTGTTTATCTCCCTGCCGTTTGACGATGCAGCAGCCGAATACTACGGGCAAATCCGCGCTGATTTGACCACAAAAGGAACACCAATTGGCGGTAACGATTTGCTCATCGCCGCAATTGCACTGGCAAATGGTCTAACTTTGATTACGCATAATACCCGCGAATTCGGGCGTATTGCTGGATTGAAAATTGAAGATTGGGAAGTCGGTGATGAGCCATAATTAGGCTGCTGGTTTGCTGAAATACCGCTGCAGAAAGGCTGTATGACCAACGGGGAGAGCCGGGAAGACACCCTGCTGATGATCGATGATGCGAAACGGGCCTGGCTGGAAACTGCGCTGGAATTGGGTCTTCCGATCCCTGAACCGGAGTCGGAATGCGCCTGATGTTCCGATCAAGCAGTAAAACCTGGAGGCTGAAGCAGAACTGGCAGAATGCCTCAACCCCCGGCCAGAAAATTGTGCTTACGCCTGCATCTGATAAATCTGGATGAGGTTGCCGCAGGTGTCATCGAGGATCGCCGCAATCGTCGTTCCCATGTCGGTGGGTTCCATGGTGAACTCAACGCCCAGGTTTTTCAGGCGGGCGTACTCCGCGTGAATATCATTGACCTCGAACATCGTGAAAGGGATGCCATCCTTAACCAGCGCTTCCTTGAGGGCTTTCATCGCCGGGTAATCGGCGTTGGTTTCCAGCAGCAGTTCGACGCCATCAGGATTTTCAGGGGACACGACGGTGATCCAGCGCGCGCCACCGCCCAGGGGAATATCGCGCTTTTTGACAAAGCCGAGCATCCCAGTATAGAACTTCAGCGCCTGGTCATAGTCGCCGATTGACACACTGGTGACGGTGATTTTCATGGGTGTTTTCCTTTTCTCAGAATTTCAGATGCGGCGTGACAGCCAAGCTGACGGAACGCACTGGGGGTGCAGCCGTACTGCTGTTTGAACGCCTTGCCAAAAGCCGCGTGGGTGGCATAACCCGCCGCCAGCGCCACCTCGGTGATGTCCACCGCGCCCATGCGCAGCTTGCGTCCGGCGCGTTCCAGCCGCACATACCGGACATAGCCGGCCATGCTCACACCCGTTGAGGCGCTGAAGATGCGGTGCAGGTGCGGCACGGAAAAGCCGGCCACCGCTGCCAGCACGTCCCGGTTGAGCGGTTCGTCCAGATGGTTGCGGATGTACTTCTGAACATCCAAAATGCGTTCGTGATGATTTTGAAAACTGTGTGTGTCCGTCAACATAAGCGCATTCTACTGTAACAGAACGTTCGTTCGCTATTCCAAATGTATCATCTCGTCCGGACTTTGCAAAGGTGGTTTTGGCACACGTTCTGTGTGTCGCATTTTCGCGGATGGCGTAGAATCACAAGAGTGAGATCGGGATTCTTTTGGGCGAAAAGGCACAGGACAGGCATATGCACATTACCCATTATATCCACCATCAACAGCATGAACTGGCGGCTGACGATGTGCGCACGGTTCTGAACGGGGAGGAAGGCGTTCTCTGGATTGATCTGACCATCTCGGACGAGTCAAACATGGCTTTTCTGAAAGAACATTTTGCGTTTCATCCCCTGTCGATAGAAGACCTGTATCACCAGCAGCAGCGCCCCAAAGCGGAGGAATACGCCGATCATTTGTTTGTGATCCTCAATCCCATTCAGCCGTTCTTTTCTGAACTGCTGTTCCGGGAACTGGATGTGTTTGTCGGCAGGAATTATCTGGTCACGGCCCACATGCACGATGAACCGGTGATTGCCGAGGCGCGCCGGCGGCTGGCCCCGCAGCGAACGGGCCTGCCCCTGTCACCGACCTACCTGCTGTACGTCATCTTCGATACGGTGCTGGATGGGTATGTGCCGGTGCTGGAAATGATCGAGGAACAGATGGAGCAGCTTGGCAGCGACGCGCTCAATCACCCCGAACCGGACATTCTCAACCGCATCTTTGATCTGAAGCGCATCACCAATCAATTCTGGTGGGTGGTGTGGCCGCAGCAGGACATCGTCAATGTGCTGACCAATCATGGCCTGGTGTTTGTGGATGAAAAAAGCCTGTACTACCTGCGCGATATTTCCGACCATCTGGCGCGTCTGATGAACAGCCTTCAGGTGGACCGCGATACCGTGACGAGCCTCATCAGTATTTACATGTCCTCGGTATCCAATCAACTGAATTTTGGTGTAGGCCGCCTGACGGTGCTGACAGTTGGCGTCGGCATTTTCGCGGTGTTCAGCGGTTTTTATGGCATGAACTTTACCCGGACATGGCCGCCGTTCGATGCGCCCTGGGGTGTGCCGGTGGTGCTGCTCATGATGGTGGTGACGGCCATCATCACCTTTGTGCTGCTGCGCTGGAAGAAGTGGATTTAGCCGCCCGACCATTTGTTGCACTTCGCCAGCGCGCCGGGGAAGACATCCTTGCCCCAGGCTTCGGCGATGCGCTCAAAGGGCTGGAAGTCGTCGTGAATGCGCACCTGCTTGCCGGCTTTCACCTTGACCGTTTTCTGCTTGTCACCTTTGCCCATCATACTTTCCAGTTCTTCCTGGTTTGTGCCATAGCAGATGTCGCGGTTGTCATTGCAATGCGGGTGATGCAGGCCGATGGCATGACCGAATTCGTGAACTGAAGTGATCTGGGTGGTTTCCACTTCCTTTGCCAGGTTGGGGTTGGTGCATTTTGGATCAACTTTGGGGTCGCAGTAACGGGTTTTGTGTTTCTTGGGCTTATTATCGCTGACCTTGAGGTTGCCCAGATCGTCGCCCATGTTGGAACGGGCGTTGGGGTCGGAACTGTCGGAGTGGATGTAGATGGTTTTGTGTTCGCCGCTGTCCACTGTGGTCACCACGACTTTGGCCTTAAGCTGTTTGACAGAACCAATCGGGCAGGCTGGTTTGATGGTTCCCTTGGACCAGGCCTGTTCGACCTCGCGCTTGAAATCCGCCGCGAACTGGTTCTTCCCCTCTTCAGTTTCCTTGTACCACTCTTTCGTGCCGGGCAGCGCCGCGCCAAACTGAGCGCCATTGACGACAAATTTGACGCGGAAAAACAGCGTGACCTCACCTTTGGCCGGGTCCACCGCGCCGTCGAAGCGGCCATCAAACATATCCGATTTGAAATAGCGGGCGTCTTTGGGCGCGCCCAGATAGTGCATGATGTCGCCGATCTGGTCGTTGGGCAGCGAGGCCAGATCGCCATTATTGCCGGCGACAAACGTCATCCAGTCTGAACCTTTGGCCTTGACCACTTTCATGGCCGTGACCAGACGCGGCCCGCCGACGGATGCGCCCAACGCTTCGTCGGTGCGAATATCCGCCGGAAGGCCTTCCAGCGCGGGCAGCAGGCCGAACATGGCATTCCCCTGAATGCGCTCCAGGGCCTGAGCGCGGACAGCCTGGCGCGCGGCCTGGGCCATCTCCTGAATTTCATTGCGCTGCACTGTGTTGCGGTTTTGCTCCGGGGCTGTCGTCGGTTTCAGGACGCCAGAGGAGAAGGCGTGTGAAGCGGTGGCATGAGATTGGTGGTTCTCGCGCCGCTGTTCATGAACCAACTGGCGCACGGCGCTGTTGCCAATGGTGCGCTGCAAGGCCAGCACCGCGCCCGGTGAATGGTTGACGGAGGTAAACTGCTTGTCGTGAATGGGCGCTGGCGCAAACAGGGCCGCTGCCGGATCACCGAACGGGCGGGCAGGTTCCTTTGTCTTTTGATGGCCCTTGTCAGAAGTCGACTGCACAGAATCTTTCATGGTCTGCTCACCGGCCGTGATGCGAGGCGCAGGTTTGTTTCAGGTTGGTGCATCTACGCAAATTATAGGAGGGAACGTGTTGGGCCGCAATATTTTCGCGACGCAACAGGATGTAATTGCTCACCACTATATGGTCATGAATGCGTCAGGTCAATCCTGGCTCGTAATTGGGCGAATCGCATCTCATCCAGTCACGGACACGCCCACTGCGAGGTGATGGGCCAGCGCAGCGGCAATGGGTAAACCTGCTGCCATCTCCACATAGAGGAACTGTCCTGCGGGGTTAATTTCCAGAAAAACATAATGCCCACCGGGCGTCAGCCGCATGTCGATGGCCCCGTATTCCAGACCGAGGCGGCGCATAAACACCAGTAATTTTTCCTGAATGTCCGGCGGGAGTATGTGCGGCTTGTAAGGGATATTCGTGTTAAAGCGTACATCAATCTTGTACTCGCCCTGCTGAGAATGGGCTTCAGCCGCGAAAATCTGGTCTCCAATCACGGTGATGCGCAGATCGACCACCGCCGGGACATAACGCTGGAAAATAACGGGTGAATACTGGACCTTATCGGCCAACTGTTCCTCTTCGGGACGCAGGATTCGGGTTTCGCGCCAGGCATAACTGCTGGCTGAGAAAGCTTTGTAAACAATCTCTCCGGGATACTTGGCCCAGAACTGGCGGGCTTCATCGGGGCTGTTCGTGATCAGTGTTTCGGGAATATACAGGCCAATTTCCTGCGCGACTACCAACTGCCAGGGCTTGTGCGCGGCGGCGGCATCGCGCATGATGTTATTAACCCACAAGGCAGAACTGGCCTGCCACATGCCCTGAAAAGCGGTTGCCGCTTCTGACATCGCAAACTGGCGGAAGGTGGCATCAGCCATGTCCTGCGGCAGCCCAAAAGCCTGGGGCCTGCGCCACCAGACCGCGCGCACCGCAGACATAGGTAGGCGATACCCGTCGGCAAAGGTCAGGCTGAAGTCGGAGTTCTGACCATTGCGCAGATACAACTCCATGTGCATTCGCATGGGGAAGTCAGACAGATTCAGGATGCGTACATCGGTAACTCTCTGTTTGGCGAGTTCTTTGACAACGGCCTGTGCATGGATGTCATCCGGGGATGAAATGATCAGAATCACGGCTCCTGCTCCTCAATGGGGAACAAGTGCCCAGGCATTGCGCCTGAGCACCTGACCTGAAATCAGAACATCAGTCCGGGCAGATTCCAGATGGGCGGATTAAGCACTCCGCCACCAGGCAACTGACCCACGCCCTCGGCAATTGTGCCGATGCCTTCGACCCAGGTGTTGGGATCGCTGATGAGTTCCTTGAGGGTATCTCTTATGGGGTCCTTGTAGCTTTCCTTAAGCGTATCTGCGATGGGGTCCTTATAACTTTCTTTGATTGTAATTGGCCCCCAGGCCTGCCCTCCTCCATCAATGGCGGGCTGTTTCATCAGCCCCTGTCCGCCGGCCATCGCCTGCATCATCATTGGGGCAGTTGCGGCATGATGTGGGGTTGCCATCACAAATGGCACCGCGCCGCCTGCCATCGCCGGGTTGACAAGTTCACCACCCGGAATGCCTGCCCCGATATTTTCGACTGCTGTGCCAATCTGTTCCACCAGGGTGTTGGGGTCGCCAACCACTTCCTTGAGCGTATCGTAAATGGGGTCTTTGCCCATCTCCTTGAGCGTATCCCACGATCCTTCTTTAAGTGTATCCCAGGGGCCTTCCTTGATGGTCTGATCGGTGATGTGATCCGTGCCTGTTTCCTTGATGGTGTCGAAGGGGGCTTCTTTCAAGGTGGTCAAGCGATCAATTGCCGGGAGTGTTCGGGTTAAGACATCGTCTGGCAGGCGGTTGGCATAAATCTCTAGCTGGACCATCCGTTGACCGCTTTCAGGAACAGGTTTGTAATCATTAACTACATCCACATTCAGTTCAAGTGTTTGCCCGTCTGGCGTCGCCAGAACGAACATCCCCTCTTTTTCTGAGCGCATGACGGTCCCCACAAGCATCACAGTTTGACGGGCAGCTTCCGTCACACTGGGGGCTTCTTTTACATAATCGGCAAAAGATTTATCGGGACGATTGGTTCGTGACTTTTCTTCAGGCATAGTAGTCCTCCTTGGTAACTAATACCTGATGCGGGTTAGGCATATCGGAGGCGTCGTATGAGACTGAGATGGGGGAGCGGTACGAAGTCTGTGGATATGCACTTCTAATAGAGTTACAAACCACATTACGATTATAACCTATTTTTCGCTGAAGGCGATTAAGAACTCGTTAGATTCGAATACGAGTTAGGTAGCAATCTCAACGAAACACGTTTTCTTTGGGAGGGCGCAGGGGCCATATCCACCGAATTCAGGGGTTTGCTTATCATTGATCGATTCAATCTGTCGTATACTGGTAGGTGTGCGGAATTCAGTTTGATCGTGTATAGTTAAAATAGAATCAGCAGCACCCTGATAATGAATGGTGAGGGGCATCATGAATAAAGGTCGTATTCTCGTCGTTGAAGACGATTTTGATATTTCCAACATGCTGCGCATTTACTTCTCCGGGCAGGGCTATGAAGTCCAGGTCGCCCCGCGCGGGAACGACGCCCTGGCGATGACGCGCAAGCAGCTTCCGCATCTGATCGTCCTCGACATCATGCTGCCCGATATGAACGGTTATGATGTGTGCATCGAACTGCGCCAGACCACGCGCACCAGCCACATCCCGATCATCTTCCTGACGCAGAAGGATGAACGCAGCGACAAAATTCGCGGGCTGGAAATCGGCGCGGACGATTACATCACCAAGCCGTTCGACATTGAAGAACTCAAATTGCGCGTGCAGAATGCCATCAACGCGGCGGACCGTCACAAACACATTGATGATAAATCCGGCCTGCCCACCGGGCGTCTGATCGAGGAGCATCTGCGCTCCCTGATGCGCAGCAGCCGCAGCTGGACGTATCTCGACCTCAAAATCAGCCACTATGATGAGTTTACCGACGTGTACGGCTTCGTGGCGGGCGATGATGTGATCCGCTTTGTGGCGCTGATGCTCAATGAAGTGGTCGAGGAATTTGGCTCGTCGGAAGATTTCCTGGGGCATCCGGGGCGTGATAACTTTATCCTCATCACCCACGCCGACGAAGCCGATAAAATGCGGGACCGCATCGTGGACCGCTTTAATGACGAAGTGAAGCAGCATTACTCGTTTATTGACCGTGAACGCGGTTATATCCTCGTGCCGGATGATGGCGGCGAACGACAGGCCCCCCTGATGACGCTGGCCGCTGGCGCTGTTTCGACCCGTACCCACCAGTTTTCGGATATTCGTGAAGTGACCGAACTGGCTGCCGAAAATCGCCGGCGGGGTTTCAGCGGCGATTACACCGGGTCCAAGATTCTGACCGAATGGTAAGTTAAACTCAGGTTGAGGGCTTATGGGCCTGGCAATCATCCTTTTCCTTGGCGGGATAGTCATTTTTACATGGCTGTATCTGTGGCTGCGCCAGCGTCAGAACCTGGGCCAGCAGCCGGCGGTGGAGCAGGTTCTGCATGAAGTCCCGGCGTATTCCGGTGATGATGCGGTGCTGGTTTCGCGCGAACACGGCCAGCTTGTCTACATCAATGACCGCGCGCGCCGCTGGCTTGATCTGAACGGGTCGAACCCGAACCTTGAATTTGTGGCGCAGCTCACCGAGCCGGCCGACAGCTTTTTCGAATTGTTCGCCCGCGAATACCAGACTTCGTTCCAGCTTGGCAAACGCTGGGTGGAGGCGTCGTCGCATCGTATCCCTGCCGGGAACGAGATGCGCACCGTCGTCGTGATGCGCGAACTGGGCGCGACCACATCCAACCCGGAAGCGCTCGATCTTTCGCAGGCCATCAGCCTTGTGAATAAAATCGGCGAGATGGTCAACGCCAGCCAGAGCGTCGAGCATGTGCTGCAAACGCTGCTGTCGCTGGTGAATGAAGCGGTTCCTGCCGACGCCGGGGAGATCTGCCTGTGGGATGAAGCGGGACAGGTGCTGCACCCACGCGGCTGGATCGGCGACGCGACCTATGTGCTGCGGCTGGCCGAAGCAGGCGGTGTCTATGAGGTCGGCGAAGGCATCACCGGCTGGATCGCGCAGCACCGCCGTCCGGTGCTTTCGGTGGACCCCTTCAGCCGTTCCGCCATTCTGCCTAAACTGAGCGGCAGCATGTACAGCAGCTTCATTGGCGTTCCGCTGATGCTGGGCGAACGTTTTGTCGGCACGTTTGAACTGGCTGCTGCGGAACCCGGCGCGTTCAGCCAGCGCGACCTGGCGCTGCTGCAAGCGGTTGGCAAGCAGATCGCGATTTCGATTCACAATGCCGAGTTGTATGCCGCCCAGTCGCAGCGCATCGAGGATATGGTCAGCCTGCAACAGGTGATGCAGCAGCGCGGCGAGGGCGATTATGTGCGGGCGGTTTATGGTGCGCTCCATGAACGGCTGGCGCGTTTTATGGCTGCCGATATGTGCGGCATTCTCCTTTACGATGAGCAGAAACAGGCGCTCCTGCCCGAACCACCCTTTTATGGCGTGCCGGATCAGGTCACGCGCCAGTACAGCCTGCCGATCCCGGTGGGCAGCCCACAGCGGGACATCTGGGAAAAGCAGCAGTACTGGATTTCCAACGATGTCACTGACGAACCCATGATCGAAGCGCTGGGCCTGTCTGCGCTGGTGGCGGCCACCGGCGTTCAGAACACCGCGCTGATGCCGCTGGAAGTCGGGGACCGGCGCATCGGGGCGATTCAGGTGAGCAACAAGCGCACCGAGGGCGGTTTTACCCTGCGCGATATGCAGAACCTGCGCATTCTGGCGGCTCAGGCGGCCATTGTGGTGGAAAACACCCGCCTGTATGAGCGTGAACAAAGCCGCGAAGTCGAACTGCTCGGCTTGCAGGAAATTACCCACGCGATCAGCGTGTTTGGCAATGAAGACAACCTGTTTGGCGAGATTAATACGCGCATCGCCAACCTGATGCAGATTGAGATGTGCGGTATTCTGCTGTTTGATGAAGCCACTCACCAGCTTCTGGCGCGCCCACCCTTTTATGGCGTGGATGTGAATCTGGTGCAGCATTATATCATTCCGCTGAAAGACGGCAGCCGGATGGAAGCGATCTGGCGCGAGGAAGATGCCTGGTACACCAATGCGGTGTCGGCTGACCGGGTGGTGGTAGAGGCCGGGTTGGAGGCGCTGGCGGAAATTGTCGGCGTGCGCCAGACCATGATCGTGCCGCTGTCCATTGGTGGCCGCCGGCTGGGTGTGGTGCAGGCGTCCAACAAGATCAGTGGAGAGCCGTTTACGGATGATGACGTGCGCCTGCTGACAATCTTTTCGACTCAGGCGGCGGCCATTATCGAAAATGCCCGTTTGTACCGCGACCTCGAACACCGCGCTTCCGAGTCCGAAGGGCTGCGGCGGGTAGCGGAACTGGCCGGCGCAATCCTCAACGCGGATGAGCCGCTGACCCCGGTGCTGGCTGAAATTGTCGAACTGACTGAGAGCCAGATCGCATTTGTGAGCATCTTCGATGAACTGGGTCTGCATCTTGTGGTCCATCCGCGCTACGCCTATGGCATTGAACTCGGTGAGCCGGTGATTCAGGATGTGGTGCGGACAGGCGATCACGCGCAGGCTGCGCTCACACGCCGGGCCTATATCAACAACCAGTTGGCGACTGACAAACGCGGCACTTACCGCCTGCTTGCCAGTCAGCTCAATCTCACTTCCGCCGTGATTGTGCCGCTGGTGGTCGGTGATCGCGCGCTGGGTGAACTGGGAATTGCCAATCGTTCCGGGCGGCCTTATGGACCGGCGGACGAAGCGGTTCTCAGCACGGTTGCGGCGCAGGTCGGCGCGGTGCTTGACCGGGTGACGCTGTACCAATCGGCAGGCCAGAGTCTCAGCCGCCGTATGCAGGAACTGGACGCGATTTCGCGCATCAGCAACGAACTCACGCTGACGCTGGACCTTGACCACATTCTGAATATTATCCGCGAAGAAGCGATCCGGGCGACGGGGGCGGACGGGGGAACCATCGCCCTGCTGCGACCCGCCGAACGCTGGCGGCAGCGCAACCAGCCAGAACTGGATCGCCGTCTGGGGGGTGATCTGGACCGGCTGGCGGATATTGAGCGCGAAGCCGTTTTCCTGCGGGGTGAGGCGCTTCTGATCCACGACTACGATGAAAGCCGCTTCAAACCCCTGCCTGAAGCGATGCGCTCCGCGCTGGCCGCCGCGTTTGTCTACGAAGGGCAGGCGGTAGGGGTGATCCATCTGTATCACCCGCAGCCGCATAATTTTGATGAACGCGAGATTGAATTTTTGCGCACGCTGGCGACCAAAGCCGCGCTCGGCTACGGCAATGCCATCCGTTATCAGGATCAGATCGAACGCAGCAACCAGCTTCGGCGGCGTGTGGAGCAGTTGAACCAGATTTTTGAACTGGGCCAGATGCTCCAGACCAACACGGACCCGATCACCATGCTGGAAGCGATTGCTTACAGTGTGCAGCAGAGCGTCGGGTTCGATACGGTGCTGATGCTGCTGGTGGATGAGGACGCGGGTATTCTGCGGCGGGTGGCCCAGGCTGGTCTGCCGCTGGATGTCTTCGAGGCCAGCAAAGGGCATGTACTGCTTAAAGAAACCCTGATGCCCGTGCAGGATGACCAGTAGCGCATCAGCGAGTCCTACTTCTTCCCGGTGAACTGGCGCGATCAATGGAGTCAGGTGGGCGACCTGCGCGCCCTGAACACCGCCTTTGAAGGTCAGCGGCGCATTGAGGCCGTGAACGAACGCGACTGGCACACGGGCGATATGCTGCTTGTGCCGCTCAACAGTTCCACCGGGCCGCTCATTGGTCTGATGGTGCTGGACAGCCCGCAGGACAACCATCGTCCGGGCCGCTTTACCGTTGAACTGCTGGAAATCTTCGCGCATCAGGCATCCACAACGATAGAAAACACCCGCCTGTACCTCGACTCGATGACGAGCGCCGAGCAGCAGGCCCGCCTGAACGAAATTATGGAGGCGATTGCCAGCCATCTCGACATTGATTCCATTCTGGAAGCGGTGGCGCGCGGGGCGCTGCGGATGCTGCCGTTTATGCGGATGACGGCAGCGCTGGTCGATATTGAACATCAGAGTTTCGATATTGTGCGCATCACGGTCAAAGCGGACAGTTCGCTGGACATTCAGCACGATACCTGGGCTTCGCTTGAGCAGACCGGGCTGGGGCGCAGCTACGAAGATGGGCAGGATTATCTGTATCATCAGGGCGACCCGGCGATTGACCAGTATACCGACCTGCGCGAGTGGACTGCCGGCGGCGAGCGCACCAGTCTGGTGATGCCGCTGATAGCCGGTGGTGAACGCCTGGGCGGGCTGCATATCGGCAGTGATCTGGTTCACGCCTTCGGTTTTGAGGAGTTTCGTCCGCTGCTGCGGCGTATGGCGAACCTGGCTGCGGTAGCTATCCAGAACACCCACCTGCTCGACCATGCGGTGGACCTGCGCCAGTTTAACGAGTCTGTCGTGCAGTCCATCCAGCAGGGCATTATCGTGCTGGATAAAGGCGGCCACATCGTCACGCTGAATGCGTTTGTCCGCCAGCGTTATGGCTGGGATGACCGCGCCATCGGCCAGCATCTGTTTGAATACCGCCCGGAACTGCGGCGGCCTTTGGCAGAAAGCGTGCAGCAGACGCTGGATACCGGCGAGGTTCAGGAATATATCCGGCTGCAAATCGCGCTGGATGGGCGTCCGCTGGTCTGCAATTTTTACATTTACCCGCTCGGCGGCGGTGAGAATGTGCGCGGCGTGGTGCTGCTGCTGGAAGACCTGACGGAACGTTCGCAGCTTGAGCAGGACCTGCAAGCGCGGGCGGTTCAGCTTTCCGCGCTGACGGAAGTATCCAGCCGCATTACCGCCTCGCTGGACCACAGTGAAGTGGTGGCGCTGGCGCTGAGTGTGATGGACAAAATTATCGCCTACGATACGCTGACCTTCTGGCTGCGGGACGGTGATTTTCTCATTCTGCAAGGCGCGAAGGATTACGAAGACGATACCATGCCGGTGGGCGCGAAAGTGCGGGTCAGTTCGCACGAACGGCTGCGGCAGGTGGTCGAAAACCGGCAGGTCTATTCCATCAGCCGTCTGCAAGGGTGGGACGCGCTGCCCGGCGAACATGGCGCGCAAAGCTGGATGGGCGTGCCGCTGGTGAACCAACGGCATGTGGTCGGCGTGATCGCGCTGTGCAAGGCCGAACCGCGTTTTTATGACCAGCAGGCAGAACAGGCCGCCTTTGCCTTTGGGAATCAGGTGGCGGTGGCGCTGGCGAATGCCGATCTGTTCCGCGAGGCGGAGCGGCGCACCCAGCGTCTGAGCCTGCTCAACCGCGTGTCGGTGGCGCTCGGCCAATCGCTGGACAGCGAAGATATTCTTGAAATCGCGCTGCGGGAAATTGCGCAGGTGCTGAATGTCGACCAGGCTTTCGGGCTGATGTTCGAGCGCGATATGCAGATTGGCCGCGTGGTGGTCGAACACCCGCGTGGGGATAAGCCGCCTGACAAGGTGTTTGATCTGCGCATGAGCGCAACCTACCAGCATATCCGCCGCACGGTGAAAACGCTGCTCATTGAAGATGTCACCGAAGCGCCGCCAGAACTGGCTGACATCGTTCGGGAACTGGCTCCGCGCATTGTCTCCGCCTACATTCTCATTCCGATGGCGATTGGTGGTCAGGTGATCGGCGCGTTTGAACTGGTGGATTACGGCGGGCCGCGTTCGTTCGACCCCGAACAGACCGACCTGGGCCGCATCATCGCCAATCAGGCCGCGATTGCCATTCAGAACACCAGCCTGCTGGAACAGACGCTGGTGCGCAGCCGCGAACTGGAAACGCTGCTGGAAGCGGCACAGGCCACTTCTCTGACGCTGGATGTGCATGAAGTGTATCGCAGCGTGGTGGAACTGATGATGCACGCGCTGGATATGGACGACTGCGCGCTGATGATCTGGCATGATGTGGACCGCGTGGTTGAAGTGCAGGTTGATGTCAACCGCAGCGGCAACCCCAACCGCATCGCGCCGCCAGGGACACGCTACAACCTGTCTGATTATCCTTCCAAGCTGCGGGCGCTGGAAAAACGCGAGGTGGTCCTGCTCAGTCTGGACAGCCCCGATCTGTCCGAAAAGGAACGGCAGGAACTGGAAGCAGCGGACGATATGGCGCAGATGCTTGTGCCGCTGGTCGCGCGCGATAATGTGCTGGGTGTTGTTCAGCTTGAACTCGAATCCGAGTTTCGTGCGTTTACCCACCGCGAAATCCGGCTGGCGCAGGCGCTGGGGGCGCAGGCTTCCACCGCCATTGAAAACGCGCGCCTGTCCACCGAGACAGCCAACCGCGTCGAAGAACTGTATATCATCAATGATCTCAGCCAGGCGATCTCGGCCACCATCAACATTGACGAAATGATGAACATGGTGCGGGACCGCGTGCCGAGTGTCACGGGCGTTGAGGAACTTTATCTGGCACTCTACGATGCCGAACGCGGCGAAATCAGTTTCCCGCTGTATGTGAAAAACGGTAAAGCGGAGAAAATGCCCGCGCGCCGCTTGAACGATGATGAGGTGTCCTTCATTATCCGCAACCGCCGCCCCCTCAGTATGGGGAGCGATTATTTCAGCCCGGACGACTTGCGCCGCAGCCTGGGTATCAGCAACGGGGAAGGCGATGTCAAAAGCTATCTGGGCGTGCCCCTGATCGCCGGCGATCAGATTCTCGGTGTGCTGGCCGTGCGTGATACGCACCGCACCCGCGCCTTTGGTGTGAACAGCCAGGGCATTCTGATGACGATTGCCGGTCAGCTTGCGGCGGCCATCCAGAACGCGCATCTGTTCGAACGGCTGAGTTCGCTGAACAATGAACTGAGCCTGCTCAACCGCAATCTGGAAGAAGCGGTTGAAGCTCGCACGGAAGAACTTTCCGAGGAGCGGGATCGTATCAACACGCTGTACCGCATCACGGCGGAACTGGCGCGGACGCTGGACCTGGAACGGGTGCTGCGGCGGGCGCTGGAGATGGTCGCCGGGGCGGTAAGCGCCGAAGATGGCGTCATTATGCAGATCAACCCGACGACGGACCGGCTGCATCCCCGCGCTGCGCTGGCCTGGGATATGCAGGGCGCTGGTGACAGTGATGAGAACCCCCACCCGGCTGCGGCGCTGGCAACCGCGCTTATTCAGGAGCAGGGCACAGAGCGCACCTACCTGGTCGATAACCTGTTTGCCAACGAACACTGGGACCCGGCGGCTGCGGGGGCAGAGGGCTATCGCAGCGCGCTGGCTGTGCTGCTGGAAATTAACGACGATATTCTGGGCGTGATGATCCTGCTTTCACGGGAACAGGGTGTTTTCACCCCGGCGCATGTCCGGCTGGCGCTGGCGGCGGCCAATCAGGTTGCGGCGGCCATCAACAACTCTGACCTGTACTACCTGATCCGCGATCAGGCGGAGCGGCTGGGGATGCTGGTGCTTTCGGAACAGGAAGAAGCGCAGAAGGGCAACGCGATTCTGGAAGGTATCGCCGACGGGGTGATGCTGGCGGATGCCAACGGCGAGATCGTGCGGTTCAACAGCGCCGCCGAGCGTATCCTCGAACTGCCGCGCCGTCAGGTGATCGGCCAGTCCCTTTCGCGGCTGGTGGGTTTGCAGGGCCGCTGGACGGCTGCCATTGCGCGCTGGTCGCAGTCGCCAGAAAATGACCCGCCTGAAGGCTTCTTCTCTGACCAGTTGGAGATCGGCCAGAAGGTGGTCAACGTGCGTCTGTCCCCGGTGCGCACCGACAGCCAGTACCTCGGCACAGTGCTGGTGTTCCGTGATGTAACCAAAGAGTTCGAAGCGGACCGGCTGAAGAGTGAGTTTATCTCGAACGTGTCGCACGAGCTGCGCACGCCGATGACCAGCATCAAGGGCTATGCGGACCTGCTGTTCCTGGGGGCTGCCGGGCCGCTGGCGGAGCAGCAGAAGGACTTTGTCGCCAAGATCAAATCCAATGCGGAACGCCTGGGCATTCTGGTGGACGACCTACTGAATATCTCCAAGATCGATTCAGGCAGCGAACGGATGCGGGTGGAACCGATTGATATTGGCAAGGTGCTGGAAGGCGTTATCAGCAGCCTGAAGGGACGTGCCGAACACGAACACAAGCAGCTCAATGTTCAACTGCGTGTCGCGCCGGATTTGCCGGAAGTCGAAGGCGACCCCAACAAGATCACGCAGGTGTTCACCAACATTGTCGACAATGCTTTCAATTATACGTATGCCGGTGGTAGTATAGATATTGAAGCAAAGCGCGACGATGAACGGCATATTCTGGTAGCGGTTAAGGATACCGGCATTGGTATCCCGGATGAATTCAAGGACCGCATCTGGGAACGGTTCGGGCGTTATGAAGAACACGCCCTGGTGATGGATGTGGCCGGAACCGGGCTGGGGCTGCCCATTGTCAAAACCCTGGTCGAAATGCACCAGGGGCGGGTCTGGTTTGAATCCGAACTGGGCAAGGGAACCACGTTTTTTGTCTCCCTGCCAGTGGAGCAGGCTGTCGTTGGCGAGTATAAAGCATAAAGGATAAGGCGGGCATGGCACATATTCTTGTCGCCGAAGACGAGCGCGATATTCGGGAACTGATCAACTTCACGCTGATGTACGCCGGGCACAGTGTCACGCAGGCGGCCAACGGTGAAGAGGCAGTCGAAAAGGCGCTGGCGCTGGATACCAAACCGGACCTGATTATGATGGACGTGCGTATGCCCAAAATGACCGGGTACGAAGCGTGCCGCCGCATGAAAAGTGAAGACAAACTGAAGGATATTCCCGTGATTTTTCTGTCCGCCAAAGGTCAGGACGAAGAAATTCAGACCGGCATTGAGGCGGGTGCTATCGCCTATATTCTGAAACCGTTCGCCCCGGAAGAACTGAACCGGCGGATTGCCGAAATTTTGCAGCAGATTGGTGCGGCCTGAACTATGAGCGCCATCAGTATCGGCGAAGACCTGATTCACTATGAAGTCCTGGGACGCGGGCGACCTGTGGTGCTGCTGCACAGTTGGTTAGGGTCGTGGCGCTACTGGATTCCCACGATGCAGCAGTTGAAGATCAATTACAAGGTCTATGCCATCGACCTGTATGGCTTTGGTGATTCGGTCAAGGACCCACGCAAGTATTCCCTGGAACATCAGCTTCGCCTGCTGGAAGATTTTGTCGACAAGATGGGCATTCCCAAACTGGCGCTGGTCGGGCATGGTCTGGGCGCGATGGTGGCGGTGGAATATGCCCGGCGTTATGAGAGCCGCGTGCCGCGTATGCTCATCAGCAGCGCGCCGCTGTTCGACCCCGGTGATCTTGACCAGCGGGCGACAGTGCTGCCGAAGGTGATGGCCGAAACCCGCCAGCCAGAACCCCCGCGCAGCCAGCCCGGCGTACCTGAAGCGACAGTGGTGAGCATGAGTTCGGCCATGCGCGCCGCCCTGGCGGAACATGCTTCGCGCAAAAGCACACCTGCCAGCGCTACCCCCCCCGGCCCCGTCAGGAAATCCCCGCTGAATGGCAGCAATAATCTGCTGTTCCAGCGGCTGATGGAAGAAAAGAAAGTCACCCCGCAGAAGCTGCTGGATATGTGCTTTAGCCGCACTGAACCGGAATATGAGAAGCTCAAAATTGACGTGGGCAAGGCCGACGAACGTGCGATTGCGTCCAGCATGACGGTGTTCGATGCTGGCGAAATTCTCGATACCCTGCGGCGTCTGCCCATGCCGATTGTGGTGGTGCATGGCAAGAACGATGATGTGATTGAAGCCCCCGGTGACAGGGTGTGGAATTACCTGACCGCTGATAAGGAAGAATCGCTGCTGCCGGTGCTGCTCGAAGGGGTCCGGCATTTCCCCATGCTGGAACACGAGCGCTTTTTCCGCCTGCTCACCGACTTTCTGGAAACCCCGGACGTGAGCAAACTTGAAATTAAAGAGCGCTGGAAACGCCGCTCCCACTGATCGGACGCACCGCTTGACTCGCAAGGCCCTGATTTTTGCCAATGGCCGCACGCATGATGGTCCTGTGCCACGCCGCGCTATCGAACTGGCCCCGGACGCGCTGGTGATCGCAGCGGATGGGGGCGCGCGGGTGGCGCAGGAATATGGCCTGTATGTTCACGCCGTCATCGGGGATATGGATTCGCTGGAACCGGATGAACTGGCGAAACTGGCAGCCAATGGGGCGGATGTGCGCCGTTATCCACCGGAGAAAAACGAAACAGATCTGGAACTGGCGCTGCTGTGGGCGGCTGAACAGGGCGCAAACTGGATGCGCATTTTCGGCGCGATGGGCGGGCGGCTCGACCAGACTCTGGCGAATATTTACCTGCTGGCGCTGCCGGCCCTGCGCGGTCTGGATGTGCGTCTGGTCAGCCGGGCACAGGAATCCTGGCTGCTGTACCCCGGCACGCATGTCATTCAGGGAACCAGCGGCGATACGGTTTCGCTGATCCCGATGAACGGCGAGGCGCACGGTATCCAGACCGAGAATCTGTACTATCCGCTGCGCAGGGAAACGCTGGCGTTCGGCCCGGCGCGCGGCGTGAGCAACGTCATGAGCGCGGACGAGGCGCAGGTCACGTTTGAGGACGGCCTGCTGCTGGTAGTGCATACTATCGGGCGGGCGTAAGAAGCAGTCAGCCTGTGGTGTGTAAGCGCATCTGCGGTCCTATTCAGGATGAACCGTTCTGTGACTCAGATCACCGTCTACAAATGTAACCATGAAAGCCAGATCGTCTGGCAGTATGCCGGGCAGGTTGTGGAGCGCGGCGAGACATGGGTTCAACTGTCGGCGATTTTTAATGGCAGGGAATCCGACCTCGGTTTTGTGACCTTCCGGCAGGGCGATGTGTTTACCGAGTGGTTCTTTACGGATCGCTGGTACAACATCTTTCGCATTGAGGATGGTGAAAACGGACGGCTGAAGGGCTGGTACTGCAATGTGACCCGCCCCGCTCAGATTGACTCGGACAGTCTGCGCGCTGATGATCTGGCGCTGGATGTGTTCGTGCAGACCAATGGCAGTATCATCCTGCTCGACGAGGATGAGTTCGCCGAACTTGATCTGATGAGTGAAGAACGCAGCGCGGCGCTGCGGGCGGTGGATGACCTGCGGGAACTGGCTGCCCGGCGCGCGGCTCCCTTTCATGAGATTGCAGATTAAGGCACAGCAGAGCGGCTCGCGATCCGTCCCTGACGTTAGCTGCCTGTCTGATGATGGAGTTACGCTTCGCCGCCGCAGACGGTCTGGAAATAACCGTCTGGCTCGGCATCCGTGCCCAGGATAGTGGCGGTTTCTTCTGGCACAAACAACACGAGTGTGCGGTAGCCTTCCCGGTGACTCCAGTCGCGGATAGCGGTCAGAAGCTGGCTCGTCAGCGGACGCGGCGACCAGCAGAACACATCGGCGCTGCGCTCGACATATAACTGCTGCTGGCAGCACACAAAGGCATCCTGCCCGGCAGCGTTGAACTTAAGCCGATGTGTCCGCCGCTGGCGAATTTCGGCGACGGCGTCCCAGGTGCGCGGCCACAATGTCTCCCACTGCTGGCGCGCGCTGCCCAATCGCCCGATGGGCATGTACCACCCGCGAATCTGCGCCGGGTTGGGGTCGAGATGTTCGCTGGTTTTATAGAACCCCTGACCCGTTTTGGCTGGCAGCGAGTAACGCCGGAAGGTCGCCTGTGCGCGCAGGCCCTGGCTTTCGTAAAAACGCTGGATTTCCGGCAGCGCTACGCTCACCAGCAGGCGCTCACCTTTGCGCTGCGCCACGAGATCACGCGCGGCCTGGAGCAGGGCTTTTTCCAGCCCGGCCCCGGCAAAATCCGGGTGCAGCGTGGGGTGTGTCACGCTCAGGTGTGCGCCAAAGGGCGCGGGTTCGACACCTTCATAAAGCTCGGTGTAGGCGGTAATCTGCCCACCCGTTTCAGCGACCAGGGGAATCCCGGCCCCGCGCAGCAGATGGCTGAGATGAATCGCCCCGGTTTCGACACTCATCCACGCCCCGCCGTGCAGCCAGCGCTCATAGATGGTGAGCGCGTCATAGGGGACATCTTCCACCCGCCCCTGCGCGCCCAGACGCTGCCAGGTCTGGATGTGCGCCCGGAACAACTGGCTGATGGCAGTGGTATCGTCCAGCTTTGCCTGTCGAATGTGCGTCTCGGCCACGTGCGCTATACTATCTCCAGAATCAATCATACCTGTTGATTGTACCAGACTGCGCCCGTGATTGCTGGTGATTGCGCTGCGAAAACAAGGAGTGCTGCCCGTGTCGGTCCTGAACATTACGCTCGATGCCGCTGCCGAATTTCTGGTGGGTCTGCTGAACAAACCCAGCCCAACGGGTTATTCCGCCGAAGCAATGGATTACGTGGCGATGGGCTTCGCGGCGCTGGAAATGCCGGGCATGGATATTCATGTCACGCCCAAAGGCGCGCTGATGATTACGCTCGAAGGTCACAGCAAAACCGCGCCGCGCGGCTTAACTGCCCATGTGGATACACTCGGCCTGCTGGTGCGCGACATCAAAAGCAGCGGACGGCTGAAAACCTCTCCACTGGGCGGCATCATGTGGGGCGGCATCGAAATGGAAGGCGTCACCGTGCGCACCTTCGATAACCGCCGCTACCGGGGGACGGTTGTGCCGCTCAACCCCAGCACGCATGTCAACCGGGATATTCGCACCCAGCCGCGCAATGAAGACACGATGGAGATTCGGCTGGATGCGCGCACCACCACCGCCGCCGAAACCCACGCGCTGGGCATCGAAGTCGGCGACTTCATTTTTATTGACCCGCGTGTCGAAGTGAGTGACACCGGCTTTATTCGCGGGCGTTTTCTGGATGACAAAGCCGGGGTTGCCTGTGTGTACGGCGCGGTGCGTTCCCTAAAGGAAGCGGGACTCAAACCGGCGCAGGACACCGCCATTCTGATCGCCAATTATGAGGAGGTCGGGCACGGCGGCGCGGCCGGCTGGCCCTACGAACTGGATGAACTGCTGGTGATCGACATGGGCGCGATTGGCGAGAGCCAGAACTCCGATGAATTTTCGGTAAGCATCTGCATCAAGGACGCCGGCGGACCGTATCACTTTCAGCTCACCAACAAGCTGCGGCGGCTGGCCGAAACCCACGCGATTCCTTACAGGACCGATATTTATCTGTACTACGCATCGGATGGCACAGCCTACTGGCGCGCCGGGGGCAGCGCGCGTGTCGCGCTGATCGGGCCGGGGGTGGACTGCTCGCACGCTTATGAGCGCACTCACCGGGACAGCCTCGATGCGACCATTAATCTGGTCGCCCGCTACCTGCTGGATGAGGGGGCGTAACTCTCCGGTATAATGAGACGCAAAAGAGTGGAGTTATTGGGAATGGTCCTGCGCGAAAAGCTCTGTACCGCTGAAGAATTCCGGGAGATTGCCGGATGTGGGCTTTATTTCCAAACAGCGGCTCCCGGTACTCCCCAAACGCTTCGAGATCGCGCCTGATCTGGCGGTTTCAGTCTGTCCGTTCGTGATCTTTTTCCGCAGTGACGGGTAAAATGGTATGCCTACAGTGCTTCGAGAAAGTGGATACCAGGTGATTATTTTTACTTCCGATCACCCGCCACCACATGTGCATGTCAGACATGCAGGCAAGCTGGCGAAAATTACCCTTGTACCCGTTGAATTTGACCGCACTGGCGGTTTTAATCCTGCTGAACAAAACAGGATACTGGCTCTTGTCCGTGAAAATCAAACATTTCTTCTTTCAGAATGGCATCGGATACATCCACCGGAGGAAAATAAAAATGGTGAGTGAGAGTGCAGATCAGGTGGTGAGTGTTGAGGTCGACGATCTGTTTGTGTACCTTCGGTTGGCAGATGGTCGCGTGATCGGCAACCCGTTGATCTGGCATCCCTGGCTGCAAGCAGCGACACCAGAGCAGCGGGCGAATGTTGAAATGTATGAACTCAGCGCCTACTGGCCTGATCTCGATGATGGGCTGGATGTTGAGGAAATGATGAAGGGCGCACCACCTCACATCGCATACAGGCATAGCAGCACTATGCCATGACTGTGCTACAGCAAGCATACGGGGCCGCTGCCCGAATTCAGTCTGTCCGTTCGTGATATTTTTCCACAGTGAGGGGTGAATCCGTGTTTCAGAATGTGTAATCTGCCGGATGGCTGACAGGTCGTAATTCGCTTCGCAACTTCCCCACAACTTGTCACGTATAGAACGCAGTTGAAACAACGCACCATCTGGGAGGATGGCTGATGACTTCACGCGCTGCGGACTCTGTAAAGTCAGGGCGTTACTACGACCTCGACTGGCTTCGGGTTTTTGCGACTCTTGCCGTGTTTCTTTACCACGCGGCCAGGCCGTTTGACGACGGCGGCTGGCACATCAAAAATGTCCAGGTTGATCCGCTGCTGGATTTCTGGACCGGGTTCCTCGGATTGTGGATTATGCCTCTGCTGTTTGTTGTTTCCGGCGCGAGTATTGCCCTGTCGCTGCGTTCCCGCCGCGTCGGGCAGTTCGCCCGTGAGCGCCTCACCCGGCTGCTGGTTCCACTCATTTTGGGTATCTTCGTGCTTGCTCCGCCCCAGGTCTATCTGGAACGGATCGGCCTCGGCATGTTCCGGGGGACATTTTTCGACTTTTTCCCACACTATTTTGATGGCCTGTATCTGGGGATCGGCGAAACTGGCAACTTCGCGTGGATGGGCCTGCATTTGTGGTATCTGCTGATGCTGTTCATTTTTTCGCTGCTGCTGCTGCCGCTGTTCGCCTGGCTGCGGAATGATGGGCCGCAGACGGTTTTGAAACGGATCGGCGCGGCGCTGGAAAGACCGGGGGTGATCTTTCTGGCCGCGCTTCCGCTGATACTGCTGGCGGTCACGCTGGACCCGGAAGGCCCCGGCCTGCGCGCTTTTGGCGGTTGGAATATCTTTGTGTACATGCTGCTGCTGGTCTACGGTTTTGTTGTGATGAGCGGCGCGAACTTCGAGAAGGTATTCTTCCGCTATCGCTGGTGGGCGCTGGTTATCAGTCTGGCTGCCGGGTTCGTCGCTAACCAGTATAGCAATACCGCCTTTGGCACACTCGCTTACGCTGTCGATCATGGCAGCGAAGCGCTGGTTTCGTGGGGTCTGATCGTCGCGCTGTTTGGTTTCTTCTACCCGCTGCGCAGCCGGAGCAGCGCTTTCCTGCGCTACACCTCTGAACTGGTGCTGCCCTATTATATGCTGCATCAGACGGTGATCGTGATCCTGGGTTATTTCATCCTGCAACTCGACGCGGCCCCGCTGGTGAAGTATGCCCTGATTCTGGCAGCCAGTTTTCCAGTCATCATGGGCCTCTACGAAGTGGTTATCCGGCATGTGAATCCACTGCGCTTCCTGTTCGGCCTCAAACCCCTCAGCCGCGCCACGCAGCAGCCGCCGGTTCTGGCCGCCAACCGCCGCTAAACAGACCGGGTTCGTCCATAGATCAGGCTCTACTCATTGCCGAGTAGAGCCTGAATTGTTTTCTGGCAGACCGGTTCTATTGCATGGGAAAACTCTGCACTACAATAGAGCCATCAAACCGAATAATGTCAGGAAGAATGTGGTGCTGCTGGCTATCGACATTGGCAATACTAACGTAACGCTTGGTTTATGGCAGGATGGCAAATGGAAAGCGCACTGGCGGGCGCGGACGGTGCGCGACAAAATGCCGGATGAATATGCCGTGCTGGTGCGCAGCTTTCTGGACGAAGCTGACCTGGGCTACCGGGCCATCAGCGGGGTCGCCATCAGCAGCGTGGTCCCTTCGCTGACGCTGGCCTTCAGCGAACTGGTGCGCCGCTACATGGAAATCGAGCCGGTGGTGATCGACCACCGCACGCCCACCGGCATTCGCATCGACATTGACGAGCCGCAGCAGGCCGGGGCGGATCGCATCGTCAACGCGGCGGCGGTTCACGCGCTCTACGGCGGCCCGGCCATTGTGATCGACTTTGGCACAGCGACCACCTTTGATGTGGTTTCGGCGGATGGCGCGTACTGCGGCGGCGCGATTGCCCCCGGCATCGGCATCGCCCATGACGCGCTGGTGGAACACGCGGCCAAACTGCACGCCATTGACCTGTGTCCGCCGCCGAGTCCCATTGGTCGCAATACGATTCATGCCATGCAGTCCGGCATTTTCTGGGGATATGTGGGGCTGGTGGAGGGGCTGGTGCAGCGCCTGGTGCGTGAGATGAATCAGGAGAACGTCAAGATTATCGCTACCGGCGGGCTGGCCCCGCTGTTCGACCAGCATACGTCGATTATTGACATCATCGCGCCGGAACTCACGCTGGATGGCCTGCGGATTATTTATGAGATGAATGTTCCGAAATCGGGGAATCCCTTATGAGCCAACCACGCAAAAAGAAAAAATTGCCGCTCTGCTCGGCGTCTGATCGGTCTGCTGCGCGAACGGCGGCGTATCCACATCGAAACGGTTCCTTCAGCGCTGGCCGGGTCCCATCCCGGCTGTTGGCTGGATTTCAGAAGACGAAACGGACACCCTCATACAGTCAAAGCTGTCTCGCTAAAATCGTGTATCAGCCTACACCGGTCTGATTGTCCTGCGGAGGGGGCGGCGGGTCACTGGCGGCGGCAGATGCGGCAGCCGGACCGCTTGAACGGGGCACCGCTTTATTGGACAGATAACCGGCATGGCTGACACCCAGCATTGCCACAACCCCGCCATCCAGCGCCGGGAGCGACCCGATGGCTGTCTGTGTGTTCAGGAACAGGTTGGCTACCGCAATCATGTAGGTGCCGATCACGATCAGCGTGAAGTAGATCAGTTGGACTTTCGCCAGGTCCAGCAGGTTAAAATTGACGCTTTCCTCACCTCTGAACAGGTCCGCCAGTTTCGCTTCTGAGGCCGCCTGATTCTTCACAATGACCTCGGACTTCTGGCCTTTAATCAATGGCGAGGCGACCAGCGATGTGGTGCTGATACCCAGCAGCAGCCAGACCTCACTGGGTATCGCCACCGACAGTGGTGAGGCCTGCCCGCTGTCTTCATCGTCTTCCGCCCGGATTACATCAGAGACAGGCAGCGACTCGCCCTCACGCGGGACATAGATCACCTGCCCATCCTGCAATGGCTCCGCCAGATTGATCTGCGAGAGGTCGACACCGGCGATGGCGCTGTCTGTGCGGGTTTCCTGATCGTAATTAAGAACGCCTGCCAGCCGCAGTACATCCGAAACCAGCCAGCCAGAAGGCACATACAGCACCTTCTGCTCCTCCACAGCGCCGCTGACCAGGACCAGCAGGTTCAACTGGACATTCGCCAGTACGGAGGCCATAAACGCTGACAGAATCATCACGGTCCACAGGATCATCTGGAGCCGTGACAGGCTGTATTTGTTGCGGTCATCTATCAGCACGCCCAGCCAGCGGTGGGTGAATGTGCGGCTGAGAAGCAGGGTCATCAGCACGAACAATGCCAGCAGAATGATCCATATCCAGAATGGGGGGATCACCTCCAGGAAGCCGGCGATCACGACAAGCACGACTATCACCAGCACGCCCATAAACGCTGTAAAATAACGTCTGACCCAGGCGGACTCGTCACGTTGAGTTGGCTGAACCACAGACTTTACTCCTCAAGAAATGGTGTGGAGATATTCTCATAAATTCATTGAAACAATTTTACTGTATACAACGGTTTTCGGAAAACAATTGGAAGACGGGGTGTACAGGTCGATTGAATCAAAAACGCCCCATACAGGATGAGGCGTTCTGGTCTGCTCCACAGCCTGGATTCGAACCAGGAACCCATCGGTTAACAGCCGATTGCTCTGCCGTTGAGCTACTGTGGAAGGCGTCAAAAAGGATAGCAGAGGGGTACGGGACTGTCAAGGCGTTTTTCCGCCCTGACGCCCACCGCTCAGTGCGTCCCCAACTGCTGCAAGCGGCCCCGAAAAATCACCACGATCACGGCCAGCACCAGCAGGATCAGGCCGAAGACAGCGTACATGCCGGCCAGCCCTGCCGCGCTGCTGACCGGCTGGCTGACGATGGGCGATATAAACTGGCCGAGAAATACCGCTGTCGTCAGGCCGCCCAGGATACGCCCGCGCAGGTGAGCCGGAGTCTCGTTTGCCAGCCAGACACTCAGATTGGGCATCGCCAGCCCGATTCCGAAGCCGCCTAACGGCAGGCCGAGCGCGATCAGAGTCCAATCCGTCGCCTGACCGATTGCCACGTAGCCAATGCCGGTCAGCACAAAGGCGGCCATCACCAGGGTAATGTGGCCGAAGCGCCGGTCAAACCAGCCGTAAAGCGAGGATGCCAGCGCGAAAAAGGTAGGCATGACGGCGATCACCATGCCGCTCTGCGCTGCGGTGGACCCGGTCAGCTCATGCAGATGAAAGGGAAGCTGCACCGGCACGAGATTGAAGACAATTTGCAGGATCATCACCACGCTGAACACAAAGACAATCAGGGCCACTGGCGCGCGTTCGGCAGCGTGATCCACTGTCTGCGGGCCGCCGCGATCCACGTGCGGTGGTTCGTAAATGACGAACACCAGCAGCGGCAGGATCAGCACGGTGAACAGGTAAACGAGAAAGGGCGTCCGCCAGCTAATCTCTGCCAGAACACCGCCCAGCGCCAGAAACAGAGTCCCGCTCAGGCCCATGAACGCAGTCTGGATGCCCATAAACTGTGCCCGCGCCCCGCCGGTATAATAATCCACGACCAGCGTGCTGACACTGGTCATCAGACCGGCAACGGCCAGCCCCAGCAGCGCGCGCCCGATAAGCAGAACGGCCAGCGACTCGACCACATAGCCGGATACGCCCGTCACGGCAAACAGCACCGCCGTCACGATCAGCATCGGTTTACGCCCATAGCGATCCAGAATATAACCCGCTAATGGCGATCCAATCGCGATGAACAGGGCCGGCAGAGTCAGCACCAGCCGGGACAGCAGCGCGATATTCTCAACCCCTTCGAAAGCGGTCTGAATAGCGGGCAGGGCCGCCGAAATGATGGACCCGGACATCACCGTCGGAATACCGGCCAGCAGCAGGGCCACCCTGACGATGAGGCGGTTCGGGTTCGGCTGAGTCAGGGCTGCCGCTGCGGAAGGGCTGCTTTGCTCGATCATAAAACCTCGTGGGATAGGTGCGCATGTCCAGTGCAACAGATGACCCCTGGACAGCTTTCCTTACTGCCGGCCCGGTGCTGCGCCCGGTACTAATTTCACACGCCGGTTCCGGTGACGGCGTTTGACAGGGGCGGCATTAACGGTAACATTAGCGCGGATGGCTGGCGCATGGAGGAGAGCGGGATGGCGAGTCCGGTCACAGTGCGAAAGGTCGAAAACGCGCGCGACTTTCGGGCGTTTTTCGAGTTTCCCTGGAAAGTCTATCAGAACGACCCTCACTGGGTTCCTCCACTGCTTTCCATGCGGCATGAACTGCTCGATAAACACAAGAACCCGGCCTGGGAATATATGGAAGGGGATTATTTCGCGGCGTGGCGCGGCGACCAGATCGTCGGTACGATTGCGGCGTTTATCAATCACCGCCACAATGAATTCCATCACGAGCATATTGGCTGGTTCGGCGCGTTCGAGGTCTATGACGATCAGGAAGCTGCCAGCGCTTTGCTGAACACGGCTGCGGAATGGGTGCGCGCGCGCGGGTTTGACGCCATTCGCGGGCCGCAGACTTTTACCACGCACGAGGACTGCGGCGTGCTGGTGGATGGCTTTGCGCGTCCGGTCCTGCTGATGCCCTACAACCATCCCTATTATGCGACGCTGGTGGAAAATGCCGGTTATGTCAAATCGATGGACCTCTACAGCTTCCAGATGGATCGTTTGCGCTCGAAGGACAGCGGGTTGGACAGCCGCCTGCGGCGCATCACGGAATCGGCCATCAAACGCTACAAAATCACCATTCGGCCCATTGATCGCAAACGGCTCAAAGAGGAATTTGTACTGTTCAAGGAACTGTATAATACCGCCTGGGATAAGAACTGGGGGTTTGTGCCCATGACCCCGCGCGAACTGGATAACCTGGTCGCCAGCCTGGGGCAGTTTTTTGACCCGGATTTCGCGTTCTTTGCCTATGTCGAAGGTGAACCCGCCGGATTTGTGCTGGGGATACCGGACTTTAACCAGGTGCTGCAAAAAGTGAAGGCGCGCCCCGGTGTGCCGGAAATCATCAGTCTGGTGCGGGCACTGTACTACTGGAAAATCAGCCCGGTGATTGACTGGGTGCGGATTCCGCTGCTCGGCGTGAAAGAAGCCTATCGCAAAAAAGGGGTCGATGTGGCGCTGTACTTCACCATTCTGGACGCCTGCCTGAACAGCCCGCGCATTTTTCATGCGGATGGCGGGTGGATTCTCGAATCGAACGCGGAAATGGTGAGCATCGCCAAAAACATGGGGCTGGAAATTTACAAAACGCACCGCCTGTTTGAACGCCGCTTCTAAACTGTTCGACAAGCTGTTGGGCATTATAATTAGCGCGAAACCACAAGGATAATGCGCATCATGGCAAAGATTCTGATCGTCGACGACGAACCGCTGACTGTTGAAATGCTCAGTACCTTTTTAAACCTGAGCGGGCACGAACCGATTGGCGCGCTGTCGACCCGCCAGACGTGGGACAAGCTCGCTTATGAGGAACCGGACGCAATTCTGCTCGATATTATGCTGCCGGATGGTAATGGGCTGGACATTTGCAGGCAGCTTCGGGCTGACCCGCGCTGGGCCAGCGTGCCTGTCATCATCATCTCGGCTCATGCCCCCCCGATGACTGCCGAAGCCACCAGGGCCGGGGCCAACAGTTATCTCGCCAAACCGATCAAACTTGATGCGCTGCGAACCGCCCTGCGCGAAGTGGGCGTGGGTTAACCGGAAAGACGGTTGAGCAGGTCCTGGGTGGCTGCCTCTGCCGTAGCCTCGCCTGCCAGCACAGCTACCAGCGCGTTCTGCATGGCCCGCGCCACAGTGCCACCCTCGGCATCCGTCAGCGGCGGCAGGGCATTATTCAGAAGCTCACGCACAAACGTGATGTAATCGCTGTCCGGCCAGGTTTGCAGGGCCGCTCTCTGGGATGGGATCATGTTGACCGAAAGGCTGTAATCGCCCTGCCGGGTAGTGTCCAGCATCCAGTTCAGGAAGCGGGCCGCCAGCGCCTGACGATCCGCGCTGGAAGTTGTCATGACCCACATCCAGCCATCCAGTTCACCCACCAGCGCCCCGGTTTCGGTTGGCACAGGACCAAAGCTCAGGGGTTCCCCGGCTTCCAGCATATTCAGATACAGTGTGGAACTGACGACACCGGCATCAAGTGTGCCGCTGGTCAGGCTGACCTGATAATCGAGCGGGGAAGCGTAATTGAGGACCGCCGGGTCAATCAGCCCCTGTTGCAGCGCGTCCTCGTAAAATTGCAGTGTGCCCAGCAGCGCCTCGACATTGATGTCCTGCGTGCTGTTCTGAGGCAGCGTGCCCCCGGCGTCCAGATACTGGGTGAGCAGCACATTGTTGACCGTGCTGGACTGTGCCGCTGGCAGCGCGAAACTGACCCGCTGCGCCAGAATATCCGCATAACGCATGGACAGCGGTTCGTCCTGCGGCTGATAGGCGATGTGCTGAATATCGAGCATGTAAGGCAGACCATACAGTTGATCGTTCACCCGGCCCAGGCCAAGCGCGGCCCGGTAAAAATCGTTTAACACCGCAGCGGACAGGCGGTCATCCAGCGGATAGATCAGACCGGCCTGAGCTGCCGCCAGCAGGTCTTCCCGCCGCAGCAGGGTGAGGTCCGGCAGCGCGCCTGTCGCCACCGGGGCCGCCGCGTACAGCGTGGACATGATGCCGCCCACGCCAGAATCCAGCTTGCGGCGCAGTTGCACTTCGA
>CAZKIB010000022.1:15336-19527 GCA_964552425.1 uncultured Anaerolineaceae bacterium | reverse complement strand
CCCTGAGCCGCCTTAAACCCGCTGATCTGTTCAGAAAGCAGCTCCGCCGCTTCACCATTGTTCAATGGGGCCAGGGATTCCGGCCACCAGATTACCAGCGTGGTGGGCTGGGGCGGTGTAGGTTCAAGCGTTGGCGACGGGGGCGCGGCAGGTTCCTGAGCGATGGCTGCCGGGGTGGGGGTGAGAATCATTTCGGCGGTGAGGTTCGGTTCCAGACTGGCTGCTCCCGAACCGCAGGCGACCAGCAAACCGCCCAGCGCCGTGATAACCCAGCGCAGGCAGCGCGTTGTACTGTGATGATGGTGTTGTGTCATAGGGATGTGTTTATCTATCTGACCGGTACGAGGCTGCATTATACACGATCCGGCGGGAAGTGTTCTCACAGGCCGCAGCATAAGGTATCCGGGAATCCTGAAAAACAGGTGGGAACAGGCAAAAGTTGGAGTGAGGTTTGCGGCAGACCCTGGAAGCTGGCGGATGGGATGGTTCTGGCGGCGGCTTTAAGTCAGGTAGCGGGGCGGGTCTCGGCGGCCATACGCAGCATTTCCTGCACGTCTTCGATTTGCCAGGGTTTCTGGAACCAGTGGGCATTTAATGCGGAAAGTTTCTCGCGTCCGGGCGACATATACGCCGAGGTCATGACGACGACTCCCCGGCAGCCGAGTTCCTTGACCGTTTCGGCCACGCCCAGGCCATCGACTGAGCCGGGCACGCGGACATCCAGCAGGAAAAGGTCCACAGTCTGCCCATGTTCTTTGATGTAGCTGACGGTTTCATCGCCGGTGATGAACTGGTGAATTTCGCAGCCAGGACGGATCGCCATCAGGGTGGCCTTCAGAATATCCCGCAGCGGCTTGGTGTCTTCCAGATGGACGATGTGGAGATTCATAATACAACAGTCCTCAGTTCACGATCTTCAGAGGCAAACCGTTTGCTCTCTCCCTCTATCATAGACTCTGCGGCGGGTACGTCAAGCCAGCAAGAATGAATTAATTGCAAAAATTACGCAAATTCCATAAAACACAATGAACGAAAAGTTGAGATGATGCCATAATTCTAATAGGTTAGCGCATCAATCAATGAGAGTATTTACAGACCAGCGGTCATGAAGCACCGAGCCACAAAAAGCAGCCGTAAAAAGCGATTTTATCCTGGGGTTCACGCACGCCTGATCGTGCCGTTTCTGGTGGTCAGCATCGTGATTGCCGGGATTGGCGTGTTTATCGTGACGCGGCTGGTGGCCGGCAGCGTTCAGGAACGGTTCAGCAACCAACTGCTCGACAGCGCCCATGCCGCCAGCAACAGCCTTGTCGAAATCGAACGCCAGCAGCTTGCCACGCTGCGCCTGATGGTCTTTACCGAAGGGGTTGCGGATGCGGTGTTAAACGCCGATACCCCCGCCCTGGACCTGTGGCTGCGCCCGGTGGCGGCCAACGCCGGCCTTGACGAAGTGATTGTTTTTGACCGCCAGGGCCAGTCGATTCTGCGGCTGGAACAACTGCCTGCTGAAGTGGGGGTCCCGTTCAAAGCACAGCCAGCCGTCAATATCGCCCATTGGAGCGGAATCGGCCGGCTGCTGGGGGGTGAAAGCGACCCGCGTGGTGACAAATACGTCGATATTGAGACGATCCCCGGCGGAACCGGCCGGTTGTATTTCAGCGCGCCGGTGCGGTCATCTGGTGACGAAACGGCGGGCGGCATCACGGTGGGTATGAACCTGGATACCCTGACGCGCCGCATCAGCGAACAATCGCTGTCCGGCGTGGCGCTCTACACCAGCGCGGGCGATGTGCTGGGCCATACCTTCCGCGTGGCCGACCCTGTGGAACTGCGGCTGCCGGTGGAACGGCTGGCGGAATTGCAGGCGGAAGCGCGAACGGCCAGTCCCATCGAAGAAATTCACCTGGGCGGCACGCCTTACCAACTGCTGTTCGCCCCCTTTGAACTGCGCAGCGCCGAATTCGGTCTGCTGGCGGTGGGTTTGCCGAGCAACTTTATTGTGGAGCAGAGCGGAACCAGCCGCAACATTTTTGGCGCGCTCTTTGCTGCCTTGTTCATGATCGTGGGCATTCTGGGGATGCTCATGGCGCGCACCATCACCCGCCCGGTGGAACAACTGGTGGATACCACCCGCGCCATTCGCAGCGGGGACCTAAGCCGCCGCGTGAACCTGAAAACGCCGGACGAACTGGGCGAACTGGGCCGCTCATTCGACCACATGACCAACCAGCTTGTCAAAAGCAACCATCAGATCAATGAACTGTATCTTCAGCAGCTTGAAGAAACGACCCGCCGCGAAGCGGTTCTGAGCAGCATCGGCGATGCGGTGATCGTGCTGGATACCTCTGGCGATATTTACCTGCGCAATCACGCCGCCAAAGCGCTGATCGACCTGACCGGGTACGACGAAGCGCTGCACCGCAAGTTCCGTCTGCTGCTGCATCACCCGGAAATGATCCGCGAACCGCGCACTGTCGAACTGGGCGGCAGTTACCTCAGCGTGGTAGGCCGCCCGGTTCATATGCCGCAGGGTGATCTGCTGGGGCATGTGGTGGTTTTCCGCGATATTACGGCGCTGGTGCAGGCGGAAAAGATTAAAGACGAAATGCTCTTGCAGATGTCGCACGAACTGCGCACACCGCTCAGCGCCGCGCGCGGCTACCTTGATCTGCTCAAGATGCTGGAAGTCAACCAGCTCAGCGAACAGGGCGCGGAGCATCTGGACGGGGCGCACGATTACCTGACGATGCTGGAGCGGCTGATCGGCCAGGTGGAGGATGTCACTGCTATTCTCGTAGACCGTTTTCAGCTTGAACATCTGCCCTGCAATCTCACTGATGTCCTGACCGGTCAGGTGGAGGCCTGGCGGCGGCTGATGCCGTATCGCCAGCTCAAACTCAGCCTGTATGCCCCGCAGGTGGACATCTGTATCGAAGGCGATGAACGGCGTCTGGGGCAGGTGTTCGATCATCTGCTGCGCAACGCCTACAGCTACACGCCTCCAGGCGGGTCTGTCGAAGTACAGGTGGCCTTCAAGCCCGGTTCCGTTATGGTGTATGTGATCGACAGCGGGGTGGGCATCGCTGCCGATGAAATGCCGCGCATTTTTGAGCGGATGTACCGGGGCCGGTCTGCCGAAGCAGGCGTCACCGACAGCAGCGGCCTGGGCCTGGGCCTGTACCTGACTCGTTATATTCTGGAAGCGCACGGCGGCAGCATCATGCTGGACAGCAAACCGGGAACCGGCACGATTGCGATGGTGGAACTGCCGCTGCTGGAAGCTCAGAAAGAAAGTGAGCGCCAGGTTGGTACAGTCGCCGCGTCGTACTAGAGGCAGCCGCCTCATTCTGCTGCTGCTGCCAGTGCTGGCGGCCACGATCTGCCTGGCCGCTCAGGCCGGGGCGCTGCTGGTGCGCCCGGACCAACTTCGCCAGCAGGTTGAGCCGTTCAACACAGCCGATTATCAACCCTGGTCATTGGATACCTTCGGGCGGATCGATGCGGCGCTGGGCACACAGATCGCCCTGGAACGCGGCGCGCCGCCGGTGCTGATCGAAATGGAAACGCAGGCCGCTGTGGAGTCCCACACGACGCCCACCACCGCGCAGAAGATCGCGGAACTGCCGACGGTGACGCCGGACGCGCCAGCCACAGTCACTCATACCCCACTGCCGACCCTGACTTCGACGGCCATTCCTACCGGGACCGCCACGTCCACCATCACCCCGCTGCCCAGCGCCACATGGACATGGACGCCTGTGCTGCATCTGCTGTCCCTGCCGGTGATAACACCCGCGCCCGACGCGGACGGGGATGGTATCGTGGATATGTACGACAACTGCGTTGTAACCTCCAACCCGGACCAGATGGACAGCGATGGCGACAGGTCGGGGAATGCCTGTGATCCGACGCCCAACGGCGACAGCGATGGGGACGGTATCGACAATCTGGCGGACAACTGCCCCTCGGTCTATAACCCCGGCCAGACGGACACAGACGGAGACCGCGCCGGTGATGCCTGTGACAGCCCGCCGCCGGCGACATCCGACAATGATCGTGACGACGATGGCGTACTCAACGGGGCGGATAACTGTCCCGATACCGCGAATGCCAGCCAGATTGATACGGATGGGGATGGCACGGGCGATGCCTGTGATACCACCCCGAATGGCCCGGACAGCGACGCTGACG
>CAZKIB010000022.1:10511-15272 GCA_964552425.1 uncultured Anaerolineaceae bacterium | reverse complement strand
ATCAGGCGGACACCGACAGCGATGGCACGGGCGATGCCTGTGATGCCACCCCGAATGGCCCGGACAGCGACGCTGACGGCATTGGCGATCTGCTGGACAACTGCCCGGCGGTGGCGAATCCCGATCAGGCGGACACCGACAGCGATGGCACGGGCGACCTGTGCGACCCCACGCCGAACGGCGACGACGATGGCGACGGTATTGAGAATGCGCTGGATAACTGCCCGGTCAATGCCAATCCCGATCAGGCGGATTGGGATACGGATGGCCTGGGGGATGCCTGTGATCCGACACCCTATGGCACGCTGAACATCGGCCCGCCGGATGGGGTGTATCTGAATGTGACCTGTGGCGGCCCGCAGGTGATTGATCTGGGCGCGGCCAACCGCATCCAGTCCCGCCCCGGAATCGATTTTGTGATTTATGAACGCGCCAACAGCGGCACGGTGTTCGTGGACCGGCTGATTCTTGAACTCAGCGCGGGGCCGGGCGGTCCCTGGGTGCAGATGTATCACTGGGGCGATAGTGTCGCGGACGGCAACACCAGTCTGGCCGGGCACGCAGGTTCCGGTGAGCCGGATAACTATGGCCTGCCAGCCACGAACCCGCCCTTTTATGGCATCCCGCCGCTGGCAACCGGTATCACCGTCGATATTGACCCCATCGCGCCGGGAACTTACCAGTATGTGCGCATGAGTGTTCCGGCTTCGGCCTGTCCCAGCGTCGGTGATGATAACGAAGTGGATGCGATTGAGGTCTTTGCGCCCCCGGACGCCGACGGGGATGGTGTCACGGACGCCAGCGATAACTGCCCGGCGGCGGCGAACCCCGACCAGGCCGACGCGGATGGGGATGGCACAGGGAACGTCTGCGATCCGACGCCTAACGGTGACAGCGATGGGGATGGAGTGGACAACCTGAGCGACAACTGCCCGGCAGTGGCGAACCCCGACCAGGCCGACGCGGATGGGGATGGCACAGGGAACGTCTGCGATCCGACGCCTAACGGTGACAGCGATGGGGATGGAGTGGACAACCTGAGCGACAACTGCCCGGCAGTGGCGAACCCCGACCAGGCCGACGCGGATGGGGATGGCACAGGGAACGTCTGCGATCCGACGCCTAACGGCGACAGCGATGGGGATGGGGTGGACAACCTGAGCGACAACTGCTCGGCAGTGGCGAACCCCGACCAGAGCAACGGTGATGGAGACTCCTTTGGTGACGCCTGCGAGATAACGGGGTTGAACCTGAACCTCGTTTCCGTCTGCACAGCCGACCCGGCGGTGACACGCGGCTGGCGGGTGGACAACCCAAACACCGACCCGCTGATGTTCACCTGGGAAGTGGTTTCGTCCGGCGAAACCGGCGGGCCGCAGCAGGCCGATCCCGGCGATGGCTCAAATCCCGGTCAGGTGTACTTTACGACCACCACCGATCCGGTGGATAACACCACCACGATTTCAGTGGGCGGTGTTCAGCATTCTGTCAGCGCCAGCAGCGGCGATACCTGTTAGCCGGTGAGCGTTTTGCAAATGCAAAGCACTGATAAACCCGGCGTGCCTCAGAGTTTCAGTCAGCCTTTGAAAGCATACAGTGCCTCGACCACACGGGTCTGTTCATCATCTGTAAAGTTGTTGAACAGGGGCAGGCGCAGAAGCTGGTCGCTGACCCGTTCTGTCACCGGGCAGTCACCGGGCTGGCCGCCGAAGTGCTGGCCCATGACGGACAGGTGCAGCGGCTGGTAATGAAACACGCTTAAAATGCCATGTGACCTGAGATGGTCGATCAGCGCCTGGCGCATGTCGAGCGTGGGCAGCAGCAGGTAGTACATGTGGTAGGGCTGTTCGCAGTATTCCGGCACGACAGGCAAACGGATGTCACAGCCGGCGGCCCAGTCTTGCAGTTCCCGGTCATAACGATCCCAGTTATGCTGGCGGTTGGTCTGAATCTGATCGCGCGCCTCCAACTGGGCATACAGGAAAGCCGCCAGAAGATCGGATGGCAGGTAGCTGGACCCGATGTCCACCCAGGTGTATTTATCGACCTGACCCCGGAAGAACTGGCTGCGGTTGGTCCCCTTTTCGCGGATAATCTCGGCGCGTTCGGCGTACTGCGGGTCGTTGATAATCAGCGCGCCGCCCTCGCCGCAGGAGAGGTTCTTGGTTTCGTGGAAGCTCTGAGTTGCCATGCAGCCAAATGTCCCCAGCGGCTGGCCTTTGTATTTCCCAAACAGGCCGTGCGCGTTGTCTTCAATCACAGCGAGGTGATGGCGGCTGGCGATGTCCAGAATCGCGTCCATCTCACAGCCCACCCCGGCGTAATGCACCACGACGATGGCGCGGGTGCGGGGTGTAATCAGGCGCTCAAGCTGCTGCTCATCAATGTTGAGCGTGTCGGGCCGGATGTCGGCAAACACCGGGCGCGCGCCGCGCAGGGCATAGGCGTTGACGGTGGACACAAAGGTGAACGACGGCAGGATGACTTCATCACCCGGTTGCAGGTCCAGCAGCAGGGCGGTCATTTCCAGCGCGTGCGTGCAGCTTGTCGTCAGCAGCGCTTTGGGCGCGCCGAGAATCTCTTCCAGCAGCGCGTGGCACTTTCTGGTGAACATCCCGTCGCCCGACGCATGACGATTTTCGATGACCTGCGCGATGTACTGCTGTTCGTTGCCGGCCAGGCAGGGCCGGTTGAAGGGGATCGTATAGGTGCTGTAGGTGGACATAATTCCCTGTTTTTCATGACCTGATCTGTCCGCATTGTAGCAGTAAAACTGGCAGGAGCTAAAGATGCAGTGCAGTCCGATTCGTTTTGACAAGCGACAAATATAATTTATAATTTATTGCATCGGGATATTGCTGCCCGCAGAAGATAATTCATTTTGGAGATTAAAAATGTTTGACAAACGAAAACTTTCACGTCGTCAGTTTGTTAAAACCGCCGGGGTGGCCTCTGCTGCCAGTCTTGCCATCACGCGGAGCGCCTGGCTGCTGGCCCAGGGCATGGAACCGGACCCATCTGTCACCGGTACACTGACCTGGTGGGGGCACACCGATCACCCGCTCGAAAATATCCGCGATGCCTTCCTTCAGGTTTACCCGAATGTCACGCTGGACTGGCAGTTTCTGGATGACTTCGGCGCGAAATACCAGACGGCGATGGCAGCGGGAACCGGCGCGCCGGACCTGTTCTGGGCGGAAGCCAGTATGGTGCAGCAGTTTGGCGGTCTGGGCGTGCTGCTCGAAACGACGGATATGATTGAACCGATCAAAGCTGACCTGGCCCCTGGCAAGCTGGCTGAAGCCTGGGTGGAATCCCGTCAGGGGTATTTCGGGATGCCCGGTGATCTGTCCGTCAGCGGTGTCTACTACAACGCCGAAGTGCTGGACGGACTCGGCATCACCGTCCCTGAAGAAATGATGTACGACGAATTTCTGGAAATTATGCGGGCTATCGCGGCAGCCGGTAAAAATGCCCTGCTGTGGCCGGCCGAAGCTTCTCCGCAGACCTTCCAGTATTTCAGCTACTTCAGCGCCCAGTTTGGCAGCACCGGCCCGGTGACGTGCGACAATTCCGCTATCACGATCAACAACGAAGCCGGTATCCAGTCGGTTGAACTCATCAAGGCGATGTATGACACCGGCGCGATGCTGGAAGTCGATTGGCTGTCACCGGAAGAATGGGATGCCATCAACCGCGAACAGCTTGTCATGACTCTGTCACCCGCCTGGGAACGCGGCTTCTGGGAAAGCAATATTGATGAAAGCCAGTTTGGAAAATGGCGCTTGGTTCCGCTGCCGCGCGCAGTGGAAGGCGGCGCGAACACGGGCATCTGGGGCGGCGCGACCCTCATCGCCAAAGCCGATACGCCCGACCCTGATCTGGCGAAGCTGTTCATGAAGTTCGCCTTTGGTTCGATGGAAGGCGCGCAGGCGGCGGCGGACTGGGGCATTATCCCGCCATATCTGCCGTTCCTCAAAGGCCCCTATCAGGAAAGCCGCACACAGTTGTTTGGCGACCAGAATGTCGCGGCTGTGTTCGTCAACATGGCTGAGAACATGAGTACCGAGTTCTGCCGTCCGGCGGCTTTCGGCCCCATCCTCAACGAATATCTGACGGTGCGGATGAACGAAATCGTCAAGGACGGCGCGGATGTCAAAACCGTGCTGGATGAAGTCGCCGCTGACTTTGAAACCGTGCTGATCGACTATCAGGTTTAATTTTTAAGCACCACCATTTCCTGCATTCGTGGGGGCGCACTCGTGTGGTGCGCCCTTCCCTGTGCGTTTCAAAATTACGTTATTTGGGAGTGTGAAGGAGAAAGCGACGTGACGATGAACACCGCCTCGGCGACGCAGGCTGGCACGTCGGCAGTCAGACGCACCTCGCTGTGGCAGCAAATCTGGAAATGTCGTGTCGAATATCTGTTGATTTCCCCTTTTTTTATTATCTTTTTGATCTTTCGCGGCTACCCGCTGGTGTGGTCGCTGTGGCTGAGTTTTCAACGCTGGCAGGGTATCGGTGAACCACGCTGGTTCGGCTGGGGCAACTATGAACGCCTGCTCAATGATGATCGCACCTGGCAGGCACTGGGCAATACGCTCATATTTGTGCTGATTCTGCTGCCGCTGGGCATCGGTGTTTCGCTGGTGCTGGCGACCATCCTCAACAGCCAGTTTATTCGCGGGCGGCACGTGTTTCGCGTGTTGTTCTTCCTGCCGTACATCACATCCCTGGTGATCGTAGCCATCATCTTCGAGA
>CAZKIB010000022.1:8971-10492 GCA_964552425.1 uncultured Anaerolineaceae bacterium | reverse complement strand
CTGCTGAACAATAATATCGGCTGGGTCAACGGCATTCTGGAGGTGTTTGGCCTGCCGCGTGTCCCCTGGATGACGGAACCCTGGCCGGCGCGGCTGGCGATTATCGGGATGGTCATGTGGGGCGGTACGGGCTACAACGTGCTGATTATGCTCGGCGGTTTACAGGGCATCCCACCGGAATTATACGATGCGGCCAGCGTGGACGGAGCCAACACCGTGCAAAAATTCTTCTCTGTCACCATCCCCATGATGCGCGGTGTGATTCTGTTCGTCGCGATCACTGGCTCGATAGGACTGCTCAACCTGTTCACCCAGCCCTGGCTGCTCTTTCAGGACATTCAGGGACGCGGGCCGGATGGCGCGACCAACACGCTGAACACCATCCAGTACGCCACCGCCTTCAGTTCCGCCCGTTATGGGGAAGCGGCGGCGATGGGCTTCATCATCGCCATTATCGTGTTCATCGCGGCCATCATTCAGTTGCGTCTTGGACGCAGTCAGGATATGTGACATGGCTCAGGCATTCCTCCGCCAACCCCGCACTCAGATTCAACCCCTGACCACCGGGACACTGGCCGTGCGCGTGCTGACTTACGTGATTTTGATTGCGCTGGCGATCTTTTTCATGTTTCCGTTTTATACTATGATCGTGGCGTCGTTTATGGAACGCCGCGCTCTGATTTCGCCCACGCCCAACCTGTGGCCCAACCCCTTTATACTGGACAATTACCGGGCATTGTTTACGGGTGAAATCGGCGAGTCGACCATCAATAGTTCCTATCTACAGGCGCTCTTTAACAGTTTTGCCGTTGCTGTCGGGCAGACCGTGCCGGTGCTGTTCTTTACCTCGCTGATCGGCTACGTCTTCGCCAAACGGCGCTTCCCCGGCAGGAATATCCTGTTCCTGTCCATTCTGGTGACGATGATGCTGCCGTATCAAAGCACGATTGTGCCCTTCTTTTTGCTGATGTCGCAGTTAGGCTGGATCAACACGTTCTGGCCGCTGTGGGTTCCCTGGTGGGCGCCGGCCTTCGGCATTTTCCTCATGCGCCAGGTTATTCAGGCGACTGTGCCGGATGAACTGCTGGATGCTGCCTCGATTGATGGCGCATCCGTGTTCGGCACGTACTGGCGGGTGGTGCTGCCGCTGGTGCTGCCCGCGCTGGCGGTGCTGGGTATCCTCAATTTTATGGGCGCGTGGAACGATTTCATCTACTCGAACATTGTCCTCAACAGCCCGGAGATGCGCACACTCCCGCTGCTGCTGGCGCTGTACAAAGGCACCACACTGCGCGCACCGGAATACGGCATTCTGGCGGCGGGCAGCGTGCTGGCGACCATTCCGCTGGTGATCGTGTTTTTCATGTTCCAGCGCTGGCTTATCAGCGGCATTATGTCCGGGGCGCTGAAAGCGTAGAAACAATCCATACAGATAAAAAGGGCAAAATGATTTGTTTCGTCACTTTGCCCTTTTACATCCTCATTCCGGCGTGATCGGTCAATCCACAAAAATGTCGGCGA
>CAZKIB010000022.1:339-8961 GCA_964552425.1 uncultured Anaerolineaceae bacterium | reverse complement strand
CCTTCAGTGTAAAACCGGGCAGCACGTCGCCGCCATCGAGCGTGTCAGCCGCCGTAAGAATGTCCATCTCGTCAGGGGTATGGACTTCCACAAGCTGCTTTTCAGGGTAGATCAGCCAGACCATGCGCGAACCGTGCGCCAGGTAATAATCCGCTTTGTCCCGCAGGTCGCGGTAGCTGTCGTCCGGGGACTTTACCTCTACAGCCAGATCAGGCATGACCGGGATGCTGCCTTTCTTCACCACCGGGGCAGAGGGGCTGCTGCGGAAGGCAATATCCGGCAGGAGGGCGTTGTGGTCATCATCTGGCAGGCGGTGGCGCGCTTCCACCATCACCCGGCCCAGACCGCGCAGGTCAACAAAAGCCAGGACTCTGGAACCCAGGCGCAGCACGATAATCCCGTGTTCTTCGGTTGGCACTTTTTCCACAATCTCACCGTTGATGAGTTCAAACAGGCGGCCTCGATGTTCCGGCAGCGCCAGGAATGTTTCAAATTCTTCGGCGGTATAAAGTCTGTCCTGAATGACCATCGCGTATCTCAATCTTACGAACAGAAATTATTTACTCACAATGCCATTATAGCGCAAAAGAAAGACACTTTTGAAAACCGCTGACCAGTATAAAATGATCGCCCCGGTTTACGCCGTGACATTCGCGGGTGATTCGGGTAGGATTCAGTCTGATGAGTGTAATATTCTGATAGGGAGGCTGTTGACTTGACAGCCAGCGCACAACCAATGGAACCGACGACGACTGAAAAAATGCGCGGCCTGCCCTGGAGTCTGGCGGCCAACGCGGCCAATTCCGTCTTCGCGCAGTTCACCTTTTTCGGTTCAGTCTTCATTCTGTTTCTCAGTGAACTCTCCATCAGCAATACGCAGATTGGTTTTCTGCTCTCGCTGTTCCCGTTTATGGGACTGGTGGCGCTGTTTATCGCCCCGGCGGTGGCGCGCTTTGGCTATAAACGCACCTATGTGACCTTCTGGGGTCTGCGCAAAGTCATTACCGCGTTCCTCATTCTGGTTCCCTGGGTGGCGTCACAGTTCGGGCCAGAGGTGACTCTGTTGGTGATTACGCTCATCACCGGCGGTTTTGGCCTGTGCCGGGCCATCGCGGAAACCGGCTATTACCCCTGGATTCAGGAGTTTATCCCCAGTTCGATTCGCGGCAAATACTCGGCCTCCAACAATGTCATTTCCAGTATTGCTAGTATGCTGGCGGTGGGTGTTGCCAGTTACGTCCTGGGCCTCAACCTGGGTCTTAACCGTTTCATTCTGCTGTTTGTGGTAGGGGTGATCTTCGGCTTTTTGAGTGTATGGATGTTCAATCATATTCCCGGCGGCGCGCCTGTCAAAGGTAAAACGGCCCGGCGCGGCAGCTACCGTGACCTGCTGGACGCTGTTCGTGATCGCAACCTGCTGCTGTATCTGGTCGGGATTGCCTTTATTACGTTCGGGACCGGGCCTCTGTATTCGTTCCTGCCTATTTTCATGAAGGATCAGATCGGGCTTTCGGAAAGCGGGGTCGTGTCGCTGGCAACCGCCGCGCTGATCGGCGGCCTGATGTCCTCGCATTTTCTGGGCTGGTCGGCGGATCGTTTTGGCAGCAAGCCAGTCATGATTTCCGGTGTGATTATGAAAATTGTGCTGCCGTTCGGCTGGCTGCTGATGCCGCGCAATACAGAGGCCAGCCTGTTCTTTGCGCTGGCGCTGGCTTTTTTCCAGGGGGTGGCCGGCATCGCCTGGGCGGTTGGCTCCGGGCGTCTGCTGTTTGTCAGTATTGTTCCGTCCGAACGCAAAAGTGAATACATGGCGGTTTATTACGCCCTGGCTGGCATTATCGGGGGGACGAGCCAACTGCTCGGCGGCGGTCTGCTGGACCTGTTCAGCGATATATCCGGGCAGTTTCTGTTCTTCGTGGTTGATCCGTTTACTCCGCTGATGATCGCCAGTGTGATTCTGCCGGCCGTGAGCGTCGTGATCTTCAACCGGGTGCGGGCCGACAGCAACGTGAGTGTGAGCGAATTCGCCGGGATGTTTGTGCAGGGCAACCCGATTTTCGCGCTGGAGCGTATGGTGCGTTATTACCACGCCAGAGATGAACGCGCGGCGGTGGTCCTTACGGAAAAAATGGGGCAGGCCAAAAGCCCGCTGACGGTGGATGAAATGCTGGAAGCGCTGGCCGACCCGCGCTTTAACGTCCGCCTCGAAGCGATTATTTCGATTGCCCGCATGAAGCCGCACCCCCGGCTGACCGAGGCGCTGGTGCATGTGCTGACCGGCACAGAACTGGCCCTCAGCGCGATGGCGGCGTGGGCGCTGGCGCGTATGGGTGACGAACACGCCGTTCCGGCCCTGCGCGCAGAACTGGATTCGGCGTACAAGTCCATTCAGGGGCAATCAGCGCGGGCGCTGGGCACGCTGGGAGACCGCGACAGTATTCCGGTGCTGCACGAACGCCTGAAACATGAAACCGATACGGGCCTGATTATGGCCTACGCGGCGGCACTGGGGAACCTGCGGGCTACCGAGGCAATCGACACCCTGTTTGAAGTGATGCGTAATATCGAAAACGAAGGCGCGCGGATGGAACTGGCGCTTTCGCTGGCGCGGATGCTGGGCGAAGAACATCACTTTATTCGCCTCCTGCGCCAGATTCGGGCCGACGCGGGAACCGCCGCCGCGCAGGAACTGATGCAGCTTCGTAACCGGCTGGCCCGTTCGGTCTCGCAGGAAACACGGGCTTTGCTGTCGACCTGTTCGGAAAACTTCGCCAGAGAGGCACTCGATGAAGGTATCGCCGCCATTATCCAGATGATCCGCGCGCTGCCGCCTTCGGCCTATTACGATGATCTGGCGATGCGACTGCTGCGCGGCTGTGCCGATGGACTGGAAACGTTTGGCGCGGCACGGCTGGAATACCTGATTGTCGCTCTGCATGTGCTGCATGTGGGCGTGCGCGGTTAACGGCGCAGGGTTGCCATCAGGCGCTGCGGGCGCAGCAGCAGGTCCAGACCATCGTTGATGTCGAACACGAGGACATCAGCGGTGTTGAGCAGCACGGCGGCCAGGCCCTCTGGCCCCAGAACCGCGATGCGCAGCGCTGCCGCGTTGAACATGGCTGTATCGTTGACTCCGTTGCCCAGCACGGCCACCTGGTCCGCCCCCAGACCCAGAATATAAGCGCCCTTTTCGGCTGTGCCATGCTGGATAATGGTCGCGGTTAAGCCCAGTTCCGCGTCTATCGTCGCCTGCTGCCCATGTGTATCTGCCGTCAGCAGGTGAATATCGACATATTCACTCAGCAGGTCGAAACGTTCTTTCACCCCGTCGATCAGCCGGCCATCCAGCGCAATCGTGCCGTTGACATCCACGACCACATGCTCGATCCGCAGCGTTGCCCGCCCTGGTATGGGAATTTCGATCATGACCCCGTCCCCGCCACCTGTCCAAACCCTGCCAATGTACCCCATTTTTGCGATCAGACCATAACTTTGTGTGTGTTTGGACGGTACTTTCATTGAGATGCTGACCTGTGAAATCGGTCTACAATGAGACTTAAGTCGGTTATCGAAAAGACCTGGCAATAAATCAGATCAAGTTGGCCGTAGGGGTGGTTCGCGAACCACCCCTACAAAAGCCAAATTTTTCGATAGGTCACTTTAGCGAACAGTCGAAAGTCTGTAGTCCACAGCCGGTGGTCAAAAGATAGAATCTGGCGCAGATCGGCGGGAAATCCGTTGAGGCGTTTTTTGACTAAAGATCGGAGACGATGGACTGGCGGCTGAGTTACGAACATCGCAAAGGAAATCGCATGAAATGGTTCTGGATATTCGTCGCCGCCTGTACACTGGCAAGCGCGGCCTGCCAACCCACTGTAAGCGACCCGCAGCAGCTTCCTACGCTGGCGGTTCTGGCATCGGCTGTGCCGTCTGAAACCGCCGCTGCTCCCACCCAGGCAGATACCGCAGCGCCGCCTGAAGTAACCGCTACGCCCATGCCGCCCACCAGCGTACTGACGACGGGCGCGGAGACTGCACTGCCCACCGAAGTGCCTTCCGCCACGCCGAGCGAAACCCCCACGCGCATTCCTGTCACCATTGAAATTCGGGAAGAAGTGCGCCTCGCCACCCTGACGCCGGTTCCGCAGGGAGTCAACGCGCCTGTGCGCCAGACGCCAGTGGTGCTGGCGGATGTGGTGATTACGGAGGATGATTTTCAGCGCGAGATGGACCGGGCCATTGTGGGGGTCGACAGCATCCAGTTTGCGAGGGTCAGCTTCGTTCCCGAAGGGCTGGACGTTGAACTGACCGCCCTCGGCGGGATGGCCTTCGTCACTGGCAGCGTGCGCGTGCTGATCGAAGTGTCCGGCAGTTTTGCCACCATCACGATTGACAGCGTGACAGTGAACGCCGCCGAACCTTCGGAAGCCTATCTGGAAGTCGTCAACGGGGACTTTTTCAGCCTGCTGCTGGAGGTGTTCGACACGCTGCTGACCGAGCGGGTGGGCGAGAATCATGATCTGGAAAACATCGTGCTGAATAACGAGGCCATGCAGATTTTCCTGCTGGTGCCGGCCAGCTAACCGGGAGGGATTCAGATGCTGCGTTCATTCAAATCCACCGTGATTCTGTTTGTGACTCTGGCGCTGGCCCCGGTGGTCATGGCGCAGGGAACCTGCCCGGCGATTGTCCAGCAGGCGCTGGATGCCGCTAGCGAACTGTGTACGAACACCGGGCGCAATCAGGCCTGTTATGGGAATATGGCGATTGAGGCTGTGCCCCAGCCGGAGGTCCCGCCCCTGAATTTTGACAGCGCCGGCGACATCGCCGATGTGACCGCCATTCAAACGCTGCGTCTACAGCCGATGGATGCTGCCGCGCAGACCTGGGGCGTGGCGATCATGCGCTTGCAGGCCAATCTGCCGGGCAGTCTGCCGGGCCAGAATGTGACCTTCCTGCTGTTTGGCGATGTGGAAGTGACCAATACAGTCCCGCCGGAAGGCAGCGACGAATTCACCCCAATGCAGGCTTTTCTGCTGCGCACCGGCGTCGGAGATGCGCTGTGTGCCGAAGCTCCCGAAAGCGGCCTGGTCGTGCAGACGCCCGAAGGGGTGGGCGAAGTCACCTTTAACATTAACGGCGTGGAAGTGGGCATGGGGTCCACCGTCGTGTTCCGCGCCCAGGCGGACGGCGAGATGACTGTCAGCACGATTGAAGGTCTGGCGGTGGTAGAGGTCGAGGATGATGTGCGGCCTGTGCTGGCCGGAACCCGCCTGCGCGTGCCGATGGACCGCGCTCTGCGGCCATTTCGACGGCTGGCGAACGCGCCTGAGCCGTATGAACTGCGCAACCTGGAAGGCATTCCATTACGGTTGTTGCAGCGCCGCATCAATGTGGCCTCGCCGCTGACCGCCGACCAGGTCAGTGAGATTATGCGCCGTCTGGCTGCCGGAGAGCCAATCTGTGGCGAAGCGCCGCTGCCCGACTGTGACCGCGTGCCCAAGGAACTGATCGCCCGCGCGCTAAAGGCCAGCCGCGCTCGCCTCGAAGACCGTCTGAACTGCGTGTTCCGGCGTGGGCCGCGCCAGCAGATGCCGGCGGACGAAACGCGCCCGTTCTGCGATACCCTGCCGCCGGAGAGTCTGCCGTGTGTCTTTCTGCCGGGGCCGAACGATCCACCGCTGCCAGACACCGAAACCCGCCCCTACTGCCCGCAGATGCCGGAAGGATCACCCCGGCCCAATCTCGGCCCACGAAACGAATCACGCGGCGGGGGGTAGGAGCTGCCTGGGGTTCAAACTCCCTGTCTATCCAGGAACCCGGATTCTCCTTGAGTCCACTTGAAAGGGCGCATTGTGATGCGTCCTGTTTCTTTTCCCTTGTTTCCCTTAGCGGAACAGTCGTGGGCGGCGCGTGCAGTATTTTTGCGTCTTCTGCGTTTTACTATTCAGGATTGACCGCACAAAAGGGTCAGCGCGCATATGACCGAAGAACAACTGGTGCAGCGGGTTCAACACGACCCGGACGCCTTTCGTGAGCTTTACCGGCGCTACTTCCCGCGTGTGTTTGCCTATGTCGCCTATCGGGTGCGGCGTGTGCAGGACGCCGAGGATGTGGTCGCGGAGGTGTTTATGCAGATCGTCAGGGGGCTGAAACGCTTTGAATATCGCGGGGACGGGTCGTTCGCGGCGTGGGTGTTTCGCATCGCGCACAGCCAGGTCAACCAGTTCTACCGGCAGCGGCGGCCCGATACCGATGCGCTGTCGCTGGATGAACTGCCCGATATTCAGGCCCATCATCTCGCGCCGGACAGCGCCGTGCTGCGCAAGGAGCAGTTCACCCATCTCAGCGGGCTGATCGCTGCTTTACCTGCCCGCCGCCGGGAGATTATCACCCTGAAGTTTTTTGGCGGCCTGCGCAATCACGAGATCGCCGGAATGCTTGACCTGGACGAACGCACGGTTGCCTCGCATCTCTCGCGGGCGCTGGACGATCTGCGCCGTTCCTACCAGCCAGAGGAGAACCACCACCATGAATGAGAACCACAATCACTACTGGCTGGAACAGACCGAGCGCCTGCTGCACGATGGTCAGCCTGTGGACGACGCTTTGCTGAATGCCCTCGCCAGCACCCAGCCGCAGGCACGAAGCGCATTCCAGGAGACTCTGGAAACGCAGCTAGTGGCCGCCCTGACTGCCGACACTCTGAATGAAACCGAAGGGAGTAACCCCACCATGCAAGCTATTTACCTACCGCGCCCGGCGGAGAACATCCGGCGCATGTCCATCCGCGCACCGCTCACTCTGGCCGCCGCCGTCGCTGCCCTGCTGATCGCCGGCCTGGTGCTGGTGATGATGAACCGCACCCCGCCAGAGAACCCCGAACTCTTCTTTGGCGCGCTCCATTTACAGGAAACCGCCACCGCTTTTCGTTCCACAGAGGAGGCCCTGCTGGCGACAGTGGACACCGCCATGACACAGTTCGCGGATGTGCAGGCACAGCTTGAAGCCGCGCAGCATTATGCTGTCGAACAGACCGCGCAGGCCGCTGTTGCAGCACCCGTGCCAACCGCTACGCCTGTTGGCAGTGTGCCAGCCTTCGCCGAAACAGGTGTGTGCGCGCCGCAGTCTCTGAACATTTATGACGAACCTGACCCCGCCGCGCCGCCGCTGGCCGCATTCACCGCTGATATGAAATACGAGGTGCAGGGCACGCTGATTCTGAACAACGTGGGCGGTGAATGGCTGCTGGTTGTTCTGGATGCTGGTGATGGTAAACCGCTGCTGCGCGGCTGGGTGCTGGCCGCTGAACTGCGCGAAGCCTGCGTGCCGGACATCAGCGCCGCGAACCCTCCTGCTATCCAGCCGACCATCGTACCGCCGGCAGACGCGGCCAGTTCCTTTATGCCGGCGCCCACCCTGCCCCCGCTGGTTGTTCCGGCGACTGTCGCACCTTTTATGACGCCCCTCAGCGGCGATTCCGGGCAATGCCTGCGCCTGCCGCTGCTGCTGCACGACAACCCCAGCCGGGACGCCGGAATCATCGCTGAAGTCCCCCTTAGCCATGTCGTCCAGGTAGAGGGGGCGGTGACGCTCAATACCGGGCAGACCTGGCTACTGATCGCCGCCGAAACCGGCGGCCCGCTGGCGCGCGGGTGGACGAGCGCCGACCTCGTCCCGGCGGCGTGCCTGTCCATTATCGCGCCGGAGGGACTGGCGATGATCGACAAAATGGACGCTGCGCCTGTGATGAATGTCACCGCAACGCCGATCCCGGCTTTTCCCCCGATGCCCGCGCCATTTTTACCGGCTCCCAGCGTGGAGCAGTTGGCGGATGGCCGCTATCGGATCACCCTGCCGGTTGCGGAGGAGCCGATCTCTGCAATCCAACCGGGCGATGAGGTTTACGTGCTGGCCGAATTGAGCTATGCCCCGGACAGACGGGCGTGGACAGTCGTGGCGCAGGGGATGGAGGTCATCCGGCTTGCCGAACCTTCCGCAGACACCCCCGGCGGTTTCCTGTGGATGGAAGTGGCGCTGGTTTCGGATGACGAGGAGACTGTAAGCCTGCTTCAGGACATGGCTTCGGCAGGGGTGGCGTTCGCGCTGGAACTGGCGCCCTGATTTCTGATCGGACTCCGAATCGTCATCCGGGACAGTGCGCGCAGGAATTGGTCTGCGAGCACTGTCTTTTTATTGACGGTTATCGTTATAATGGGCGCATGATGGGTGATAACACCCCCTGCGGAAATGTGTGATAACGAGGAGACTCTCATGGCGACAGAATATGATGTGGTAGTCATCGGCGCGGGACCGGGGGGCTATACCGCCGCCATCCGCGCGACCCAGTTGGGGTTGAAGACCGCCATTGTCGAAAAGAAATACTGGGGCGGCGTGTGTCTGAACGTCGGCTGCATCCCTTCCAAGGCGCTGCTGTACAACGCCGAGATCGCCCACATCCTGCACACCGAGCGCAAAGCCCTGGGCATCAACATCGAGGGCAGCGTCACGATGGATTACGGCGTGGCCCACAAACGCAGCCGCCAGGCCGCCGGCCGCCTGTCCAAAGGTGTGCAGTTCCTCATGAAAAAGAACAAGATCGACTCCTACGACGGCTGGGGT
>CAZKIB010000022.1:0-244 GCA_964552425.1 uncultured Anaerolineaceae bacterium | reverse complement strand
GAGTGCCCGCCTGATCCCCGGCACGAAACTGAGCAAGCGCGTCGTCACCTACGAAGAGCTGATCCTGTCGGAAACGCTGCCGGAGAAAATCATCATCGCCGGGGCCGGGGCCATCGGCATTGAGTTCGCCTATGTACTGCACAATTACGGCGTGGATGTCACCATCGTGGAGTTTCTGGATCGTATCGTGCCGCTGGAAGATGAGGAAATCTCCGCCGAACTGCACAAGCAGTATGAACGCATG
>CAZKIB010000021.1:48239-48814 GCA_964552425.1 uncultured Anaerolineaceae bacterium | reverse complement strand
TCCCATTTATGATTACTGCGCTGGCGCTCGACAGCGCACAGGGCTTCCTGCGCCGTTTGCAGCGTCACATGCGCAGAATCGAACTTGCCAGCGGGGCATTCCTGATACTGATCGGTATTTCCATCGCGACAGGCCAACTGCAAAGTCTGAGCAGCCAGTTCGCCAGTGGGGAATTTGCCGAATTCGCGATCAGTATCGAGGAAAATGTGCTGGGAATCGTAACCGGAGACCCGGTAACTGATGAGTCTCGCTCCGTTGAACCCACTTCTGAAGCCGCCAATTCGGGCAGCACCTCCAGTGACAGCAGCGATCTTATCGTCATGAATCCAGAGACGAACAGCCAGCCGCGTCCCGACGACCTGGTCAACGCCGCTTCGCCTGCGCCGGGCATCGTGCCGGCCCCGACCAGTCAGGTTCAGTTGGGCAGCATTACCGACCTCGCCGCCAGCAGCGACGGCCCCTCGGTGGGCATTTCGCTGGGGAATATCGCCCCGGATTTTGAAACCGTCAGCGATACCGGCCAGCCCGTGCGTTTGTCGGATTATCGCGGCAGCGTCGTGTAGGGAAAGAGTGTA
>CAZKIB010000021.1:45603-48229 GCA_964552425.1 uncultured Anaerolineaceae bacterium | reverse complement strand
GGCAGCGTCGTGCTGCTCAATTTCTGGGCGACGTGGTGCGGTCCCTGCCGCATCGAAATGCCGGAATTTGAAGCAGTCTACAACGCGCGCAAGGACGAAGGTTTTGCGATCATCGCTGTGAACAATCAGGAACCAATCGCTAAAGTTCAGGATTTCAGGGACCAGATGGGCGTCAGTTTTCCGCTTGTGATGGACGAAAACGCCAGCGTCCAGATTCAGTACAACATTTTTAGCTACCCCAGCACGTTTATTCTGGGGCGGGACGGCACAATTCTGGCGCGCCATTATGGCCCGCTCACGGCTGAACAGATCAGCCAGCTTGTCGACGATGCGCTGGCGACCTGAAATCGTGTGGGGTTTACGGCGAATCCTGTATTTTCTTGGAGCGACAGCAGCGATGGCTGTCGCTTTTCTTTTGCTTATCCAGACCGGGCTGCCTGAACGCGCGCGCTTTACCGGGCAGATCATCAGTATGGACGAGATCGTCGCGCCGGAAATTCGCGCCCTCGCGCCGGATTTTGAACGAGAAACGCTCGCGGGGAACACCATTCGCCTGTCCCGACTGCGCGGCGCGCCTGTCATTCTCAATTTCTGGGCGACCTGGTGCGGCCCTTGCGCTGTCGAAATGCCCATTTTACAATCCGTTTTTGACACCTATCATGCGACAAACGGGCTGCGGGTGCTGGCCGTCAACCTGGGCGAACCTGCCGGGTTGATGCGCCGCTGGCAGGAAGACCATGAACTGACGTATGATCTGGTGATCGACCAGGCGCAGCAGATCGCCGCGTTGTATCACCTGCGCGGCCAGCCGTCCACCTATGTGATCGGGCCGGACGGGCGGATAACCGACATTTTTTTCGGGCCAGTGACCTTCGACACACTGGTCGCAGCACTCGAAAGACTGGAATCATGACCCAAACCAGAAGTAAGAAGCTGGCCCTGCGATCCAACCTGATTTTGCTGCGTATCAGCCGCCGCTGGCTCGACATCGCCACCGTAATTCTGGCTGTGTATATCGCCCTGCCCTTCGCCGCGCCCACCTTGATGCACCTGGGGCTGCGCGGCCCCGGTGAGCTGATCTATACGCTGTACAGCCCGTTCTGCCACCAGTTCGCCTTCCGCTCGTTTTTTCTGTTTGGCGACCAGTCGACTTATCCCCGCGAAACTGTCGGCGCGGATGGCCCCACGTTTGAAGATACCGCCATTCAATCCGAAAGTTTTGTAGAACTGTTTGCGCGCTATGCCAGCCTTGCGCCCGAACAGGTGACACGCGCCGACCTGGATCCGTTTTCCCCGGCGCTGCAATTCGCCGCGCGTGACTTTCGAGGCGATGCGCAGATGGGCTATAAGGTGACGCTGTGCGAACGGGATATTTCCATCTACATCGCCATGCTGGTTGGGGCACTGCTGTTCCGCCGCGTGCGTCACCGTTTGCGTCCGGTCCCCATTCTGCTCTATGCCATTCTGGGACTCGGCCCCATCGGTATTGATGGTTTCAGCCAGCTTCTGGGCTATCCCCCTTTTAACCTGTGGCCCCCGCGTGAAACCCTGCCCATTTTCCGGGTCGTCACCGGCGCGCTGTTCGGACTGATGAACGTGTGGCTGGGCTTCCCCTACCTGGAAATGTCCTTTCAGGAAACCCGCGAACAGATCGAGGACAAGCTGCGCCGGGCCGGTATCGAGGCGTAACCTACCTGAAAGTATTCTGCCGCCGCCGCGAATTCATTTGCCGGCGGCAGAAATGGCAGTCCGGGTTATCAGGTGTCAGCTTTCAGTGGTCAGAGAAAAGCGGGTGTTCATGCCCTCATCATAATCGATTCAGGCGGGAAAGGGTGAATGTATGTTCTCATTTTTCTGCCTGTCGCTGGAAGTGGCCGACTCACCCCGACGAGGAGCCAGGTTTCGGGACTAATCCCAACATCACATACCACTTACGGCAAAAGAAAACCCCCGGCTTTGCGAGCCAGGGGTTTTTGTATGAATGGGTATGTAGGTTAGCCGTCGACGCTGCCGTCGTCACCGGGGCCGGCAGGCGGCCTGTCTGTCGCGGTGGGCGGCGGCGGTGGGGTGTTGGACGGTCTCGGCGTGTTCGTAATGGTCGGCGGCGGCGCCGGTGTGTTGGTCGGCCCAGGCGTAAACGTCCGTGAGGGCGTAAACGTCGGTCTCGGCGTATTGGTTGGCCCCGGCGTATTCGACGGGAAGGGACTCGGTTCCTGGAAGATGGTGATGCGACCATCACCGCCGTAGAAACCACCACCCCCAGTGCCACCAGTTGGCGGCGTGCCGCAGCCGATCTGGAACCAGGAACCGTTCAGGTCGGACGGAACCATGCCCCAGGCCGTATCCGGTGTCGAGTTGGTCACACCAAACTTGATCCACAGATTGGTGGTGCTGGTGGGCGGGAAGCTGTAGTTGGTCAGCCACTGCCCTTCTGGCCCGGTGGTGCCGGCAGAATAGTTGTTCACTGCGCTGCCGGAAGCCGCCGTCACACCACCCACTGTCGGCGGTTGAGCATCCTGACCTGTGCCGCTGGAACGCCAGATGAGCGTACCGTTGGTGAGGTCAGCCGCGCTTTCACCGCCTGCGATGACTCGCTCCAGCACCTGACCCGAATTACGCTTCACCC
>CAZKIB010000021.1:33999-45566 GCA_964552425.1 uncultured Anaerolineaceae bacterium | reverse complement strand
GGGATCACGCGCAGGTTGGTCACGGTCAGACGGACCACGCCAAAGGTGTCAAAGTTCTCAAACTGGATACGCACATCCTGGCCGGCGCAGTCCGGTGTCCAGGTGGGTGTCCGCGTCGCCGCGTTCGGGTTGACCGTCGGGCTGGGGGTCGCCGTCGGCGGGTTCAGCGGGATCACACAATCTGGACCGCCGGAGGGATTCGACAGCACGAAGGTCGTGCCAGAGAAATCGTACTGAGTCATCCAGTAGACGTTGTTGAGCGGGTCCTGGATAGGCGCAGGGCCGTTGTTAAAGACCGCTTCCCAGGTGGAGGTCTCCTGCCCCGGAATGGTACGATCCGCTTCGAGGAAGACTTCCGGCGGCGTGGGCACATCCGCATTAGTGTCTGTCGGTGGCGTAGTATCCTGACCGCGCCAGTGCAGCACGCCGTTGAGCGACATGCCGGAGACGGTCATGTTCGGGAACGCGCCGATTCGCCGCCAGTAGAAGGTCGCGCGGGTCATCACCGAGTCCTGAACGTTGGTGTTGTTGATCTGGATATAGACCCGGTTGTTGAAGAAGCTCACGTTGGTCGCAGTGATGCGATCACAGGTGAACGGCTGAATGGGCGTGTTGGTCGGCGGCGGGGCCGGTGTGGTCGGCGCGAGTGTCGGCGGGTCGGGCGGTCTCACCTCAAAGCGAATCGAGGTGGTCGCAATGTTTCCACCGGTATCTTCGACTTCCAGGAAGACTTCGTAAATCTGGCCGGGAACGAACCAGAAACGACCTTCCGGCTTTTCCGGGATCGGCCCGTCTGCGGCTGGCGTATGCTCCGTATTGGGCGCTACCGTGTTCGAAAGCACCAGCTCGTCGCCATTGGGCAGGTTCTGCGTAAAGGTGTAGCGCACCAGCGGCCCTTCATTATCGGAACTTTTCGCGCCGGACAACAGCACATGGACGCCGGGCTGTCCCGCGCCAATTTCGATAATCCAGACGCCATCTTCCTGCGCCAGTGAACCACCTGGCCCCGGCCCAGGATTGAGGATTTCGAGGCGGGCCTGCGGGCGCAGGTCCTGGTCGACGGTGATGGCCGCGCCACCTTGCAGCGCGCCGGTGGCTTCGGCTGCGCGGAAGGCTTCGTTGACGGCTGCGCGCCGGGCTTGCAGCGGGACATAGGGGGCCAGGCCGAGCGGCGTAATCAGCGGGTGGTTGAAGGTAATAACCACCGTGACCGCGTCACCGGGGCCGCCCGCATCCAGCCAGGGCACGCCCGCGTTGCGCAGCGCGCCACCTTCCAGCGGCACAGTTTCGTTGAGGACGCACAGCGGGGCGCGGAAACGATTCTTGGTATCGCCCACCTCTTCAATATCGCCATCGTCCAGCGCGGTGAAGAAACGTGTCGTCACCTGATCCGCCGGGTAGTAACCAACCGACGCATCGTTGCGGGGCGCGCGCGAGCTGCAAATCATGACATCAAAGTACGAGGGCTGATCCCAACCGGCATGATAGCGGAATTCGCCATCGGGCAGCGGGCGCTCCCACTGCTCATACAGATAAGCCGACGCTTCGGACTGCGTGTTCACATCCAGCAGCGGGTCAGGCCCCAGCGCCAGACCAGCCGCGCCGCGCCGGGCTTCATCCATGATCGAAAAGATGCGGGCGATGTCCTTGCGCATGTCCTGGTGGTCAATGCGGTTCGGTTCGCAGTTTTCGCCGTCATACCACGTGGCGAAAAAGCTTTCGTCGCCGTTCTCATAAATCTGGATCGTTTCACCCGGCACGCTGAGTGTCGTCGGGCTGCCGCGCAGGTCTGCGTCGAGCGTACAGCCGACAATCGAGTCCGGGTCTGAAATCCGGTTCTCATTGATGATGTACTTGGTTTCATTAAACTGGCCGGTGCTGGCGTAGCGCGCGGCGGTGCGGGCCGCGTTCTGCAATGTGACCCATGCCTGGAACACACGCGCAAACTCGATCACGCCAAACACCAGAATCAACAGAATAGGCAGGGTGATGGCAAATTCCGCCATCGTCTGGCCCTTCCGCCGTCGTCTGGATGTCTGAAGTTCGTGACTATGTGGTGTATCCAACACTTACACCCCCTGACTCTCTTTGACAAGTGCGAATAATCTGCTAGCGATCGTCAATTCATAAGGGCGAGGCCGTATCACCCCGCCCGTAAAACCCTGTAATTTACTGTGTCAGGCGCGTAAACATGCGCGACGCAATATCATCGAACACGCGGTTGAGTTCATCACCACCCGGCGCGTTGTAGTAGTTGCCACAGCTTGTTCCGGCCCGCTTCGGGAAGATGGTCCCGGCCGGCTGGTCGGGGTCTTCACATTCCCCGCGTGGGCCGAGGTCCTCGACAGACAGCGAACCGTTGAGATAGATGTCGTCCAGCAGGTCCTGCTGGTAATCGGTGTCCATACGGAAGTTGTCGCCCACGTCAGCGATGTAACGCAGCAGTTCTTCACCCAGGCAGTCCGGGACATCGGACCCGACCATGTAGGTATTCTGGCAGCGGGTCGTGCCGCCGGCAAAGTTGAGGCCGAAGCCGATGGTGAAGATCGTCGGAAGCTGCGTCAGGTTGCGCTGGGTTGTACTCGTCAGACCGCGCGGTTCCACCAGCCCGATCCAGTCGGCCCAGTCACGGGCGTAATCGTCCACATCGTAGTAATCACGGTGGTTGATGTCCGGGCATTTGGCGAGGTCCACATACAGGCGGACCGATTCGCCGGCGATATTGGCCTGCAAATTGGGGTCGAAGCAGAAGCGGCGCGTTTCGGGCGTTTCGTCGGAGCAGAACGGGAAGGCATAGGGGCTTTCCGTGAACTGGGTCAGTTCGGTGGTGTTGCCCACTGTACCCGCCGGGCACAGGCCGAGGCCGCCATAGGTGACGCGCTGGACATCGTTATTGTAGGGATAATACAAATCTTCCGGCTGAGTCACGAGGCCGTTGGCGGTATCGAAGACCGGGTCGCTGGCGCCCGCCGCGCCGTCGCTGAGGAACACCATCACCCACACAGAACCATTGGTGCGTGTGGTGAAGGGGTCCAGCAGAGCGTTACCGGCTTCGCGCAGGGCCGCGCCGATATTCGTACCCCGGCAGGAGGCCCACAGGTCGTAGCTGCGGTTCGCGCCATAACCGGACTGGGACTGCCAGGAAGCGCCGCGCGGGTACATACGCTGGCCGCCGGTATCTGCCGCGAACGAATCTGGTGTCAGGCGGTTCGGCCAGGAGGTGGGATCATAATCCGTCGTGCCAGGGCCAGACGAGGTGGACGGACTGTAAGGATACTGAAGGGTCGCGTCCTGAAACGGACAGTTGTTAAAGACTTCGTAGTCATGCGGCCCAAGCTGCGATGAGCGCGCCCAGGGATTATCCGTCGTATCGTAGGCCCAGGGCAGCACCGGCGTACCGTCGGGCAGGATGGTCGGTTCGTAGAAACCCGGCTCTGCGCGCACGCCGATGTAATCCGTCAGTGTTGCGATGGCGGTTCCTTCGTTGTCGATCATGTGCGAGTAGGTGGTGACGCCGGGATCATCGTCCACATCCACGCGCACCAGGAAGGCCTGACGGTCAAAGGTGACAAAAGCCACACGATCCCCGCGCAGGAAGTCGATGCGCTGCAAGAACAATTCGGTGGCGTCACGGGCTTCCTTGAAGGGCTGGCACAGCAGATCATCAAACAATCTGTCGCCATCCGGGTCGTTGCAGCAGCGGTAGAAGTTGTAGGTAGGCACGAAGCCATCGCGCGCGCCGCTGGGGGCAGTCCAGCCGAGGCCGCCGTTCAGGCCAGCCGCCCGATACAGATTGTTCAGGCTGGCCGGGATGGGGTTGTTGAAGGCGTTCGGGAAATACCCGACCCGACATTCGGCCCGCAGGGGCAGCGAAGTTGAGCCAGGATAGCTGGGGTGATCCAGAACGGTGATTTCGAAGGGCGAAGGGCCACCCGCCAGGTTGCAGCCTGAACCAACTCCATCAATACACAGCAGGCTGGCGACCTGCTCCGGCGTGCGGCGCGAAAGATCGTAACGGAAATGATACCAGTTATCGTTCAGACTGCCGGGATACGGATCCGGGATAACGCCCGAATTGTAATCATTAAAACCGGTGATGTCCGCGAAATTATGGTCACGGGCCACGCCAAAACCGGGGCTGCTGGTATCGCCGTTGTTATTCACATATTTGCTGTACCAGATGTCCGGCGGGACGTAAATTTCGGTATATCCTTCGGCAGCCCAGGTATCCGGTGTGGTCTGGTTGAGCATGGATTCGGACACATCCATAATCAGCACCACGTCCAGTACGGCGGTTTCAGAAATCGAGTTGGCTTCCAGGGTGATGTCCGGGAAACCGAGCAGTCGCAGGAACACCGTCGGTGACTGAATCTGCGCGGTCACTTTGATGAGCTTGCGCTCAGCGTTGCGGCCCTGCGGCCCAATGCACAATTCCTCAAAGTCATCCTGAAGGCTGGCATCGATTGCCATAAGCACGCCGGTATCCGGGTCGCGCGTGCTGACGGTAAAGCACATGTCGATCAGCACGGCCTGCGGGTTGAGTCCGTAGAACTCGATAAACTGGCGGGCAGCCACGCCGATGTTGCCAAAGCTGCGCGAGAAGGCGGCGGCTTCTGCTTGCGGGCAGGGGTTCGATGGTGTCCAGGCATTGCCGTCGGCGTCCACACCCGAACAGTTGTCGGTAATTTCGGACTGGAACGGAATCTGCCGGCGCACCTGCCCCGCTGCCGCAATCGAGGCGGCATCCACCGCGCGCGTCAGGGTGCTGTAACGCACGAACATCAGCGACACATCGGTCACGATGCCGACAAAGCCGAGCAGCGCCAGAAAACCCATCGCCAGAATGACCAGCGACTGACCGGACTGGCTGCGGCGGAGCGAACGTTGTAGAGAATTGATCAACCGATTCTTCATCATAGTCACTTCCACATCCGGTTTACGGGTTAAAAGCCCTGATCGAAATCAATACGGGGTTCGACCTGTGGCAGCGGGAAGGCCGCCCACGTCTCGATGACCGTGTCCGTCCCCAGAATGGCGAATACGGGTGAAATGACGGGAGCCAGGCCCACAAACTGGCTGATGGACTCGTGTTTCCACCACATTTCCACCAGCACAATGCCCTGGCTGGGGACATACCGGCGCTGATCTGTCGTCAGGTTAAACTGCTGGAGGTTGGCGAGGTCTTCAATCTCGCTGATGTCCCATTCGGAACCGAAACAGCTTGTGCCTTCGATCTGGTGACGCCCGTTCCAGGCAAAACCGCGCTGGCGTTCACGGCCAGAGTCAATATCTTCGACTTCCAGGTAATGGCGATCTTCCCGTTCGGATGCCGGCACGCTGACTCTGGGGTGCAGGTTGCGCCCACCATCCCGAATCCAGTTGAAGGGGTCGCGCCCGTCCTTGCCGCCCCCACCGGGGTAGGATGAACCATTTTCCTGATAATCACATTCATTTGCGGATGCCGGCCAGCGGCCCACGACGATGGCCTGTGGCCCGGCGGCGACCCCCAGCGGCCAATCCACGTCGGTACGATCAATCTGATTGGCATTAGGGGGGTCCCCAAAAACGGGGTGCGTCGGGTCAACAGCCTGGATTGCAAAGGCGGAGATGACCATTTCATCGACAAAGTCGTCGTCAGGGTCCGCGCCCAGTGCGATACGCTGGACACGGCCAAAAGGCAGCGGATCCAGCGAACGCTGCATAATGCAGGCAAGGAAGTTATAAAAACCAATTTCTGCGCGTTCGTCGGCCACGTTGCAATTGCGATAAATATAGGACCATTCTTCAGCGGTGGGCACGTCGGGCAGGGTTTCGTAACCGTCGATCATGGAGGGCAGCACGCTGCCGGCTTCGTTCCATGCCGCCGGGCTGGTTTCGTTCTGCTGCACTGTGCCGGTACGCGCACCGACGCGGGTCACTTCCAGCAAAATCAGGTAATTGCGCGCAAACCACCCGATCTCGACCATCCCCGCAAGCAAAATCACCAGCAGCGGCGACACCAGCGCCAGTTCCAGAACGCTCTGGCCGCGCTGCCGCTTCCCGTACACTGCCGGTGTGCCGTCCAGTATTTCAAGGATCTTTTTTATGATCTTGCGCATTGCACACCCTCAGAATCAGATCAGATTGCCGGTTATCGACAATCTGATCATACCATACAAGGATATGAATTGTTCGTGCAGCAAATGTGAGAAATTGTGAGAGTTTTGTGTAGAGATGGAGGCGATTCAGTACTACAGAAAGCGCGCCTGGGGTTCATCAACAAATTCGATGCGCGCTTTAACGGTATAACCGCGCCCATGCCGCGATTGAATAATCTCCGGGCGTTCCGGTGAAATTTCCAGTTTACGGCGCAGGTTGCGGATATGGTTGCGCACCAGCGCGGCATCCCCGGCGTCAGGCGGATACTGCCAGACGTGCATCAGGAGGTCCTGCGTGGAATGCAGTTTGGTGGGCGACAGACACAGATAACGCAGCAGTTCATATTCGACCTGGGTTAACCCAACATCGCGGCCATCCACCAACACGGCGCGGCCATTGTTCAGAAACTGTACGTTAGGGAGGGCTTCGTCCGCGTCCGGCAGCATCACCCGGCGCAGATGGGCGCGCAAACGGGCGGTCAGTTCGCGCACGGCAAAGGGTTTGAGAATGTAATCGTCCGCCCCGGCAGCCAGCGCATCGGTCACATCGTAGGGGGAGTCATGGCCGGTAATCAGCAGGATGGGTTTGTCCTTGATTTTGGAATTGCGACGCAGTTGCCGGCAGAGAGTGATCCCGTCAACCCCCGGCAGCATGGCGTCCACAATGAGCAGATCAGGAACCTCGCGCTGTACCAGCATCAGCACATCTTCTGCTGACTCGGCGGATTGAACCTCGTAACCCTCGCGTTCCAGGAGCTGCCCAATCAGCTCCAGCATCTGAATGTCGTCGTCTACCACGAGAATTTTATACATTGATGGGAATCCATTGTGCCTAAACCGTTATAACAACAGTATAAACTTAACATTCGGCTGTGGATGTATGTTTCCATGAATGTTTCATGAAATTCAGATTTCAATATTTAGAAATATTTCAATTAAGTGCTTTGTTAAGCAGAAACCGCCTGAATCGCTGTCAGCAGCGCCGTGATTTCGGCGCAGTAGGGAATTGGGGTTGGTATCCCAAAATAACAGGGGAATTCTCACACAAGGGTTACAGCCGCCAGACGATTTATACCTGTACGGCGAAGATCAACCGGTTGAAAAAGGCTGTATAAAGATGCCCGTCAAGCTTAAAGGACGCTCTGCCGAACTGCATCTGACGCTGTCGAAAAGAGAACGGCGCGCTCACCGGGCAGTTCAAAGAACAAACCGCTTCCCTGAACATCTTCACACACGGCCAGCGTGCCGAATCTTTTACCATGCTGCAAACAGACTCAAAGTCAATTGGAAATCATATATCCGACGCCGTGAATGGTGCGGATGTAACGGCGATCCGGGTTTTTCTCGATTTTCGCGCGCAGATTGCGCACGTGTGCCCGCACCAGATCAGGATCACCTGTATCGGGTGGATACTCCCAGACCGCTTGCAGCAGGTGCGAAGGCGACAGCGCCTGGTTGACATGCTCCATCAGGTAGCGCAAAAGGCGATGCTCGGTAGAAGTCAGTTGAATGCGGGTATCCCGCACGGTGACCTGGTAGGTATCGGAATCGAGCACCATTTCACCGATTTGCAGCAGCGAATTTCCACTTGAATCTGACTGGCGCTGGCCGCGCCGGATGAGCGCGTGGACGCGCGCCCGCAGTTCCGCCAGTTCAAATGGCTTCACCACATAATCGTCGGCTCCGGCATCCAGACCATCGACAATATCGTCGGTGCTGCCTTTGGCGGTCAGGAACAAAACGGGCAGCGCAATGTAACGCGGGTCGGCGCGAAGCTGCCGGCAAACCGTGATTCCGTCTGTGCCCGGCATAATAATGTCAAGAATGAGCAAATCCGGTATGCGCTTTTCCAGCAGGTCCATTGCCTGAGCGCCCGAACTCGCCAGTCTAACATCCAGCTTTTCGCGTTCCAGAACACGCCCCAGCGTTTCGAGAACTTCAAGATCATCATCTACTGCAATTACGTATGGCACTACTCATTACCTTTCTTGACCGGTAAACGAACAAGAAATCGCGTACCCTGGCCCTCCACGCTTTCGACGGAGATGTCCCCATGAATACGCTCGACGACCTGCCGGCAGATATGCAGGCCCAGTCCGGTCCCTTCCCCCACCGGTTTGGTCGTAAAGAAGGGCTTGAATATATCTTCCTGAATACTTTCAGGGATGCCGGGGCCATTGTCGGCTACATTCACTTCGATAAAGGACGCACCCGGCTGATAAACCACTTCGATTCCGATTTCCGCGTTCTCCCGTCCAATAAGCGCATCGTGCGCGTTTAACAGGAGATTGAGCCAGATGTCATCCAACTGGCCCTGGACGGCCAGGACAGGCGGCAAAGATGCCTTTGGCAGACGCGACCAGACCCGAATATGATCCTGCTCGATATGTGGACGCACCAGCGACAGAATGCCTTCCACTGTTTCGACCACGTTAATCGGCTCGATAGGCGCATTTTCCTCGATGGGACGCGCGGTTGCCAGCAGCCGTCGCACCACGCTGGCCGCCCGTTTACCCGCCCGTGAAATCGCTTGCAGCGAACGGTAATTCAGCGAGTCACGCGGTTCGTCCAGCAGCATCAGTTCGGTGTCTACCAGGATGGTGGTGAGCGGGTTGTTAATCTGGTGGGCAACCGCTGCCGCCAGTTCACCCATCGCGGACAATCGGGCAGTCTGGATCAGTCGTTCCTGCGTGTCCTTGAGTTCCTGCAAGCTGGATTCCAGGTCGTGAACCAGACGCGCATTTTCAATGGCGGTAGCGGCCTGCCCTACAATCGCGCGCCCAAGATCAATTTCACGTTCGCTGAACACCCGCGTGTAGCGGGTATCCCCAAACAGCACCAGCCCGGTCACCTGGCCCCGCTGCATCAGAGGCAGCGCCAGAAGCGCATTGCTGCGCGTCGATTCGAGCAGCATCCGCGCCCCGTTTCCGATGCCGGCTTCGTTTACCTGATGATTGAGGGGCTGCTGCTGTTCCACAGCGGCGCGCAGGTCCGGGTAGCTGGCGAGATCGATCATCGGATAGGGTTTCCTGAGCCAGACCCCCGCCCCCACCGCTGCCTGAACCACCAGTTTTTTGCCCTGTGCCCCCAGCAGCGCTAACTCGCTCCAATCCGCTCCCAGGTGACGGTTGGCGCTTTCGACCAGCCGCAGGACATGGGCCGCCGATGATTGGCCGTTGGCGGCTGTCACCGCCATTAACCCTTCCAGACCGATGTGCTGCGCCCGCTGAATGCCTTTGGCAGTGACACCGTGTTCAGGGGAATGAACATAATAGGCGCGCACCGCACCCAACACCTGTCCCTCCGCCCGAACCGGTATGGTGAGCATCGTCTGGACACCTGCCGGCATCGCGGCTGCGCCCGCCTCACCCCGGTTAACCTGATAGTATTCGCGATCCAGCAAGCCGCGTTCAGGTTCGACACTCGGCCCATGTCCTGCGCGCCACATCGTCTGCTGAAACTGAGACAGGACGCGCAGTTGATCGCTTTCGGGCCGCCACTCCAGAATCGCGGTCCAGCCCACATTTAAGACACGCACCAACTGCTGGCAGATATTGGGCAGGGTTTCATAGAGTGCCAGCGAGGCATTCACGGCTTCACTGGCTTCCACAAGGGTTTGAAGTTCGCGGGTGCGTTCCAGCGTTTCTTCGTGAACACGCGCGTTCTCAATGGCAATGGCGGCGTAAGAAGCCAGATTCAACAGCAGCTTGAGATGCTGGGATGAAAATTCGCCATGACTGGTTTTATTGTTCACGCCCAGAACCCCGATAGGTGTGCCCTTGAGCAGTATCGGCACATACAGCAAGGCGTTGACAAAATACTGAGTCTTGACCTTCTGAGGCCCCTGTGCGCCGATGAGCGCGGGTTCGCCGGTATTGAACACCTGCCCGGCGAGCGTGTCTTCGGTCTTGATACGAAAATTCTGAGCAACCTCGTCGTCAATGCCGACACGCGCCCGCAGATACAGGCGTCCGGCTTCGTCATCCGGCAGCAGAATCATGCCTTCTTCTGCGCCGGTCAGATAACGCGCCGCCTCGACCACGCGATTCAACACCTCGCTCAGGTCCAGAACTTCGGTCAGGGATTGGCTCAGTGAAAAAAACGTCTGGACTTCGTTGCTGAAACTGGCCGCAGCAGGCGCGGCCGGCGGCTCGACTGCAAACACGGCCTGGACACTGCGCCGGATGGTGCGTTCGTCCAACCCACCAATCACCATTTCAACCGGCGGCTGGGCATAATTCACGGGCACACCTTCACCCGCGTAGAGGATCATCGGAATATGGCGATAGGCTTCCAACGCGTGCATGGTGTATTCGCCGGTCAGACGATCAAACATGGCCGCGTCGACCACAATCAGATCAACTGATTCGTGCGCTACATAGTACAGAGCATCATGATGGCTGTACGCGCCATGAATACTCCAGCCCAAACCTGAAAGGCCAGCCTGCACCCGCTGAAAAATTTCGAAGTCCCCGGCCACCACGAGCAGGTGGCGATTGGATAAATCCGACATAGCCTGTGCTACTTTTTACTTAAACGCTCACGGCGGCGAGCAAGATCATCTTCGATAGATTGATTGTCAGCCGGTGGTTCGGGCTGGCTGGTATCCGGCGGGGGAGTTACGGGGCCAAGTTTCTCACTCATCTCGGCGATTTTATCCCGCATTTCCTGAAGTACGTCGTTCACAGCCTTTCCTGCCCGCTCCAGAGTATCTTCGGGCTGCGTTGGCGAAGCGGGCTGTTCACGTTTTACCTGATCGACGACGGCCTTTAACTGATTTACACGGCTGATAAGTTCCTGGGTGACAAGCCGGTGCTCATGCAGATCGGACTCGGCCATAGCCAGCCGCTGCTGCCCACGCTGCAATTGCTCTGCCGCGCGGCGGGCGGTATCCCCCTGCCCCTGCGCAACTGCTTCATCGGCCTGCCTGTCCCAGCGTTCGACCTCAGCCTGGAGCGTACTGACACGGGCAACCAGGTCATCTTCATATTTCAGAGCGTCATCAACCCGCTGCTGAAGCATATGAAGCTGCTGCTCCACATCCGGTTCACGGCGGCCTAAAGCAAGGCGCGGCGCACCTTCAGGATCAACCAGTTCATTCAGGCTGGCTTTGACAAGTACATTGAGTTTCTTGAAAAAGTCATTCATATCTTCATTTTACACTTTTAACGAAATCCTCGCATCTTAATTTTTGATGTTATTGATCGCACACGCCGTCCCATGCCAGTGTGTAAACCGACATGTTCTTGCCGCCTGCTGCGATAGCCGTCGGGTTATTCGTGGTAAACAGCGGGCAAAGGCGGCTGTCGAGCGTGTCTCCGCCCGGAACCTGATTCGGGAAAGCCATCAGATAACGCGCACCCCGCCGCTGCATCAGATTCCAGGTAGCTTCTTCATTGCCAATCAGCGGAATCATCTCCGGTGTCACCA
>CAZKIB010000021.1:24698-33980 GCA_964552425.1 uncultured Anaerolineaceae bacterium | reverse complement strand
ATATCAACCATCGGGCGCGGCGCGAAATAACCGACTGCGCCAATATCATGAATCGCCAGCAGTTCATCCGGGGGGATATTTTCGCCAATCCAGCGCGCTGTTGTAACCATTTCTTCCTCAATGATACGGACATCACGCGCATAGGTATCAGGCCCGGCGACCAGCGCGAAATAAACAAACACCACCAGCGCCGATAGGGATAATGTGCGGGTCAGCACACGCGCGCTCAACGAACGACGGCCCATTTCGATCAGCCAGAACGAGCCGATCATGCCGGCGACAATCCAGGCTGGCAGGGTCGGGATCACGTAACGGCCATGCTGATAAGGCGCGGGCAGCCGCAGCGCATACAGCAGAATGAGCGCTGCCACCCACAACACCGGCAGCAGATAAAGGACCTGTTTGCGGTCAATCCGCGCGGCGCGAAGCTGCACCCATGTGTAACCCATCACGCCAGGCAGCAGAAGAAGCTGACCGCCTGCCGCCAGGGGTATCACCATTTCCCATATCCGTTCCGGCAAGCTGGTTGTCGCCACGACAGCGGCGGCCTGGGCCTGTTTCGCAGCGGCTGTGTCCGGCAGGATTCCACCGGTCAGTTGTAGGTTGAGCAGCAGATAAGGCGCGATCACGATAGTGAAACCGATGCCAGCAGCCACACACCAGATCAGGCTTTTATTCAGGCTTCCCTGGGGTCGCAGGATCAGTACCGCGAAGCCAATCAGGGCGACCAGCACAACCCCTTCGGGCCGGGCCAGCGTGGTCAAGGCTGATAACCCGCCAAAGACCGCTGCGCGCCGGGCAATCTTACCGGCAGGGGCCTCTGCTGAATCCAACTCACGCCAGGCCAGCGCGATCAGCACCAGCGTACACATGCTAAAAAGCATGGTCTCCATACCAGACGCAGCCGCCCAGACCAGATGCCATGCGATGACCAGGGCGATGCCGGTCAGCCAGCCGCTGATACGTGATTTGGGCGCGAGTCGTTCAGCCATGCGCGCGCCGGCTGCGCCGCTGATGAACAGAGCGAGCATCCCTAACAGGTGAGTCCATATCACATAATCAACTCGTAAAGCGTAGCCAATCGCCAGCAGCACGGTATAAAGCGGCGAAGTCGAGGCGGCGCTCAACTGGCCGGGGATAAAGGCCCACTGTCCGGTCTGCGCCAGATTGCGCCCATAGACCTGATGAATCCAGCTATCATCCAGCGGGAAGCCGCCCCCGGCAGCGCGGACATAGAACATCACCAGCAGCGCGGACAGCAGCAGCAGAGGGATGTCGTAGGGTCTAGTCCATCTTGTGAGTAATCGCATACAACCTGACACCTGGAATATCCAAATCCATTTCAGTCAGAAAAGCGGGCGGCGCGGTCAGAATGGGCAGCAGCTTTTCAGAAAACGCGGTTGCGCTCTGACCATCAGCAGAGACGCCCTCCAGAACGAGATAATCCACATCATATTTTCGCGCAATCTCAGGGATGACCGCCGGTTCTGCGTGTGGAAGGACCACACCGCCCAATCCGGTGAAATAATACAGCCCCGCCGGATCGTTAATCATCACGCGCGCGCCGTCCGGCAGTTCCGCGTCCAGTCTGGCATACATCAACGGAACCTCGCCGGTCACGCGGGCGGGCAGCGACAAAGCCAGACTGAACACCAGCGCGAAAATCACCAGGGCCGCAGAGAAGAACCGGCGGGCTGTGCGCCGGTTCCAGTGCTTCCGCCGCCGCGCCAGCCAGTCAATCGCATCGTCTAATCCGGCAATGCCCAGGGCCATCCACCAGGGCAGCAGCGCCGCCGCCGAATGGAATAAACCACCGCGTATGCCCGGAAACGGAAAAATCACGGTCATGAAAAGGTGCAGACCCAATGCGTACAACCAGAAGCCCCTCAAAAACGGCTGTGCGCGACGCCGCCACAACCCCACTAACATGAGCGGAGCCAGAACGATCATGCCTTCGACAGCGATCAGGGTTTGAAGATTGCTGACCAGCGCTTCCCAGCGAGAATCCAGAAACAGCCCCGGCCCATCAGCAAAGAGAGTCTGCGGCAAAGCCTGCGGCGGGTAGAGAAACAGATCGTTGTATTCCGTAAACCACATGGCCTGCGCGCCGCCCACTGGCAAGGGAGAGCCGACCACATTCAGGCTGCGCACAAACCAGGGCAGCATCACCAGACCATAGGCAGCCGTGACGATGACGAGCGCGCCCCCCCGCTGAAACCAGCCCATTTCAGCCCGGCGCCGCTCCTCAGCGCGATAAAACGGCCGGCCCACGCCGCGAACAACACCAGCAACCCATCCGCCCGTGTGAGGTGGGCCAAGCCGGCGAACGCACCGGCCAGCGACCAGTAAAGAATCGCGCGGCGGCTGTTCTGCCCGTTTTCCAGCGCCAGCCCGATAAACACCAGACCGGCAGAGCCGACCAGCGCATATGGCGCGAAGGTATCCGTCGCGCCCCAGAAGCGCATAAAAAAACCGCCGGTCAAAGTCAGCAAACCGGCTGTCCAGGCATGACGCCGTGTTCCACCAATACGCTCTCCCAGTCAGAAAGCGATACCCGCCGGACCCGCCAGCAGGATCGCAAACGGCAGTTGGGCCGCGCCATAATCCCCCGATGCGCTGAACAGGCTCATGCCCAGGGCTGCGATGATGGAGGTCAGCGGCATCCAGTATACGTGCGACGGTGACGGCAGACTATCAGGCGCACCAAAGTAAATCCACAGGTATTCGTCCGTAAAGCCCTGCCCGGCAGCCAGTTTTTGAGCGGCATTAAAATGATAAAACGCATCCGTAAAACCGGGGGCCTGCACCAGCCCCCGTGTTATCAGCAGAGCGCCGATCAGCGCCACAACCATAAACAACCCGCGTTCCCGAAGCATCACCGCTGAATTACTTACGTTAGGCACCACTATTCCCGGTTCAACACAAGATCAGGGTACAAGGTTTTCTGCGCCTATTGTATGCGAATATAAGTGGAAGCCACGCTTAAGATGGTTCGCACACACGCATTCGAACTGGTATCCAAGAGTGAAAAACGCTACGAACGTCCCGAACGTTTGAACAACAGCCGGTAGAAATCGCCCCCCTGCAATTCCTCCGACACCAACTCCCAGCCCTCAGCCCCATATTCATTGAGCGTGCGGGTGTAAAAGTGTTCGACGGTGGTAGCCGGTTGTTCTGTGAGTGCCTCACGCACTTCACCGGGCAGGCGTTCGCTGGCCCGAACCAGCACTTCCAGGTATTCCCAACGTGTCACCGCTGCCTCCGTTGGCGCAATTTCGTCAAGTTTCGCCAGCCATGTCTGAGCGGTCAAACTGGTCGGCATCGTTTCCAGCACCGCGCGGGCTGCGTCGAAATGGTCATCGACAATCAGTTCACGCGCAGCCTGCAATTTGACTTTTGACATCGTGTTCGCTCCTGTTTGGAAATCGCTGCATCCGTCCAGTTTACACCAGACTGTCCGCTAGGACTTCCAGGAGGGTGGCATATTGAGCTTGCCGCGTTTCAGCCGTTCAATTTCCTGCTGCTGGCGCTCGACCTGCTCGGTCAGCGCCGCCTGAGTCAGCTCCATCTCCTCCACACGGGCACGCAGCATGTCATTCTCGCGGGCCAGAAGCTCTGTTTCGAGTTCACGATCCGCCCGCAGATGGCGCGCATTTTCAGTCTCGGCGATATACGCATAATAATGATCGATCAAACGCAGGGTAATTTCGGCAAACAGGTTATAGCCGCTACCCAACAGCGTTTTACGGGCCTCGCGTTGATAAACAGAGATTTGCGCCTCGGTTAATCGCCGTTGACTCAAACTTGTCACATCAAAACCCTCATACCATTATCGTCACTGTGAACAGTATAGCACTCATTTGGCAGCGCTGTCACCGTTTCCGTTTACCGCGCGCACGCCAAAACGCTTGAACACGTAAGTTTTACCTTCCGCCCCGGCGATGCCCACCAGTTCCCAGCCTGACTGCCCGAAAATGGTAAGGGCGTCATGCAGCGGGCGGTTTTTCAGGCGGGTTTCCTTTTCACCATTGACCTCGTAGGTGGTCGCGCCGTAGGAATAGTTGTAACTCATCGTCATATATTCCCAGCGCCCATTCTGACCATTTGGTGATTCAACAGCCATTGTTCGTTCTCCTCATTGATGAATTCAGACAGATTATGATGAAATTGGGCGGTCAGGACGTGACCGGCTCCTGCCGCAAACGCTGATAGAGTGCCACACACAACCCCACCAGCAGCGCCGTCCGGCTGATGACCAGAACCACAAACGGCATCACCAGCGCTCCGGTGATCTCTCCACCGGTTTCGCCAGTGCGGATAAACAGAAAAGGATATTCGGCAAATGTCACCAGACTCAGCATCACGACGACCAGCACACCGTTGCGGGTGGGGAATGCCAGCAAAACCAGCGGGATAATCTGGACAATCCACTGAGGACTCCAGCCCTGCGCCTGCAAGAAGAAGATGAGCAGGGTGATCCCCACAAACGCCACCAGCCCCCGGTCATCAAAGCGGCGGGTGCGGGCATATACCAGCAGCCCGATCCCCGCAGCCACCGCCAGCCGCACAAACCCAGGCACAACTGCTGGCTTGCCGGTAAGTTCCGAGGCGCGCGCCGGGTCAAAATGGCTGGCAATATCGCCAAAGTTGCCGGTGCGATAGTTGCCGTCGATCAGCGCCCAAACACTCTGATAGGAGGCTTTATCAAACTGCGCGGTGAGCGAGGGCATGGTCATGGCGGCGTTCTGGGCAAACAGCGGCAGATAAGCCAGCGCGAAGATGCCAGCGGCCACAGCGGTATAACGCAGAGCGGCGGGCAGATCACGAAAGCGAAAGACCGCGCCGAGCAGCAGCGCCGGGGTAAACTTGGTCAATGCGCCGATGGCAACCACTACCGCTGACGGGATGCTGCGTTTGTTCAGCAGCCACCACAAACCGAGCAACAGCCAGAAAGTCACCAGAGTCTCGAAGTTCCACCAGATAAACACCAGCGGCGCAAGCAGCACCGTATAAATCCAGGCCAGCGACATGCCCGTCCCCGCGCCGTACAGCCGCGTGCCGATTTTGCGAATCAGGATCAGGTTGCCCAGGTCGAACACCACCAGCGCGATGCCCAGGAACATCGACCAGCTTGAGTAATTCACATTCACGCCAAGCAGTTGATAAACCGCTGTCGTAAGAAAATACCAGACTGGCGGAAACTCGCTCCAGTAGTCACGGAAAGGGAGATAACCCTCGGCAGAAAGTTCCGCCAGCGCGTAATGATAAGCGCGGTCCCCCTGCGCGCCGACACCCCGCTCCACCTCGTTGATGATGAAGGGCTGATAGACCAGCAGAAGCATGATTCGGAAGGCGAGGAACAAAATCACCAGCAGGCGGAAGTCGCCGAGCAGCGCCGTAAGTTTCAGATCGCCGGTTTCAGATGCCGCACGTTTAGCCATTGGACGCCTCCCGCGCGAAAATGACTGCCTGTTCGTCTTCATATTCCAGCGTCCAGCCTGGTTCAGCGCGTAACTGGCGGGTCAGGCCGCTGACCGGTTCCATCATCACGAGCTGGATACCGTATTCGTCAAGCGTTTCGCGCCAGCCTTCACTGCCAAAAGCCGTCTGTAACTGACGCTGTAAAAACTGATCCCCGTACAGGTCGGTGCGGCCATCCACAAAAACCGGCTCATCCGGCAGGTGATAGATGAGATAACCGCCGAAGTTGTAGCTGTTGAACAATGGCCCTGCGAGGCTGCTGTTTTTCGGGAACTCAGTGGCCTCCACCGGCAGGAACATAGCCTGACTTTCAGCGACAAGTTCGCGATCCAGCACCAGTGCGACTTTCGCCAGCGAACCAAGCACCAGCAGAGTCACCAGCACCGCATTCAGGCGCACCATGCGGCGGGTCGGACGTTTGACCGTTTCCAGGACCCAGCCGCGCTCCTGCAACATGGCTTCCAGATGATAAGTCAGCACCGGGGTAGCCGCCACCGCGAACACAGCGATGTGGCGCCCGGCCAGCAGACCCATCACAGCCGTGCCGGAAAACAGCACAAAGTCGCTCCAATCCAGCCGGCGCCGGCTGGCCCCTACCGCGCCAAACGTGAGCAGCAGCAGGGCGGCAAACGGCCAGGTCATCGGTTCGTGGAAATTCGGCGAGTTCCACTCAGCGATATATTCCTGCAATGCACCGATGCCCACCGTCTGGAACGGCACAGAATAAATTTGCAGGCCGTAGGGGTTGATGACCAGCACTGCCGCCGATGCCAGCGCAACGATCACCAGCCTGCGCAGCCGTGCCCATGAAATGACGTGTTCGCCCTGCGGGTTAAAAATGTTCGCCAGCACTTCGCCGGCGATCAGCCCGCCCATAAAAATGAAGGCGATGGAAAACCCGGCGTGCAGATTGACCCATACCAGCATTAACGGCGGGATCAGCCAGAGGCGATCCACCTTCTCGCGCTTGTAAAGATGCAGCAGATATAACACAGTCGCGCTGAGAAAAAACGAGAACATCTGTGGACGGGGCGACCAGAAGACCGCTGCCGTCGCCGCGCCAATAACCAGCGCGAAGGCCCGCAGGTAGACATTGCCGGCGCACATGCGGTAAATCATGTACATGCCGGCGGTTGCCAGCGTAGAAGTGAACAACGCGAGTCCAGGATTGCCGGCGATCTGCCACAGGCCATACATGACGACCTGCGCACCCCAGCTGTGGTTGATCCAGGGCTGGCCGAGCATGGTAAACGAAAACGGGTCGGCATGAATCATCCCCTGCGTGAGCGTATACTCGCCGCTGCGGATATGCCACCACATATCAGTATCAATGGGGATACGGGTCGCCAGCGCGAACAACAGCGCGAAGATGATGATGAATGCAGCCCGCTCAATCGTCAGTTGACGCATACAGACCTCAGTCGTCGCAGACAGCCGATAGTCTTTAGTCTATAGTCGATAGTCAAAAGAGAAAATCCAGTCCGGTTCAACCGAAAGTATCCTGTCGAGTCTTTTGGCTAAAGCCACAGACGCTGTACTGCTGGCTGTATCCGTTTCTATGATGCTTGAAAATGGATTAAAAAAGCGTAAAGAAGTTTATTGTTACGAAGTTTCTAACTCTATCCATAAACGTTATGGCTTTGCGAGAATACAGCAATGGACTTTATCATCCACATCTTTGAACTCGTTTCCTCGAATAAACCCAAGATGGATCACACAGGAGCTACACAGTCATGTCTCACCTGTTAAACCGAATACACCCCTGGATGCTGGTGACGCTGCTGTGCCTGCTGTACATCGCCGTTGTAATTCAGGCAAACGGTGGCGACCCGCTGGCGCTGGTGACGATTGGGACGCGCTTTAGCGAAGGTATCCCCAACGGCACGGAAGGTTATGACGGCCAGTTCAATTATTATATCGCGCGTGACCCCTCCTCTGCCGCGTCGTTCATTGATGTACCCGCGTATCGATTCCAGCGCATTCTGCTGCCAGGACTTGGCTGGCTGCTGTCGTTCGGGAACCCGGCGCTGATCCCCTGGATTTTTCTAATTACTGGAGTCGTGTCGCTGGCTGCCGGAACCGCGCTGATGGAACGGCTTCTGGTGGAGCAGCACGCCAGCCGCTGGTGCGCGCTGGCTTACGGCCTGACGATTGGCCCGTTCTCAGCAGTGCGCCTGAGCCTGCCGGAGCCGCTGGCCTACGTGCTGTTCCTGGGCGGCCTGTGGCTGTACCTGCGGGAACGCTGGCTGTGGAGCGCGGCTCTGTTCGCGCTGGCGGCGCTGGCCCGCGAAACCACGCTGCTCCTGCCTCTGGCGTGCGGCATGGCCCTGATTCAACAGCGGCGCTGGCGAATTGCTCTCCCGTTTGGTCTTGTCACCCTGACCCCGTTTATCCTCTGGCAGATCATCCTGTATGCGAATTTTGGCAGCTTTGGTGTCGCTTCCGGCGGAGCGAATGCAACTGGCTTTGAGATCATCCCGTTCATGGGGGTCGTGCGGGTCTTCACGACGATACCCACCAGTCTGATTCCGGTGTTTGCGGTCTGGCTGGTTCCGTTCGTAATTCTGCCAATGCTGTGGGGCCTGTGGCGCGGCCTGCGGGACTGGCAGCAGAAACAGGCAAATCTATTCACATGGCTTCTGTTTGTTCACAGCGCTGTGATGCCCTTCCTGCCCTTCTCAACTTACCGGGAACCGCTCGGTATTTTCCGGTTTATCATCGGCCTGCAAATCGCGGTCATTCTGTACGCCGCTCACCGCCAGCAGAAACGCCCACTACGTTACAGTATGCTGTGGATTGTAACGCTCATGCTGCTGGTTAACCTGATCCGGCCCGTTTGATTTCAGCCGGAACAGCGCCAGCGTGATAATCAATGCGGCAAGGGTAGCGAATGTACCGGGCAGCAACCAGGCCGGGCGATAGACAAATTCGACAGCCTGCGCACCCGCAGGAAGGTTGACTACGCGAAAATTCAGATTGACACGCTGAATGTCGGCGGGCTGTCCATCCACCAGCGCCGTCCATCCGGGATAAAACGTATCGGCCAGTACCAGCCATCCGCCGGACTCGGTTTCCACCAGCATCCCCACACGATTGCCAAAATCTTCCAGCAGTGTGACCACGCCGGGCGGTTCGGCTTCCTCGTCCAGCGCGGGACAATCACCCTCACCGACGAGATGCGCCTGTCGCAGCGGCTGCCAGTCCGTATCCGTGATGGCTGCAATCAGATTCACTTCATCTGCGTGCCAGCAAAGTGCCTCCACAAACCACGCCCGCGCCACCGGGAAATCGAGCGCCTGCTGCGCGCCGGTTTCGTCGTAGATGGCGTTCACCTGCGCGGCCTGTAACAGCGCATTCGCGTCCGGCAGATGCGTCTCGATCAGATCAACATACTGCGCAAAAGACCCCACCCGCAGCGGGTCAAAATTATTGAACAGGGAGCGGCGGTCCAGCAGGTTCAGGTTGGGCATACCGCTGGCACGGAACATCGGCCAGTGATCCACCGCCACACGGTAATCATCGAACAATAAATAGGTATCAAAGCTCACGGATCGCTCGGCTTCTTCCGGCCAGTAAGCGCGGGCCGTGTCCTGATCTTCGGTTTCAAGGCGGTCATAAAATGAAGCGGGAACCGTCGGGTTCAGGCCCTGCGCGGCCCAGCCCAGGTCTAAAGCGACGAACAGCAGCACGACCAGCGCCCATAACGGATAACGGCGGTTCTCGTACTCCGGCTGCAATAAAGTCAGCGCACCGGCCCCGGCCCCAAGTAAGCCCGTAAGTGTGACGGCGTTAATCAACACC
>CAZKIB010000021.1:23585-24688 GCA_964552425.1 uncultured Anaerolineaceae bacterium | reverse complement strand
GTGTATTTGGCCTCCGCCACAAAGCCGGCAATCTCCTCCACCGGGATGATGCGCGGGGCGACGAACACCGCCAGCAGCACCGCGCCGATACACCCGGCAGTCGCCAGCCGTGTACCAAAAAACAGCCAGTATCCCCGCCCCCATGCCTGCGTGCCGATGCCGGCCAGCACACTCAGGGCGAACACAGTCCAGAGATGCCAGCGCACAGGGGCCTGGAACACATCAAAAGTTGGGACATTGTTGAACAGAAACGGATAAACAGGTGTGCTCTTGCCAAGCGCAAATACGAACGCTACCAGCGCGATCAGGAACCAGAACGGGATCGAATAGGCAGCGGGCAGTTCCGGCAGATTTTTGCGGAAGCGCCGCAGCAGCCAGCCGATGATCGCCGCGATGGCACTGACCAGCGGCAGCAGGCCGACATAGACCGCGTCCTCGAAAAACGCGCCCTCGGTGATGTAGCTGCCGTCACCAGGATTGCCAAAAACGTTGGGCGACAGGAAGTTGAGCGCGCGAAACGGACCATAGCTGAAATTCATAGCGAAGTCGAAATCGACACCATCCGAACGCTGTGAGGTACGCAGCAGTTCGGCGGTGGGCAGCAGTTGGATGGAGGCTATGGCCGCACCGAGAATCAGCCCGGCGGCCACCATGCCCAGCCGCTGCCACCAGTCCGCTGGACGCCAGCGAATCAGCCAGTACAGGGTAAACGCACCGAGCAGCAGCAGGCTGTACCAGGCGGTCTGCGCATGACCCGCCAGCAGTTGCAGCCCGGCCAGCAGCGCCAGCCAGGCGGCTGCCCGCAGACGTTTTTCCGCCAGCACACCGAGTAAAGCCCACAGCATCCAGGGCAGCCAGGCAGCGGCAGCCACGGTGGGGTACGTACCCAATCGCGCTACCAGATAACCTGTCAGGCCGAACGCCAGCGCGCTTACCCCGCGCCCTAATGACGGCAGCCCCAACCGCCCGGTAAACGCCCACATGCCCCATGCGGCGATGAACAGATGCACCACAGCGGTCACGCTCATCGCCCAGGCCAGCGGCAGGACGAAACCCGGCCAGGTAAACGGGTAAAATAAGGCAGACTGGTAATTGGCGATCAG
>CAZKIB010000021.1:17387-23575 GCA_964552425.1 uncultured Anaerolineaceae bacterium | reverse complement strand
CGGCATCCCCGCGCCGTTGAAGGAATTCCACAGGGGCAGTTGGCCGCCTCGCAGCATCTCAAAGGCATACTCGCGCCAGGGGTAAAATTGCAGGGCTGGCAGCCCCCAGAAGAGAACCTCGCCCAGAATCAGCCGGTGGAACACCACCAGCAGAGTCAGGAACACCACCGCCAGCGGCAGTCTGGATGGCAAACGATCCGTCATCGGCGCAGCACCCCCCATATGAGCAGCGCAGTACATAACACAAAACTGATGCCCGCGACAAGCGCAGACAAACCCGTGATTTGATTGAGATGTCCGACAGTCGCAGTGTCTGGCAGGATGTCCCCGCCCGAAACCGGCCAGCCGTACTCATTCAACTGCACAGCCGGGTCATAGTCGAGATTGCGGTAGACGAAATAAGGTGAAGATTCGCTGAGCAGTTCCAGCCGGTCATATTCCAGCGGATAGGTGGTGACGACGTGGCTGACAGCCCATTCCGCCAGCGAGGCAGTGTCCAGGATCGCGTCCCGGTTCGCGGTCAGCATCATTTCGTCCGGTGTGCGATCATCGCCCTCATCTGCTTCCACATCGAGGGGCGGCATAACCACGCTGTAAGCTGTCACCGGCACACCGCTCCCCTGCTCAATCGCGTCCACAATCCCCGACAGTTGAAAGGGGTCCACACCGTAAAAGAGGCGGAGATGAATGGCAGCGGCAACCTGCTGTTCGAGCGCGTAATTCGGCGAATAAATGCGCGCCGGGTTTTCCGTATTCAGCAGTTCCACCAGCGCGTCCTGATGCGTAAGCCAGTCTTCCGGCCCGCGCCATTCCAGCCAGTTGCGCCCTGTCCAGGCCAGATCGACAAACAGAATGAGTGTAATCAGCACAGCCAGACGGCTCGCAGGCAGGCGTCCATACAGGCCTAACAGCACCACCACACCGAGCAGCGCGCCCACACCCATTACGCCCACGCCAATGGTCGCAGGAAGTTCAGATAAGGCGGCCAGGGTGAAACCGCCGCAGAACAGCGATGCGCCCAACCCTCCGGCAGTCGCCAGCCGCTTGATCGCCAGACGACGCACGATTTCGCGTTGGCGCAGGCGCTCAACCCCGTTCATCAGAACCATGAGACCATATCCGGCGAGAACACTGGCGATCAGAATCACGACGAACCACGCCCGCGATGGCACACGAAACCAGCGCAAGAATGGCAGCAGGTCGGTGAGCAGCGGCCAGAACGGACTGTTCACCCCCAATGCGTACAGCACAGCCAGACCGATGGCGATGATCCAGAATATATGACGGCGCGGCGCGGCAAATACGGCGATACCCGCCAGCAGCAGGACTGGCAGACCGAGATAGGCCAGAGTCTCCACGTTTCCGCTGTGAGGTGGCAGCAGCAGGCCGACGAGGTGGCCGAACTCTAAGGAAAATACGCCGGCGTCGGCAGTCGTCATCGCACTGCGACTGAGATAAGGCCGCCATACCAGCAGCGGCAAAGTCACGGAAAAGGTGAGGATTGCAGACAGCGCCAGTGCGGGCACACCACATAACAGCCGCTTGATCGTTCGTTGAGAAGCCGCCTCCCAGACAGCGTAAGCCGCCGCCAGAGCCAGCGCGAACAGACCGAGCCGCACATCGGACAGCATCACCAGGCCAGCCAGAACACCGACTTCAATCACCCGCAGCCAGGCAGGTGATTCACCGGGGCTAACGAGTCGTTTTACGGACTCCATCAGCCAGGGCCACCACGCCAGCGCGTACAACAGATCAAGATGCCCGGCGCCAACATGGGCGATGATCTTCGGCGCGAAGGTATAGGCCAGCGCGCTGAACAGCGCAGCGGATACAGGGAAATCGAGGGTTCGAGTCCAGCGGTACATCCCCAAGCCAGCCAGCAGCAGGTGAAGCACCAACAGCACATTCAGATGCAGCGCAGGGGACAGAAGCAGCGCCAGCCATTGCAGGGGATAGGCAGTCTTGTTGAGCGGGTTGGCCGCGAACGGCTGGCCGCCCAGGATCGTGTCCTGCCACAGCGGGAATTCGCCTCTTTCCAGAACGGCTTCTCTCAGATGATACGCTGCCGGCCAGTGTGCGACTGCGGCATCGGAAAAACTGGCTCCTGGTATAAACGGCAGCGCCTGCGGGCGTAAACCCACGAGAATCAGAAATAGTCCACCCAGACCGATAAGGCTAAGGCGCATAGATCGCCACTTCACCGATGCGCGTGACCTCTTCGAGATCATTCAGACAGGCCGTTTCACCGAGTTTGGCTTCCTCTGGCCCATAAAGAATGTAGCGGACCGCATACTGGTCAAGAATGGCCTGACAATCCTGACCATCCGCATACCAGGCGATCACCTGCTGCTCTTTTACGTCGGCCTGCAAGGTTTCAAACGGATGTCCATAGACGACCCGGACACCGGCCCACCCCGGCAGCCACTGGCTGACCGGCGCAGAAGCCAGCACCACATCGTTCTGGCCGGTTCTGCGATCCAGCCAATCAAACGCCAGCACATAGTCACGTTCCAGAAACAGCCCCTGCGACTGATCCGGGCGGTTAATCAGCGCGGGCAAGGTGGGCACAAACAAGACAAACAAATGACTGAGCGCCATTACGGGCAGGGCCACGATCAGGAGGCGGTAGCGCCAGCGGCGATTCGAAATCCTTTGAAACCAGAAGGCTTCCAGCGCGCGCGTGCCAAAGTAGGCCAGAGGGATCATCAACCCGATTGCAAACCGGCGCTGGATGTTCGTTGGCAGATAAATTGCGATCAGGATAACCACCAGCCAGATCAGCATAAAACGATCATCATGCGCTTCCAAACGCCGCGCCGCCCTGTATATCCCTGGTGCCGCGATGAGCAGCGGAATCGCAAAGCCGACCAGCAGTACTGGAAGCGAAGGGGCCTGGGTCACATTCTGTCGTCCCCATTCGGCCATCGCCGGATTATAAAGAATTATCGCACCGTAATAGGCCGCTATGGGCACCGCCGGAACCAGAACAGCCAGCACCCAGGAAAGCTCACGCAGGTCGATTTTCCGTTTGCGCAGCCAGCGCCAGCCCGCAAACAGCACCAGCGCGCCGCCAAACGGCACTAAAGCCTGTGGATACAACAGGGACAGCGCCAGACTTGTCAGTACGGCGAACGTGCCCCCGTTATTGAGGCGTGGTTCCTCCACAAGACCGGGGCGAAATACCTCAATCATGATACTGGTCAGCAGTGCCAGACAGGCAATAGCGAGCGGGAAATGGACGTTGGCGAAAGTCGCCTGCAATGGGAAAGCTTCTGGAATACTCAAGTCCGGGCTGTCGACCTGTCCACCCGTGACGATGACGTAAAGCCAACCCAAACCGGCCCCCAGGGCAACCAGCACGATAAAGATTCGTCTGGTGCGCACGCGCATCCAGATCGCGGCAGCTAACTGATACAAGGCCAGGTACATAAACAGGGATGCCACGACACGGGCCGCATGAAACAAAACCGGAACCGGAATGCCGGTCAGACCAGCCACCTGTCCCATCAGCGGATAAATGACCTGGATAAACGCGCCATCGTGCGGCTCTGGCGTGTGCTGAAAATGCACCAGCCATTCTCCCTCAGCGCCCAGACGCATTTTGCTGAGATAGGTTGCGCCGTCACGTGAATTATGGAGGATGCCCATAAATTGCCAGTCATTCGCCGAAGAACCGCTGGCAACCAGCAGTCCATAAGGGGCAAAAGCCAGCAGCACCATCAAAGTGCCCACAATCATCACCCAGCGCCACTCAGCCGGGGCGACATGGGCTGTGAAACCCGACTGCATCAGTTCATCTTTCAATTTCGTTGTTTGCCTCATGATTCCGGCGCAGTGTATAATCTCAGGAAGATACCATCTATGAACATTCACATTGTACAACGACTATTCTGAGACGCTACCTTGCTGATCTTAAGCCATGAATCAACCTGAAGCCCTGTATCGCCTGCAAGAAATCGACCTCGAAGCCCTGCGCGCACAGCGCCGGCTTAAGGAAATTGCCACCATTCTGGGGAATGATGAAGCGATTCGCGCCGCGCAGCTTGAAGTCACCGCCGCTCAAAATGAACTGAATCCGCTGAAGATGAGACTGCGCCAGTACGAGCATGATTTACAATCGAACGAAGACAAAGCCCGCACCACAGAACAACAGCTTTACAGCGGCGCGGTCAAGAACACCAAAGAGATGCAGGATATGCAGCAGGAGATTGAAGCGCTCAAACGCTGGCGCGCTGAACTGGAAACCATGCTGCTTGAAACCATGATGGCTGCGGAAGAAGCCGAAGCCCAGTTGAAAAACGTGGAAACCCGCTTCGCGGAAACAACGGCCAGCCGGGGGGACGAACACCGGCTGCTGCTGGACGAACAGACACAACTGCGTGCCCATCTTGAACGTCTCAAGGCCCGTCGCAGCCAGGCCTTAACGGAAGTTTCAGAAGAAAACCTCAAAATCTACAATACGATGAAAACACGCAAGAATCACCAACCCATAGCCATCATGTCGGGTAACACATGCAGCATTTGTGGGGTAGCCCAGACGATGGCTATCGAACGGGAAGTGCGTCAGGGGGTTAAGCTGGTCACTTGCAGCAACTGCGAACGGATACTGGTGAACCTTTAGGAGGCGCGGGCGATGGGTTTCGATGTCGAGAATTTTGGGATTGGCCTGCTGGCCGGCTGGGGCAGCGCCTACCTCGTTTACCGTTTCCGCAAACAGATAAGCGGAGTCATCAGCAGCACGCGGCAGGGAGCCAGCAGCGTTCAGAATTATGCCACCGCCAGCGCAGACAACCGTTACATCCGCGATCTGGTTGACCTGGCCGAGACCTCGCATCTGGCGGGCCGCTTCGCTCAGTTGACCGATCTGCTGGTCGAACCTCGCTTTTTGCCCGCGCCGGAACTGGCCGCCCCGCCGGATGACGATGTAATCCACAGCGTATTTCATATCGTGCCGCAGGTACATGATTATCCCTACCTGCACGCGACCTATAACCTCGAAACGCTGTCCATTGATGATCTGGCGACAGGGGACCGGCAGATTGCCTTACTGGGCATTCCCGGCAGCGGACGCACCACCGCTCTGCTGACAATTGCCATGCACAGCCTGGGCCGGGCGCGTTACAAAACGATGGAAGATAAAGTTCAAAAGAACATTGATGCCGAGTTAGCTGCGCTGACTGAGAAGGAACGGGCGGCTCGAATCAAGGAACGCCAGCAGATTGAGAAACTGGCCCGCGAACGTCTGAGCGAACAGCATGGCATTACGCTGACGCTGGGTGACGAAGAAAGTACAGGTGAAGTCACACGCTTCAACCAGTTCGTGCCAGTTTATGTACACCTGGCAAATGTGAATATCAGCGCTGAGGAATTTGGCGAACAGATTGACCCCGCTGAACCGCTGATCCGCGCTGTACAGAGTCAGGTTGGGCCAATCACCGCACGCACCCTGCCGATTAACCTGTATCGCCGGCTGGCGCAGGGTCGGGCGCTGCTGCTCATTGATGGGCTGGATGATCTGCCAGCAGACGAGCAGACTGAAAAGATCATCTGGCTGCGGGAATTCATCAACACCTATCGTGACAACTTTTTTATTGTCGCCGGGACACCCTACGGCTATGGGCCGCTGATGCGGATGGGCCTGACACCGGTGTTCCTGCAACCCTGGAGCGACCTGGACATCAGCCAATCCGTAGGCCGCTGGGCCGATACCTGGCCGGTCATCGGAGGCACGCGGCGGCGGCCGGCTGGCAGACCTGATGAGGCTCAGTTAGGCCGCGCGCTGACCAACAACCGCGCCCTTTCGCCAGTGGATCTGGTTCTCAAAACGTGGGCCACATTTGCAGAGGATGCGACCACGACCAGCTTTGAAGGATGGCTGAACGCCTTTATCGCCCGCCATTTACCTGCGAAACAACCGGCGGAGTCACTGCTGCCGCAACTGGCGCAGGTGGCGGCCTTGCAGCTTGATGAAGGGTTTATCACGCTGGAACGGATCGAAAGTCTGATTCAGGCCGATGCGTTTGCCGGGTCCCTGGACGATGAAGAAGCCGAAGCGCCCGCGCCGGCAAAATCGCGCGGGAACAAAAAAAACACCAAAGAACAGCGTGAAGAAGTCAGCGCGCAGGGCAAGTTTCTCAACCTGCTGCGGCGTTCTGGCCTGCTGGTGGCTTTTCGCGGCAATCGCTACC
>CAZKIB010000021.1:6440-17357 GCA_964552425.1 uncultured Anaerolineaceae bacterium | reverse complement strand
CATCCCTTTATCGCCGGTTATCTCGCCAGCCTGACGCTGAAAAGCGCCAAAGCGGACCATCTGGTCGAAAAAGCCAGTCACCCGGCCTGGTCGCAGGCACTGGCGTATGCGGCAATACATACCTCGGTTGAACCTGCTGTACGTGCGCGCCTGAGTACACCACCCGATGTGCTGCATAATCAGGTTCTGGAAGTTTCGCGCTGGCTGGCCTATGCCCCTGCCAGTGTGTCCTGGCGCGGGCCGCTGCTCAAACATATCGGCAATATGCTGGTTGCACCCAATCAATACCCCCTCGTCCGTGAACGCGCCGCCGCTGCGCTGATTGGCACACGGGATCGCAGTACCCTGCTGGTTTTCCGGCAGGCGGCCCGTAACGCGAATGCTGATGTGCGCCGCCTCGCGTGCCTGGGGATGGGCGCAATTGGCAGCCCGGAAGCCATTCGGGACCTGATCGCGCTGCTGGAAGACCAGACGCCCGAAGTCCAGCTTGCCGCCGCGATGGCCCTGGGCGCGATTGCCAATGACGAAGCGCTGGAAGCCCTGGTCATCAGCCTGACCGAAGGCTCGGAAGCGGTGCGTCAGGCAGTCGCGGAGTCCCTGGCCGTCATCCCCGATGAAGGCCACCCCATTTTGTACGACGGTATTCGACATGAAGATATGCTCGTCAGGCGCGCGGCGACTTTTGGACTGCGGCGTGTGGGCACTCCCTGGGCGATTAACTCGCTCTACCGCGCATTTCTTGAAGATGAACAGTGGTATGTGCGCTCGGCTGCGCAGCAGGCTTTTTACGATTTGCAGCAGCAGGAGGATCGTGGGGCACAGGCGTACCCGGCGGTGGATTCAATCCCCTGGCTGGGGGATTGGGCCGGCGCACGCGGCGAAAATGTACCCGCCGGAGATGGGGCCGTGCAGGTGATTATGAATGCCTTGCAGGAAGGCGCGCCCGAAATCCGCGAACTGGCGGCACGTTCATTGGGGCAGCTTGGTGAAGTCAGCGCCACAAGAACCCTGTACGGCGTGCTGCGGGATCGTCAGGAAGAAGTCCGTGTCGCAGCGCATCGCTCACTGGCTGACCTCGAAACGCAGATGGGCGAACCGCTGCCTGCGCCAGTGTAAGCGCGAGTAAACTATTCCGCGATGGGCAGGCGCTCATTTTCAGAGCTGCACAGAATGGTCTGCGTGGAATCGCTGTGGAAAATGTACTCATCCTCGCCCACCGCCAGGACAATCCGGTAGCCTTCGATAGTGACTGCCGGATAGTCCACACCAGGCTGTGGGCAGCCCAGGCTGCTGTCTGTCCAGGTGATGGGCATGACATCGACCACGCGAACACGGCGGGTTGCCAAATCGAACTGCGCAGCCAGCCGGCGCTGCGCCACAGCCACCATATCCGCCGCCAGCGGGTCCACTTCCAGAAGGGTTTCGGTTTCACCGGCCAGTTCATCCACCGAATCACACAGGCGCACATACGTCCGGGTGTCGGTGTGATATTCATAAGGCTGCCCCTCGGCCAGCAGGACAAAGCGGAAACCATCGATTTCGAGTGAAGCCGTGCTGTTCAAAGGCTCGGCTGCGCAGCCAAGATCAAGCGAGGTCCACACAGCGGTTTCAAAGCGCAGCACCCGAATCGACTCGACTTCGACAGACAGGCGTCCAGCCAGATTCTCCAATGACCGCTGCAACAACACCTGCGCCGCCGCCGGAACCAGCACTGCCCCGCTGTCCGGTGTCGGAGTGACAAGATCAGCAGGGCCGGGGAGGCTGATGGGTGTGGGAGAAGGCGTGACAGGGGTGGGCGTATACGTCGCCGTTGGCGGGATCAGCGTCAAAGTGGGAACCCTTGTCCCCACCTGGGCCTCCGCGCAGCCGGCCAGCGCCGCGATCAGCGTCCCAGCCAGCACCCAAGCCCATGAATTAACTCGTTGACCCACCGGAAAGTTTGCTTTCCAGATCGGCTGTGGTAATGCCCTCAACGGCGATCACTTTTTCCCGACCATTCATACCGGCGACAATTTCGATCTGCGAGACGGCAACACCCAGCATCTGGGCCAGAAAGTCGACCAGTTCCTTGTTGGCTGCCGGGTCGCCCGCTGGCGAAGCCTGCAAGCGAACCCGCAGGGAACCATCGTCATTAATGCCGACCATCTCTGTGTTGACTGCCCGCGTCACGACCCGCACTGTAAATGCAGCGCCGCCTTTGGCATCCGTAATCTCAAAATTACGTTGTTCAGGCATAACCAACCTCGACCTTCTTCAGGTAATCCGGTACCGATACAGTTTCTATTGTACCCCCATTTTTTGTTGGGGAATTACCTTGAAAATGGACAAAGTCTGCGGTCTAGAAACGCGCCAGAACTGTCGAAAGGACCGAAATGCCCAGAAAGACGATAAGGGGGCTGAAATCCATCATGCCTGTTTGCGGAAGCGCGTTGCGGATCGGCCTCAGAACCGGCTCCGTCACGTCATACAGGAACTGGATAATCGGATTGCTGCGATCAATATCGGGGAACCAGCTCAACAGCACACGGGCCAGCAGAATCAGTTGATAAATTTGCAGCGCCAGCAGAATCACACTCACAATTGCACCCATTGGTTATCCTCTACTCCTCACGTGGACCAAAGATTGCCCGCCCGACGCGCACCATCGTTGCGCCTTCTTCGACGGCTACCGGGTAATCATCGGTCATACCCATACTTAAATCCGGCAAGTTAACCTGAAAAGATTCGACCAACGCCGCGCGCAGCGCCGCCAGTTCGGCGAATACTACGCGGGTTTCCTCCATGTGGGTCACAATCGGAGCCATCGTCATCAGGCCCCGTACCCGCAGCCCTGGCAGCGCCAGAATCTGCCGCGTTTCCTCCCACAGGCTTTCGCGCAGCGCCGCGTCCTTCGACCAGTTGGCAGCATTCAGCCCACTTTTGCTGGCTTCACCAGAGACGTTCACTTCCAGCAGCACATCCAGGGTTTCACTGGTTTCGGCCAGAAGTTCAGACAGCTTTGCAGCCAGTTTGAGCCGGTCCACCGAATGCACACAATCAAACAGGGCCGGAATGTAACGGGCCTTACGGCTTTGAATGTGGCCGATCATGTGCCAGGTCAGCCGCTGGCGGGTAAGCCCGGTGACAGTCGCGATCTTGCCTTCTGCCTCTTCTACGCGATTTTCACCAAAATGTTGCAGGCCGGCTGCGGCGGCCTCGATCACGGCCTCTGGCGGGTGAGTCTTGCTGACAGCAATCAGTGTCACCAAAGCCGGGTCGCGCCCGACGCGGGCACAGGCGCGGGCGATATTCTCCTGGACACGGTCAATATTGTCGGCGATGGTCATAATGAAATCACAGCTCCAAAGCGCCCGGTGCGGCCTTTTTCGGCCCGATGTGAGAAAAATTCATCGGTGCGAGTGGCCGTGCAGATTTCGGCAATTTCTATCTGTTCGACACCTGCTCGCTCCAGGTCCAGTCGATTGGCGGCCCACAGGTCAAGATAGGCTGTGCCGTCGTCCGGGTCCCGGCGGATCAGGCCGTCCGTGCTGCCAAAATACTGCAAGACCGCCGCGACGACTTCCTCACCCACCTGATAATGATCGGGACCGATGCTGGGGCCAATGCCCGCCATAACATTCTGTGGTTTGCAGCCGTAAGCTGTCGTCATGGTGCGAACGGTATTGGCTGCCACACCCTGGACCGTCCCGCGCCAGCCCGCATGAGCCATACCAATAACACCCTGGACAGGATCATGAAACAGCAGGGGCACACAGTCGGCAAAACGCATTGAAAGCGGCGTATTGGGCCGGTCTGTTATCATGGCATCGGCCAGAGCCAGCCAGCGCCGCCCCTGTACCGGCCCATCGACCAGGATGACATCCGCGCTGTGAACCTGCCAGACCGAACACGCCCGCGCCGCATCAACACCCAGAGTGCCATACATCAATAAATGGTTATGGCGCACGGCCGGCGCTTCATCCCCCACATTGCCACCCAGGTTCAACGATGACCAGGGCGCTTTGCTCACGCCGCCCTGACGGGTAAAAATACCCTGTGTCAGGCGCGGCCACATTTCAAACTGGTAGTAGGTCAGACCTTCACTGGCGGCTACTTTGCGCAAAACCCATCCTCAGTACACCCATCGCTTGTTATTCAGACACGCGGTTCAAGTTTACAGTATATCCTTACAGGCGGTAATCCTTCAATGACCGTTAAGCCAAAGTATTAAGTGAGTCTCGACAATGTATAAAGACAGGCTTGCTTGCAGGGGAATATACTTTAGTTGTATACTGCGTAGAAATTACATTGGGTCTATCACTATCGTCTTTAATCTGTACCGCTCTGGCTCTCTGTTGGGTATATGACAACTTCCATCTCGAAATTTGAAAGGAGCAGCGCGCAGGCACACATCAGCATCATTGTGTTCAGCGCCGTCAGTGTTTATGAATATTCGTGAGGAGCGGCACAAACAGCGTCGCAGTATCGCAGTATTGATTGTAGACGACCATCCGCTCTTTCGCGATGGTCTGAGCAAGGCTGTCGAACTGGAAGATGATATTCGCGTGGTCGGCCAGTGCGCCGATGGTGAGGAGGCTCTGCGCGAGTCCCAGCGCTTGCAGCCCGATGTAGTCCTGCTGGACATTAATCTACCGGGACTCAACGGCCTTCAGGTGACACGGCAGATCAAAGCGGAAAACGCCCAGATCGCTGTTGTCGTCGTCACTGCCTATCATGACTCCCAGCAGGTGATTCATGCCATGCGGACTGGCGCATCGGCCTATTGTTCAAAAGACATCATACCGGATGAACTTATCGCCATTATCCGCGATGTGGCCGCCGGGTTTTATGTCGTGGGCGATGAGCGGCTGAGTGAACGGGATTTCAAAAGCTGGATCAGCGCGACTGTGGAAGCCGCCACCGGGCCGTATGCCATTGATCCCGAAGATCATTTTGTCCCTCTCAGCCCGCGCGAGATGGAAATTCTCCAGTTTGTGGTGAAGGGTCTCAGCAACAAGGAAATCGCGAAGGTACTCCGCATCAGTCACCAGACCGTGAAGAATCACATGACCTCCATCCTGAAGAAACTGAATGTGCAGGACCGCACACAGGCGGCTGTGACCGCGCTTCGTTACGGGTGGGTTCGCATTCAAGATACCGATTCAGAATCCAGCAGGTAAAGCATAAATGGCAGCCAACTCATTTGACGACCCCAAAAATGAGATCGTAGATATTATTACCGCCGAGATGCGGCGCATTCAGGGTTCCCTGAATGAGATCAAAGGGCAGATTGACCAGACCCAGAACGTCGTGGACCGCGAACAGCAGCGCAACAGCGACATCGCCAGCGAACTGCGGACGGTTCAGGACAATATTGACACCATCCCCCGGCAGGATATTCGCTCAAAATATGACGAAGCTTTAGACGCCCGTTTCCGGCTCAGCACCATGCGCGGTCAGCTCGAAAAGCTGCAAACCCGTCAGGAACTGCTTCAGGAGCATCAGACCCTGCTCAATAAACTGATGAATATGGTCCAGGGCGCGGAACTGCTGCCAAGCGCAACTTCTGCTCAGGAGCGCGGTGGCGCTGCGCCCATCAGCAGTTATGCCAATATCGCGCGCATTGTCCAGGCACAGGAAGAAGAACGTCAGCGACTGGCCCGGCAGATGCACGACGGCCCGGCCCAATCGCTCACCAATTTCATCCTTCAGGCCGAAATCTGCCAGCGCCTCTTTGACCGAAACCCGGACAAGGCTGCCGAAGAACTGGATAATCTGAAATCCAGCGCCAGTGTGACCTTTCAGAAGGTGCGTGATTTCATTTTCGACCTGCGCCCGATGATGCTCGACGATCTGGGGGTTGTCCCCACTGTGCGCCGTTATATCGAATCATTTCGCGATAAGAACGACATTGAGACTAATCTGGAAATCATGGGCGAAGAACGGCGGCTGGAAAATGCGCGGGAGGTGGTCATCTTTCGCGGCATTCAGGAACTCATGGTGCAGGCGCGTGATTACGCCGGCCCCAACAAACTGCGTATCCAACTGGATATGGGGACCAACCGGGTCAAGGCAGTCGTCGAGGACGATGGACGCGGCTTTGATTTTGAAGCGGCGATGGCTAACCTGAGCCATAACCAGAGCGATCCACGCGCCCAGAGCATTATCACGTTACGAGAAAAGGTCGAACTGCTTGGGGGCGCGCTGTCGGTCAACAGCACGGAGACAGACGGAACCGTCGTGCGATTGGAACTTCCGGTTGAGGATACTGTTTTCTAACCAATTCTCGCGGCACTGATTTAAGTTATCAATGTAGACTGTTAACGGGTGGGATATTCAGACTGTTTGCCAGCCACCCTGAATTGATTACACTAAAGAATGACTATTGGTGCATTCGCCCATTAGCCAGACCGTGCAGGCTGGTGGGACGGCCACACCCTTGATGGAGGGATCAATGCAAGGACGTGTTCTCATCATACTGGCATTTGTCATTATCGTGGCGGCAATTGTGGTAGTTGCTGTTTTGCCCACGCTTCAGGGTGGTGGTGGCGCGCTCACAACCAACACAACGACAGGCACTAACACCACAGTCCAGCAGCCCAGCCTGCCAACCCCCACCCCGCTTTCGTTTGTAAATGTGGTCATCGCGGTTCAGGAACTGCCGCGCGGGTTCCGTATCCCGGCCAACGCAGTCGACCTGCGGCCCTGGCCTGAAGAATCGGCCCCCTTTAACGGCATTACCAACCTGGAAGATGTGATCGGCAAGATTGCCCGCACCCGTATTTTCCGCGAGCAGCCTATCCTGACCAGTATGATTACCGATGATTTCACCAGTCTGGCAGAAGTCGGCTCGGACGCGGCAGCAGTGCTGCCCAGTGGGCTGGTTGGTGTGTCCATCCCCATTAACCGGCTGACCAGCGTGAGCTACGCTATTCAGGACGGGGATCGGGTCGATGTGATTTTGTCGATGCTGTTTGTCGACGTGGACGATGTGTTCCAGACCATCGCGCCAAACTTCATTACGTTGTTCCAGTTTTCGGAAGAAGGCATTACGACCAGTGAAACACTGGAAGGCCGCCCGGACAGCACCAGCCTCGGCCCGGCCATCATCAGCCCATCCGAACGCCAGCGTCCGCGCCTTGTCACCCAGCGTACCGTTCAGGATGCGCTGATTCTGCATGTGGGCGAGTTCCCGCTGGATGGTCGTTTCATCGGTATCCCGCCGACACCGACACCCGTACCAGCCGATGATGAGGAAACGGGTGGTGAGGGCACACCGATGCCTTCGCCCACGCCGGCTGTGCCGACGGTGGTCACGCTCGGTGTAACGCCGCAGGAAGCGGTAGTCCTCGTGTGGGCACTGGAAGCCCGGCTGCCGATTACGCTGGCGCTGCGGTCTGCTTCGGACACTTCACGGACCACGACCCAGGCGGTCACGCTCGATTACATCATGGCTAACTTCAGCATTGACCCGCCCGGCAAACGGCAGTACACGATTGAGCCGGCCATTCGCAGTGTTCGCCAGCTCCTGCAGGAAAGTGAATTGTCTTTGACATCCGCCGGCAACTAATTGGTAAGAGTTAGGACAACCCTATGAGCAAATCAGGTTCCGCGCAATCAAGCGGTGAAGGTGAAGTCATCAGCATCCTTCTGGTGGATGACATCCCCGATACCCTGGAAAATATCAAGAAACTCATCAGTTTCGAACCCGACATGAAGGTCGTCGGAACGGCGCGCACCGGCTCTGAGGGAGTGGCGCAGGCAAAGGAACTGAGACCGAACATCATCATCATGGACATCAACATGCCGGATATGGACGGCATCCAGGCGACCAGTCTGATTACCGAGGCAGTGCCGACGGTAGCGGTCATCATGATGTCCGTTCAGAATGACCCGGACTATCTGCGGCGGGCGATGCTGGCCGGGGCGCGTAACTTCCTGACCAAACCTATTGAGATGGATGAACTGTACAACACCATTCGTACCGTTCATGCCCGTAACAAACCCATCGCCGCCCAGTATACCCGTGTCGCGGAAAGTGGCATCGACCTGCGCCCAACCGCGACTTCTCGTGGCGAGAGCGGGGATCGTCCGGGCCATGTGATTACGGTCTACAGCCCGCAAGGCGGGGTGGGTACAACCACGATTGCCACCAGTCTGGCTTCGGGTCTCATGCGTGAGGGCAGCAAAGTCCTGCTCATTGACGCCGACCTGCAATTTGGGGATGTCGGGATCATGCTCAACCTGCAATCGCAGTCGACCATGGTGGAACTGATCCCCGATGTGGATGATCTCGATACCGAGTTGTTCGAGAACATCGTCGCCACCCATGACAGCGGGCTGAAGGTGCTTCTCGGCCCCTCGCGACCAGAGTTTTCGGAAGAGGTCGAAAAGAACCCGGAAGCGCTCTCCAAGATCATCAGCAAAATCCAGCACAGCTACGACTTCGTGGTGATTGACACCACTTCGCGGCTGGATGACGTCACCCTGTCACTGTTCGATCTGTCTTCCCGGATTGTGATGGTCTGTATTCCAACTATTCCAAGTGTCAAGAACGCGCGGCTGGTCCTGGATCTTTTCGACAAACTCAAGTACCCGCTGGAAAAGGTCATGCTGGCGGTGAACCGGGTCCCCGATGACCGCAACGCGCGCCGGGCCGCAGTTTCGCTGGAAAAAATTGGCGATTTTCTGAAACGACCTGTGATCGTGGCAATTCCCGCGAACGAACTCATGGTCAACCGGGCCATTACCAAAGCGGTTCCGGTAATCGCCTCAGAACGGGATAAGTCCAAGTCACCCATCAAGGAACTCGTCGAGCTTTCCGAAGCAGTGTATGACGCGCTGGAAGGCGCTCGCCAGGCAGAACCGGAGCCAGAACCCGATCTGCGCAAGTCGCAGCAGCGCTCGTCCGGTTTGCGCCTGCGTCTGGGACGTTAAAGTCAAACAGGTATTCGCATCGCCAGGTCCGGTCAGGATAAAGTAAAGTCGTCAGGGATCGTCTGGGAGGTTACAGTCAATGTCGTTATTACGCCGTATTGAAAAAGGAAGTGGCGGTGAATCCGGGGGGAACAACAGCGGCGGCAGCGGCGGAGAAGCCAGCGCCGATGAATCCAAACTGGCCGCGATGCGCCAGCGCCGTCAGGTTGTCAGTGATGTCAACCGTCCGGGTGGCCGTTCATCCGAAAATTCGTACATGGACCTGAAGGTCCGCGTACAGAACAAGCTGCTTTCGGAACTGGACCAGTCCATGGACGTGACCCAGAAAGCCCAGGTTCGCACGCATATCGAAGAACTGTTTAATTCGATCCTTGCGGACGAAAGCCTGGTGCTGTCACGCGCGGAACGCCAGCGTTTGTTCGAGGCTATCGTCGCTGATATTCTGGGCTTTGGCCCTCTGGAAATCCTGCTGGCCGATGACACCATTACGGAAATCATGGTCAACGGGCCAAAAAATGTCTTTATCGAACAAAAGGGTATGCTGTCGCGCGCACCGGTCACATTCGATGACGACGAACATGTCATGCGCATTATTGACCGCATCGTCGCGCCGCTGGGCCGCCGCGTGGATGAAAGCTCACCCATCGTGGATGCTCGTCTGCCAGATGGTTCGCGTGTAAACGCCATCATTCGCCCGCTGGCTCTGTGCGGTCCGACTATCACCATCCGTAAATTCTCCAAGAAACCACTGACGGTGGATGATCTTATTCGTTTTGGTTCGATGAGCAAGGAAATCGCTGAATTCCTGCGGGCCTGCATCATTGGCCGGTTGAATATCGTGGTATCTGGCGGTACAGGTTCGGGCAAAACGACACTGCTCAACGTGCTTTCGAGTTTTATCCCCAACGATGAACGCATTGTAACGGTGGAAAACGCCGCCGAACTTCAACTGCGCCAGGAACACGTAGTCACGCTGGAAAGCCGCCCAGCCAACATCGAAGGCAAGGGCCAGATCACCATTCAGGATCTGGTCGTGAACTGCCTGCGTATGCGGCCTGATCGCATCGTCGTTGGAGAATGCCGTTCCGGTGAAGCGCTCGACATGCTTCAGGCGATGAACACCGGTCACGATGGTTCGCTGACCACCGCCCACTCCAACGGCCCGCGCGATACCCTGGCCCGTCTGGAAGTCATGTGCCTGATGGCAGGCATGGACCTGCCTGTGCGCGCTATTCGCGAACAGATCGCCAGCGCGGTAGACCTGATCTGTCATCAGGAACGACTGCGCGATGGAACCCGCAAGGTGGTCAAAGTCACCGAAGTGCAGGGCATGGAAGGTGATGTCATCACCATGTCAGATATTTTTGAGTTCGAGCAGACGGGTATAGAAGGCGGCAAGATTATCGGGCGCATCCGGCCTACCGGTCTGCGTCCCAAATTCATTGACCGCATCGAAGCGGCGGGCATCCATCTGCCACCCTCGACCTTTGGCATCGGACGTGCCAACTACTAGCGCCTGTCAAATGCGTTAGTTTTTGGTTTACTAAGCTCTTAGGAAGTGTGTCCTGCTTGACGCACTTCCCTTAATTTCTTAGAATGAAAGTATCAACAGCGAGTAGAGGATGTTGAGTACGTGGATCAAACCATTATTCTAGTTGGTGCTGTCTTACTGGCACTTGTGGTCCTGGTCATCGGTATCCGTAATGTACGGTCACAGCGCGACGTGGTTGAAGAACGTCTCGGAAAATACGATGACAGCAGCTTTCAGTCGTTTCTGGATACGCCTGAAGAAACCGCGCAGGAAGTGGACAAACCAAGCGCACTGGAATCGGCGATCAACAGCGCGATTTCGGAGCGGCCCTTTGCCCAGAAATGGCGCCAGCAACTGGCCCGTGCCGACATCAAACTCACTGTCGCGGAATATGCGGCACTGCATGTCATCGCCATGATCGGCTTTTTTGTGGTCGGCTATTTTGTCCTGTTTGGACAGCAGCTTGTCAT
>CAZKIB010000021.1:0-6430 GCA_964552425.1 uncultured Anaerolineaceae bacterium | reverse complement strand
GGGCATTGTCGCCGGGTTTGTCGGTTTCTTCGCGCCGCGCATTTATGTCGCTCAGCAAACCAGTAAACGCCTCAATCAGTTTGAACAACAGCTCCCCGATACCCTCAGCCTGTGGGTGAACGCGCTGCGCTCCGGTTACAGTGTGCTTCAGTCGATGGAAGCGATCTCGCGCGATGCGCCTGACCCGACTTCGACGGAATTCAAGCGTGTCGTTCAGGAAGTCAGCCTGGGCATTGACATGCCTGACGCGATGCAGCACATGCTGGATCGTGTGGAGAGCGAAGACCTTGATCTGGTGGTGACAGCCGTGAACATTCAGCGTGAAGTCGGTGGTAATCTCGCTGAAATTCTGGAAATTATCAGCCATACCATTCGTGAGCGCGTTAAACTCAAAGGCGAGATTCGCGTGTTGACCGCGCAGGGCCGCATCACCGGCTATCTCATCAGTGGACTGCCGATTTTGCTGGCGCTATTCCTGTATGGCATTAATCCGAAATATATGGGCAACCTGTTTGAAAACCGGGCCTGCGGCTGGCCTCTGCTGGGTATTGGCCTCGCGCTGATCGGTATTGGCGCGGCGGTGGTACAAAAAATCGTTCAGATTGATATTTAAGGACAGTCTGAATTATGGAAAATCTGCTCATCCCTATTGCCATCGTGATCGGTCTTGCGATTGTCGCCGGGCTTGTTTATGTCGGTCTGCGCGAAGACAACAGCCGCGACCCGCTTCAAGAGCGCCTTGCGCAGTACGGCGAACGCGACATTCCACAGTCACTGGAAGAGATCGAACTTTCGCTCTCGTTTCGGGATCGTGTGCTTATTCCGCTGCTCAAGAAAATAGCTGAAATCACGGTCAGATTTACCCCTGAAAAGCAGCTTGAGGAAGCCCGGCGGCTCATTGAGCTTTCGGGCATGGCCGGTTCGCTGGAACCCACGACCTTCTTTGCGCTTCGTATCGTGGCGACTATCGGCCTGGGCCTGCTGGCCTTTCTGCTGTTCTTTGTATTTACCGCCACGACTGCGCCGACACAGGCCATTATGTACACAGTGGGCGGTGCGCTGCTGGGTTATTTCTTCCCCCTGCTGTGGATACGCGGTAAAATCCGCCGCCGTCAGGAAAGCATTCAGCGCGCTCTACCGGACGCCCTTGACCTGCTGGTGATCTGCGTGGATGCCGGTCTTGGCTTCGATATGGCGATGGGAAAAGTGTACGAGAAGTGGGACAATGAACTTTCCATCGCTTTCGGGCGTGTCCTGCGCGAAATCCAACTCGGCAAACAGCGCCGCGAATCGCTGCGGGATATGTCAGAACGTATGGATGTGCCGGATGTCACCAGCTTTGTCGCAGCGATTATCCAGGCCGACCAGCTTGGTGTGAGTATGTCCAATATCCTGCGCGTGCAGTCTGACCAGATGCGTGTGAAACGCCGTCAGCGCGCTCAGGAAAAGGCGCATCAGGCCCCAGTCAAAATGATGATCCCGATGGTGCTGCTGATCTTCCCGTCCATCTGGATCGTGCTGCTTGGCCCTGCGGCGATTATCCTGTTTAATTCGTCCGGTACAACAGGAGCGTTCTGACCGGCTTCCTGTGAAGCCACCCATCTTTTTAATGTCTCAGGCACGGCAAAAGTTGATCTTATGCCCGTTACGCTAACCTCACCAACACAATCACCAGAAGCCCAGAATCACGCTGGGCTTTTTTTGTCTGGTCACCCTGTTCGGCGATGGCTGGACGCTGGCCTTGATCTGCTCTTTCCACCGCGCTGCGCAGGCTGTGGCCGTGTCGATGCGCACTGGTGTCTGATCTGCGCAGACGATGTGGCAGCTATCCCCTTTCCAGCCGTTCGAACCTTCAAACCTGAACAGCCGCTTACAGCAGTTGCGGCGACAGCAGTACACGAAGGGAAATTGCAGCAGGCTCTCTGGGCGCTGAAATATGAAAATGGTCGCAGGCTGGCTGTGCCGCTGGGCCAGCGGATTGCGGCGCGCCTGCGGGAACTGGAATGGACAATCGACATCCTGGTCCCGGTGCCATTACACATGAACCGGCTGCGCGCGCGGGGTTATAATCAGGCAGAATTGTTGGCGCGGCCTGCTGCTGAACACCTGGGAATCGCGCTGGCTGCCGGGGCGATCCAACGCACGGTGGAGACTCAGTCTCAGGTCGGCTTAAACGCTGAAGAGCGCAAAACCAATATGATGGATGTCTTTCAGGCAGTGCCAGAGCGGGTAGCCGGCAAAACCATCTTACTGGTGGATGATGTTTTTACAACGGGTGCAACCCTCGAAGCCTGTGCGACAGCGGCCCTGAACGCAGGCGCTGATGCCGTTTATGGGATCACTGTCACGATGGCGCGAGGTTAACTGTCCTTATGTCAACCACACGAAGGAGTCTACGATGGACGTGACCATTCAGGGAACGAACGTCAAAGTCACCGAGGATATCGAATCCTACGCGAAAAAGAAGCTCGACAAGCTGGATCGGTATCTGCCGCGCATTCGTGAAATACGGGTGGAACTGACCCATGAACACACCCGGCGCGGGGAAGACCTCGTCAGCGCACAGATCACCGTCCGCCATGAGCGCGGCGCAATTCTGCGAGCCGAGGAAAAAACCGGCGGTGACATCAAAAAAGCAATCGACAAAGCGGTTGACAAAATGTACCGGCGCATCCAGCGCTTCAAAGGCCGGCGTATCCGTAAAGGCAAGGAACGCTTCACCGCGACGATTGAAGAACTGGATATAGCCGAAGACATCCCGGATGTCGAGGAATATGTCGAAGAGTTTTCGGAGATGGTGTCACAGTACTTCGAAACTCAGGTGGAAGGTGAAGAAGAATTCGCTGTCCCCATTGCGCGCCGCAAGGATATTCAGATGGCGCCTATGTCCGAAATTGAAGCCATTGAACAGATGGAACTGCTCGGCCATTCGTTCTTCATGTTTTACAACGCTGGCACACAGACCATTAACGTGCTGTACCGGCGCACCAACGGCGGCTATGGTCTGCTGGTCCCCGTTATTCCCTGAGTAATTTCAACAGGGGCGGTCACGAGCCGCCCCTCCACAGCTTTCGCAGCAAACGATATTTCCGCAGTTCATACCAGGCCATCAGCACGCTCAGGCGAAAGCCATGCCAGCCGTCCTGATAACCTTTGAGCGTGACAAAGCGCCACCAGAACTGCCGCCAGGGTTGCAGCACATCGTTCTGCGGTTTCGGGCGTATGCCCTGCTCATAAAGGATGCGCGCATCATAGGCGCTGTATGACTGCTGCTTGCGGTGAAACTGGCTTAAATCGGCATAATTGTAGTGAATGAGCGGGTTGCGCAGTGTGCCTTCTGGTCCATCGAGAATCACCAGTTCATGCACCTGCCGCGCCGGGTCATAACGGGCCGCGCCAAGTCGCAGCAGACGAGTCTGATAATCAGGAAACCAGCCCGCCCCCTTCGTCAGTCTGCCGAAGATGTAATTATGCCGGGGGATGCGCCACCCGGCGGTATCAGACTGCAAGATGACCTGCCGGATTTCGGCGGCCAGTTCCGGCGTGACACGCTCATCGGCATCGACAAACAACACGTAATCTGCCTGACCGGCCACAGCCTGAAGTGCCGCGTTGCGCTGGCTGGCGTAGTTTTCAAAGGCGTGCTGAATCACGGTTGCCCCGGCCCGCTGCGCCAGTGGAACGGTATCATCGTCACTGAACGAATCGAAGACCAGCATGTGGTCGGCAAAGCGCACACTGGCGATACATTCCTGAATATGGGCCGCTTCGTTGCGGGTCAGGATCACGGCAGCCAGCTTCATAAGACGTGCAATGCCTCACGCAGGCGGGCAATCTGCCGTTCGTATTCTATCGGGTCCCACAGGACAGTCTGTTCGTGCATGTTAATCGGTTTGTGTGGATCATCCGTGTCGTATTGCGGCAGCACATGACCGTGAATGTGCGGGCAGAGGTTTCCGAAAACACCGTAATTGATTTTCACAGGGCGATAAATCGTGTTAAGGGCCTGCGCGACCTGTGCCGTGTCCTGCCAGAAACCGGCCAGTTCCGGTGGTTCCAGTTCATACATTTCACAGGCATGGCGCTTGAAAATCACCACTGTCCAACCGCGCATGTACTGGTTACGCGGCAGACGCACAACACTGTAAGGCAGTTCAGCGACCCAAAAACTGTGCGGATTTTCAGGGAGAGCCATGTCCGCACACATGGGGCATTCATCCCCGGCGATCATCCCCTGCCAGTTAGCCGGCCACATACGCCCCTGTCCCCTTCAACGCCATGCTGCGCACTTTCACAAAGGCTTCGATCAGATCACGAGGCGCTTTTTCATCCTGCCGGGCCTGCGTGATTTTTCGCAGCATACCGCGCGCGATCATCTGACGCGCAGCCCAGAACTTCCAGGCCGGGTAATGTTTCCGAAAAAGCAGCAGGCGGCTGTGCCATAGATTGATCACGCTCTGCGGGCGCACCTGCCGGGTACTGCGCCCTTCCAGATGAATCACCCTGGCGGTGGGCACACACTGAACGCGCCAGCCGGCTTTGTGAATGCGCCATGCCCAGTCGATCTCTTCGCAGTACATAAAGAACTGCTCATCGAAACCGCGAGTCTGCTCAATCACCTCACGGCGCAGCAGCATGGTCGCACCCAGTGGAAAATCAATGTCGAAGGGGTGGCCGGTTTCGTACCGGTGGCGGGGATAACGGCCATTAAAACTGCTCTCGTACAGGCGGCCCGGCGTGGGAAAGAACTCTACCCACAACTGCCGCAAACCGGGAAAGTGAAACGCGGAATGCTGGAAAGCGCCATCTTCATATTCCAGACCCGCGCCGGCCAGCCCTACCTGGGTATCCGACATCAGCGTGTCAAACAACATGCGAGTCGCGCCGGGCTGGGTGATCGTGTCGGGGTTGAGCAAATAAACTGCGCGTGGAAGCTGGTCGGCGGGCCGCTGCTGCCCAAACCCCACCGCACGCAGCGCCCAGTTATTGGCCGCGCCAAAACCAAGATTCTGATCGCTGGCGATCAAACGGACCTGAGGGAATGCCTGAGCCACAGCGTCAGGCGTGCCATCCGCAGAAGCATTATCAACGACATACACCGCTGCCGCCGGGCCGTGCGCGGCAAGATCAGCAAACAGGCTGTGAAGGGCGTTCAGCGCGAGATCACGGACATTCCAGGTAACGACCACAACTGCCAGTTCAGCCATCAATTGCCCAACTGCGCGAAGTCCAACCGGGTACTTTCCAGGAATTCTGTAATGTCTTCGAGACTGTCCGCACTCACCCGCACCAGACCGTCCTGCCCCAGCAAAGGCCGCAGCGCCGCGCTGCCGTCCGTATCATTTTCGAGTTCCAGCAGGGCGTCATCCAGCCGGATGCGCTCACCAAGCGGCAGGGTGACGGGGTACATCAGCACTGCGTAGGGGAAAGCCGGTGTGGATTCCAGCACCGTAAGTTCATCGCGCTGGGCTTCCCGCAAATCCTCAAAATCGGTTTCGGAAATGCCGGTAGCGTCGCACTCACCCTCAATGATGGCCTCAATGAGTTCGTTGCGGCTGTCATAATCGACCACTGTTTCCAGATCATTGACTGGATGCAGACCGTTGCCATAAAACACCAGACTGGGGACCAGCCAGCTAAAATAATCGTTGAGACCCAGCCGGCAGAAGGTTCTTCCGCGCAAGGACTGCACGCTGCTCAAACCACGCCCGTTGGCGGCCACCAGTTGTCCCACGTCCCCGGTGGTGCGGTTGGTACGCCCTTTCTCGACCTGCATGACTGGTTCACCGCAGTTCTGTGCTGTCGCTGCCTCATAGGTAATTCCATCCACCCAGGCCACAACCACATCGGTTGGAGAGGAGGCGCACAAAGCAGCCAGGGCTTCGGCATAACGGTCTACCACCACGACTTCGACGGTCAGGTCAGACTGTTCATGCAGCGCTGTTTCGAAACTTTCAATTTGTGCCGGTGTGACCGAACCTGAAGGATTCACAATCATGCGGATGGGGTTATCTTCCGTGCCGGGTGGAACCACTGTCGCCACGACAGGCAAAGGTGTGGAACGGGGCGTGGCGGTAGCCGTCGCCGCCACCTGCGGCCCCACCTCGACCTGAGCGCCGCGACAGGCCGCCAGCAGCATCACGAACAGCAGGGCAAATCGGGGAAACGTTTTGCCGTTAATACTGCACTCTCCCGCGTAAACATGAGACCTTCCTGTTATGGTACAACCGATTGCAGGGTGGAGCAAACTGAACAGGCCATTTTAGCGCTTCAGCACCTCAGCCGCGCAGTAGTGCAGCCAAAGCCGGCTCATTGCAAACTATCACCCTGGAAAGGCACTGAAAAAAAGGCAGCCATCAATGTATTGTCACACCGACTTCAGCGGCCACCTGATGAACATACTCTCCTGCCAGCACGTAATCTTCGGGCT